>NZ_JADJKT010000029.1:0-116147 GCF_016705895.1 Candidatus Villigracilis affinis | reverse complement strand
TCCCAACAATCAATTATTTCAAACGGGGTGAGGGAAAAGTTTTGATGTGAAATTATGCGCGTGAGGTACGCATCCTCTCTAAAACTTCACCAACCTCTCCGTCTTCTGCGATTCATATGCCGCCAACGCCATTTGCAAAGCGCGGACCCCGTCGGTGAGGGTGCAGATGGGTTGTGCGTTTCCGCGTACGATGTCAATGAAGTGTTTGGTCTGCGCAATGAACAGTTGATTGCGCTCGAATCCATCGGGGGGAGAAAATGCTTCGGTAACGGGAGCAGGCGGCAGGTCCGAATAGGAGCCGAAGGAGCGGGCATTTTGTGCAGGTGCAGGATTCCGTCCGCGTTGTCCCAGCGCATGGTGCCATCCGTCCCAACAATTTCCAGTTTATGCACGCCCGGTCGCTGGAAATAATTGATGTGTACGCCGCCCACTGCCCCACTTGAAAACTTCAAACCGATCTCGGCGAAATCTTCCACATCCAATTCCAGCGCAGACAAATGCTCGTTGAACGACCACAGCGAAGCGACATCACCCAAAAGAAAACGCAGGTAATCGAGCGGATGCGTGAGCGTGACAATGACTCCGCCGCCAAGGTCGGCGCGCGCGGCATAGCTCTGGCGGTAATCCTCCCACGGATGCCACTGCGGAAGATACTCGCCCCAATGCACATGGACAGTTAATATTTTGCCAAGCGCGCCAGACTGAATCAATTCACGCGCCTTGTTCAAAGTGGGATGATAGCGAAATTGAAAGCCGACGAGAATTTTGCTTCCGCTTTTTGTGGCGGCTTTTTGAAGCAGGTCGAGTCGGTCGAGCGAATGTGAAACGGGTTTCTCAAGCAGGATGTGACAACCCGCTTCTGCCGCAGGGATGGCGACATCGAGATGCAGCGAAGTTGGATTCGCCACGACCACGGCATCGGGCTTGTGTTTTTTGAGTGCCTCGGCCAAATCAGTCTCAACGGGATAGCCCGCCAACTCATCATCGGGCAGGGTGGCCTTGCGCGTGCGCAGCAGAACGATATCCTTTTCGCCGAGGGCGATCAGGTTGCGAAAGTGGCGTCGGCCAATGGAGCCGAGACCTGCGATTAGAAATTTCATGTTTTATCCTTTTGAGAGTGACTGAATACTTGCATAAGACCTCTTGCATAGAGAATGCGCGTAAAAAACTATTTTGAACCACGGAGACACAGAGGCAGTGCGGAGCCTCCTGCGGACGGAGTTTTTAATTGGTTTTCTCTGTGTCTTCGTGTCTCCGTGGTTACATCTTTAGACTTTTGCAAAAGGTCTTTTATTTTTTATTTGCCTCGAAAAACGCTTCGAGCAATTCTTCCTTCATTTGCTTTGCGAAGGCAGGCTGGTCTGGATACAGATCGTGAAGTTCTTCGATGTTTTCGCTCAGGTCGTACAACTCGAAGGAATCTTCCGCTTCGTAGCCTGTGTAATAAATGAGTTTGCGGTCTCCTTTTCGCAAAACGACCGTGGCCTTGTTGAGGATGCCATTGGCGGGGCTGAGTTTGGCTTCCACGGAATATAAACTGCGTTCGTAATCTTCTTCACCGCCGAGGCCGGGCAGCGGCTTTCCATCGGTCCATGCAGGGAGCGGATTGCCCGTCAGGTGGGCGAGCGTGGGGAGGATGTCCACGACATTTGTGGGGGTGTAAATATCACGGCGGGTCTTCTGCCCTGGCGCAGAGATCAACAACGGGATGTGAATGACCGGGTCATACAACAACGGCGTGGAATGTCCCTTCTCGCCGCGTTCGAACATCTCACCATGGTCAGCGGTGAGGATGACATAACTATTCTCGAAAAGGCCCTGGCTTTCAAGCGAATCCAACAACCTGCCCAATTCCTGATCGAGGGAGGCGATGTACTCATCATATAAACGCCGCGCCAGATTTAGGTCAGCATTCGAAGTACCATCGGCAAAACGATGGTCAGGTTTGCGCATGGGTTTCATGTCATCGCGGAAGGCGTTGAAGAATTTGTCGGTGGGGCGATAAGGCGTGTGCGGCGGAAGCAGATGCAGGTACGTGAAGAACGGCGCAGGCAGACTCGGAATCAACGAGATCAAACCATCGAACACATCCTCCAACCGAAAGGTGATCGGATAGTTGAGGTCATGAGGCAATTCCCTGTAGCCGTCTGTAGGCAGGTGATTGCTTTGCCACGAATACAACAATCTTTCCAGGGAACCCAGCACCAAAGAAGGCGGCGCCTCCCCCACTCTGAACAGAAAATCATCCAACGCGCGCGCTGACATGTTTTTATCTTTGGGAAAATGATCGCTCAACAGATAACTCAACTCGGAGAATTCGCCTGAGGAAAGCAGCACATCAATATCATCTTGAAATTGCGAAAGCAAAAGGGTGGCCCAAAAATTTTGGGGGAAGGCCAGGCGGTGATAGTCACTGCCCAAAACGCGGAAGAGGTTATTCCCCACCATGCTTTGCCGAATCGCGCCGCGATGATTGATGGCGCGATGCTTCCACGGATAGGTTCCCGTCATCAACGAGGCCACGCCGGGGATGGTGTAATTTCCGCTGGAGTTGTGCGCGTGATACACATTTGCGTGTTCGGCGAAACGCTCCATCGCGGGCGATGTGGGGCGCGGATATTTATACAACGAGAGGTTTCGCGCGCTCATGGCATCGAACAACAGCACAATGATATTTGGGCGTGAAGCATCCAACCCGCCGACACGATGTGCTAGGCTGGGCAGCAAAACTGCAGGAGCGGCGGCCCCGATCAATTTCAAAAAACTACGGCGGTTGAATTTGGGCATCTATCTTCCTTCTTTATGTGCATCGCGCTTCTTCAAGTTTAAAAAATGTTTCGCACCAGCAAAATCAAAATCGAAATCGCAGTGATCGGCATCCAGATATACAGAAACACGGTCATGCGATTCGCAAGTTCTTCCATCGTTTTTTTCAAGAAACCAATTCGGCCAAACAGAAAGATCAAAAGAACAACAACAGCCGCAAAAGCCAGAAGTTTCGGAAGCAATATCGAAGGATGCAAAATATCCTCGAACAGGGCTTGGTTGAAGAGCATCAACCCGCCAAGGGTGAAAAGGGTCAACGTACTGCCTTTCACCACGAACTGTTCATAAAACCATTTCGAAGGGAGGATCACGCTCAACACAAGCAGCGCAAACAGGATCAAAAGGCTTTCAATAAAATTAACCGCCGCCGTATAAACATAAATGCCCCCAACCTGTCCCAGCGTTGAAAAATTGAGCCAGCTTGAAAGCCTCCAAAAATACTGAAAGAGCGACCACACATACACCATCATCACAATGACGGCATAAACGGGGATGATCTGCTCCCAGCGGGGAATCTTTTTGACGATGTCCAAGGGGAATATTTCCTTTACGACTTGCAACGCTTCGCACTTAACCGAAAGTTGATTCTGTTTCGAGGGGCATTATCAGTCAACGGTGCGTTGCACCTTACCAATTCAAATCCTTCTCATACTTCCAGCGGATCAACATCTCGCCCGCAACCTCTTTGAAGATAACCCTGTCACGCTCGGTGAACAGCCGCGCCCAGTTGCCAGCCTGTCCCTTCGGCAAAAAGGATGCAATGCTTTCGTTACGTTTGGATTGCCACTCTTCATCAGGATTCGTGGACATTTCAGCGCGCAGGGATGCATCGAGGGCTGGGTCAATGCCTTTCACGGAGAGGAATTTCCACAGTTTGCTCATTTCATCGAACGGCTGGGAAAGCAGGTCTTCGTAGCGCATTCCGAAATAATGGTCGGTGAACAGTCTGCGGCCTTCGTCTTCTGTCTCGGTCAGGTCTTTCACCCAGTCTTTGGCAACGCGGCGGATGAAGGTTTCGGTGAATATCGAACGGCGGCCATCTGAAAAGGGAATAGGATCAAGCCGCAGGTCCGACATGATGCGTTTGTCTTCCGACGTCAGAAACTTTGATTCTTCGACGAAATTCCGAAAACGTTCCGAAATCAACACGTCACGTCCATCGCGGACGATGCAAATCATTTTCGCATCGGGATAAACCGCGTGCATATCGCGCACGGCCTGCCCATGGATGGTGGAGGATGGGCTTTTATCGCCGACGATCATTTTGCCTTCGCGGGCGGCATCGCGCTCCATGATGAAATCTGCGACGGCACGCAGTACCAGTGGAGAAAGGTCACTGCCCTGATTCCAGCGGTTGGATTTGCGGGTAAGCCATTCCTCGGCTTCGGGCGAATCAACCAGTGATTTGAGCAGCGGTTTGCGCGTGAAAAAATGCGCCTGATAATTGCAGTGAACTTCGGGATGCAAACGGGCAAGGCGCATGAGCAGAGTCGTCCCCGAGCGGGCATGGCCGAAGATGAAAAATTTATCGCGCGAAAAAAAGGCGCGGGCTTCGGCAACTTCCTCGGCGGTGATGGCAGGGATGGGGTTGCGGTTTTTCTTTTGAGGTTCGCCGCGCAATAGAATTTTTGCGGCAAGTTTCAAGCGATTCAACAAGGGTTGTTTCTCCTAACCGCCTGATTTTACTGGAAATATCGCCTGCTTCAGTTACCACCTTGAGATTCATCCAGATTCTTTGCTGCAAATTACGTTAATTCACACGGTTTTTTGAGGATACTTTGCGGAAATCCCCGCTTCACTTCGCTGCTGCTTAACTTTTCATTCAAACGGTTGTACAATGCTAAATATTATTCATCGCAAAATTCCTTTATTTTGCGCACTTAATGTCGGAAAGGCGGGGCGAATGTCACGGGGTTTTATCTTTGTTCAAAAAGCGCTTGTCAATTTTCCTGTGCGGATTCCAGGCACTGGCGGTTATGCTGGGGAGTGTTGGGTGTGTTCCACCGTCCATCATGACACAGGCGGCTGTCGTTGCCCCTTCGGAGGCCTGCACGCCAGTCCCTGCAGAGAACGTGAATGTATATCGGACAATTCCACAACCGTGGGCGAACATGATCTTTGAATATGCCTACCCGACGACTCCCGTCCTCTCCATTCCCTGATCCATCCCGTCCTTTCCAGCATTCACCCAACTTCAAGGAGCGCAGTATGCCGCTTTCCAAAAGTTGATCAGCGAAACAAAACGCTGGTCTGATACGGAAACGATCAAACTGGATGAAACCAGCAGGTTGCGAATCACACTCACCTTCATCAGCCCCGAACTTCTTCAGGTCGTGTACATCAACCGAGTGTTAAAAGATGGGTATCCCACCAGCGGGTTTCAAGATCAGCTTCAAGCCATGCTTGCCAAGGTTGCCGCCCGCGAGGAATTATTGTTCCTGCTCACGATCACCACTGACAACAATAGCGTCAGCCCAATACGGCACACCATCAAACTCCCTGTCAGCGAGATTGTTCTCAACAATTCGGAAAATCTGGAAGTGCCACACAGCCACGACGATTACAACCTGGCGCAATCCATAGACACTACTGCTGAATCCGCATCCGTTTTCGGAATCCTTGCCTTTCCCTTTACCAAACCCGAAAACGGCGAATGCAAGTGGGTTTTGAACCCGAAATTCAACACGAATATCGTGGTCACGATGCCGCACCTTGAGGTGGACGGCAATCGAAGTCCCTCGTCTTATTCGTGGACAATTCCATACACATCCCTGATTGATCAGGGACCTTCTTTCAGCGCTCCCAACTTCAATCCGCCGCTCGGTTACGACTTCAACGTCATTACGCCGTATCCGCTGCCTCCCGTCAAATTAAATCAGCCAAACTACGAACAGGATTTTGCAAAATTCATCTGGCAGCAGATTACTGGAAGTTATTAACTCATGAAAACCATTTTTACTTTTGTGCCCTCAAAAACGCATGAATTCCCAGACCACCCCGAAAGGCCCGGGCGGTTGGATGTGCTGGAGCCGCTGCTTGCTTCGGTGGATGCGGAAAGAATTGAGGCGGTGCACGCTACGCCTGAGCAGATCGCACAGGCACACAACCCTCAATTGGTCAAAGCCATTGCGGAGGTTTGCAAACGTGGACCGGGCATTATCGATCACGCGCCAACCTATATTACACAGACCTCTTATGAAGATGCATTGCTCGCAGCAGGCGGCGTGATCACCTGCGCGCGTGCGGTGCTCAACGGCGAGGCGCAGAACGCCTTCGCCATTGTCCGACCGCCGGGGCACCATGCCGAGCCAGACCGCGCGATGGGCTTTTGCATTTTCAACAACATTGCCATCGCAGCGCGCGAAGCGCTGGCAAACGGATTACAGCGTGTGATGGTCATCGATTATGACGCGCATCACGGCAACGGCACACAGGCGGTTTGTGTGGATGACGACCGTTTTGGATTCATTTCGACCCACCAGTGGGGGAATTTACCCCGGACAGGCTGGATCAATGACGCGCCTCACGCAAAGGACGGCTGGTCAATGTACCCTTGCATGAGTTTGCAGGCGACGGAACCTTCGCGCGCGTGGCTGACGAGATTTTCAAGCCCGTGGTGGAATCCTTCCACCCGCAGATGCTGTTGATCTCGGCAGGCTTCGATGCGCATTGGAACGACCCGATCACCTCGCTGGGACTCTCCACGCGCGGGTATTAACGCATTGACCCACTCTCCGTTAAAGAAAGATGCGGGCGATCCGTCGCCTTATCCTGATTCGGATCACGAGTCCCGCATTCATGATATTTTGAAATGGCATGGTATCGCACAATAAAAAAATTTTGTTGTAGAATCACTCCTGTTTAAAGGAGAGAGTCATGCAAAGAAAACAAAGTAAAGGTTTCGTTGAGCTTGAATGGGTTTGCCCAAGTTGCGACGGCGTCAACAAGGGGTCGAGGAAGACTTGTCAGGCTTGCGGAGCGCCCCAGCCTGATGATGTCAAGTTTCAGCGCGCAGCGGATGAAAAAATCATTACCGATGAGAAGGTTGCCAGCGCGGCAAAAGCAGGCGCAGACATCCATTGCGGTTTTTCGGCACGCGCAACCCTGTCACTGCGACAAATTGTTCGCAGTGTGGGGGCGATTTGAAGGAAGGCAAGGCAAGACAGGCGGGACAGGTTATACAGGCGGCTCCCGCTGTAAAGATCATCAACTGTAAAAATTGCGGAGCTGAGAACCCGAGCAGTGAACGGGTATGCGGCAAATGCGGCGCACCTTTGCCACGCACAGTCGTTGAGCCAGTTCCCGCGGCGGGAGTAGTGACACCTGCGGCAAAGGCTCAGCCTAAAAAGGTAAACTGGCTTTTGTTCGGCGGCATCGGCGCGTTTTTGGCGGTGTGTTGTATCGCGATCTTTGCCCTGTTTGTGTTCCCATCCAAGTCTGTGGAGGGGACCGTGGCCGACGTGTTCTGGCAGACTTCCGTTCCTTTGCAGGAGATCCGCGCGGTGAATTATTCCAATGAGCGTGGAAGCCCGCCCTCGGGTGCGTATGATGTTTCGTGTCATACGGAGAGCCAGGAAATTTGCGAAGACAAGACCGTGGATAGGGGCAATGGCTTCGCCGAGGTTGTGACCGAGTGCCGCACCGAAAGCCAGGATTATTGTAGTTATACCGTCGATGAGTGGGCGACCATTCAATCATATGATTTGAGCGGCAGCGACCTGTTTCAGAGTATGCAGAGCCCAGTGTATTCAATGGTCAGCGGCTTGGGGAATGCGTCGGCGACCCTGACTGTCACCTTCGATACGCCGAAGGGAACCATTACCTATTCGCCGAGCTCGGTCAGCGAGTTTCAACAGTTCCAGATCGGCAGTACATGGACTTTGAAGTTGAACGCGTTGGGCGGGGTTTTGAGCGTGGAAGGTAGGAGAAGGAAGCATAAGAAACCCTGCCCAAAGGTAAGCCTCCGTGTGATGCATCACGCACGAATTGCTGAATAGAAGGTAGATATATGGAAAATTCAAAGAAACGCAGGTTTGTGATAGCCTTTACTATTATTACATTTACCTTTCTGATTTTATTGTTTTCTCCATTAAACGATTCCGTCAGAGCGTTCTACGACAAGACCCATGCCGTTGCCATATTTTTGCGTTTCGATGCTGAGATTTTGGAAAAATCATCTGCCGGGCCATACTATAGAGGTTTGCTAATAAAACACGGCGAAGAACAATACCAGATAGTAAACGCCCACCCGGAACATCTTGACGAATTCTGGCAAGTAGTGGATTTGTTTACCCTAGGGATCGAAGCTTTGGTAAACGGCGAAGGCGATACGGTTCGAATTACAGAGGAGCAGATAAACAGGTTGAAAGAGGAATGGGAATGGGAAGCTCAATTTGCAAGTGAATCATTTCGGGAAGATATAGAAAAGGAATTGGAACGATTTCCACTTGATAATTTCGTTGGAATGACAGTGAGTGAAGCTTGGGGTGTTATCGATTCGAGTTGGTCATCTGATCCTCCAGCTACAGTGGAGACTGCGCCTGCTGTAGTAGTTACAGCAACTCCGTTTCCCAAATGCTATTTCCTACCAGATTCAGACTGCTCGACAAAGTTACCAATCGTTCCCAACACGAACGATTTATGGGTGTATCATAATTCAAACAAGATATACTTTGAAGCCCCTGGCAATTGGAATATTCAAAAAGGAGTAGCTGGCCCAGAAGTATTTTATTTTTACATGATTCCTCCCCCAGAATCCCCCGAAGACTCGAGAATAAAAGGCATCAGCCTTATTATTTCCAATCTTGTGATTAATAACTCAGACCCGGATGAATTTCTCAGGTTTCCCCAAATGGTGTTTACGCAGCCTATTTCCCAATGGGAAAATCTCATATCCCATACAAGAACCTCCGAACCTCAAAGTTTTGATACGCACTGGAAGCAGTCTGTATATCTGATTGATTTTCAAGGCATTGAGATTTTATGGAAAGAACCATCCATCTTCCTGGAAGCATTTCTCTACAACAAAGACGAACAAATTGCAATCTTCTTGTTAGAGGAGTTTCAAGACCCAAAGGTCGTCGAACTAATAGACAATCCAAGTCTTGTTGAAAACTTTTCGCCAAGTTTTCAACACATTATGGAAAGTATTCAACTTTGGAAACCATAAAACCATTCCAATTGTCATCAATTTGATTGCGCATAAAAATGAAACCATTTAATGCAGAAAGATCGCGCCTGCCAATCCCGCTTTCGGCGGCGATGATTTGACCGACCTTTACATCACGAACATAATTGGAAACAGCGTGAGCAGAATACGTAACATCCCAGCGGGGCAAAGACTGTATCATCAAATTTGATTGTTAATATCATTGCAAGGCGGAGCAGTTCCGCCGAAGCAATCTTTTAATTACAGCGCACCGCCCATAGCCCGGAGATCGCCACGCCGCCGGAAGAACATCGGCGGCTCGCGATGACATGTTGAAAACGAAATCCCTTTATAATGACCATATGAATCAGATAGTGGCAATTATCGGCGGCGGGCCTGCAGGGTTGATGGCGGCAGAGGTTTTGAGTGGAAATGGTGTGCAGGTGGATGTCTACGATTCCATGCCATCGCTGGGGCGGAAATTTCTGATGGCGGGCAAAAGCGGATTGAATCTCACGCACGCAGAGCCGTTCGAGAAATTCGTTTCACGCTATGGAAATCGAAAAAATGAAGTGGAAAAGTGGTTATCTGATTTCACGCCCGATGACCTGCGCGAGTGGGCGCGCGGACTCGGGGTGGAAACTTTCGTTGGTACATCGGGTCGAGTCTTTCCGAAAGAGATGAAGGCCAGCCCCCTGCTGCGGGCTTGGTTGAAACGGCTGGGCGATGCGGGAGTCAATTTTCATTTGCGGCACAGGTGGGTTGGAGCAATCACCGCCGGGGACAGTGGCGGGAGCATCATTAAATTTGAAACGCCCGGGGACGAAAAAACTGTCCATGCCGATGCGGTGATTCTGGCGCTTGGCGGGGGCAGTTGGGCAAGACTCGGCTCGGACGGCGTATGGGTCAATTGGTTGAAGCAGGCCGGGGTTAAGGTCGAAACGTTGAAACCATCCAATTGCGGATTTGATGTGGCGTGGAGTCCGCATTTTCGGGAGCGATTCGATGGTCAGCCGCTGAAATCGATTGTGTTGTCATTTGGGTCGTTCCATCAACAGGGTGAATTCATTGTGACGAAGGAAGGCGTGGAGGGGAGTTTGATCTACGCTGCTTCGGCGCCGCTCCGTGATGCGATCGAAGTCAATGGCAAGGCAGTCCTTGAATTGGACATGACACCTGACAGGTCACACGAGTGGCTGGTAGAAAGATTATCAAAACCGCGCGGCTCGCGTTCGATGTCGAGTCATCTTGAAAAGACGGTGGGGTTGAAAGGCGTGAAGGTGGGGCTGCTGCATGAGTTCATGCCAAAAGAGGAATTTTCAAATGCAGAACGGTTGGCGGCTTTCATCAAACACATGCCCATCCCATTGATCGCGACACGTCCGCTGGATGAGGCGATCAGTTCCGCTGGCGGCGTGATGTTCGAATCGCTGGATGAACATTTGATGCTTCGCGAACTCCCAGGGATCTTTTGCGCAGGCGAGATGCTCGATTGGGAAGCGCCGACAGGAGGCTATTTATTGACCGCCTGTTTCGCCAGTGGACGCAAAGCAGGAAACAGCGCAATGGCATGGATAAAAGCTCATCAATAATTCCAGAAACTCTTTGAAAAGGAGAGAATATGAACAAGGATAAACGCGCGGAATTGCTAAAAGATGAATACATCATGCTGCAACATTTCTACGAAGACATGGACAGCAAAGGGTTGAACATCAAGAATTGGGCGATCACGGTCGCACTCGCAACGATCGGCGCTGGATTCCTGTACAAGAACAGCGTTTTGTTCCTTATTGCTTTTGGCGCCTCGATTGTGTTTTGGTTTCTTGAAGGTCACTGGCGGGGTTTATCTCATTTCTTTTCGACGCGGATTCAGGAAATCGAAAAGATCATCCGGGAGGAAAAGCATGGTGAAGCGATACCGCTTCAGACCTACGCAAGCTGGTCAAAGGAATATAATGCAAAAGGCGACCAGACCATCAAGTACATGCAAAAAGTGAATGTTGCAATTCCACATGTGTTTATTGCGCTGCTCAGTCTTGTATTATTTATTCTGGGTTTGTACGGTGTACTATGAATTGTTATAAAGAGAAAGAGACGCCGCGAAAATTTTTGAGTTGACATGCCCTATTCGCTATGATATAAAAACGAAAACAATATTTTAGCTGTACTCATCCAGAGAGGCTGAGGGACCGACCCTTTGAAGCCTCGGCAACCGTTCAAGCGGTGCCAACTTCGGCAGACCGTAAACGAGTCTGGTAGATGAGAGATGATATGTGTCTCGCATGTCGCCTCTCACAATGAGAGGCGTTTTTATTATGTCGTTGAGAGGAAGGCGTTTTGCCTTACGAAGCAATGACACGGAGAATTTAAAATGGAAATCGGCGAAACAATTTACGTCACCACCCGCGAGGAATTCCGCGAATGGCTGGAAAAGAATCACAAGACCTGCAAAGAGATCTGGTTGATCCAGTACAAGAAATTCACCCAGAAGCCATCCATCCCTTATGTGGATGCGGTGGAGGAAGCCATTTGCTTCGGCTGGATCGACGGCTTCGAAAAAGGCATGGACGATCAACGCTATGCAAAACGCTTCTCGCCGCGCAGGCAGAAATCCATTTGGACAGATGCGAACATCGAGCGGGCGCGAAAAATGATGGAAGAAGGAAAAATGACCGCAGCCGGGCGAGTACTGTTACCAAAAGGAATCTAAATATGCACGAAGATATTTTGAATATCCAGCAATTGGTCGCCCGTTTCGCCAATAGCTTCGACATGAAAGATTGGGATGGATTGCAGGCCTGTTTCACCGAATCACTTTACACCGATTACTCCGACCTGCGCGGCACGCCGCCCGAAACCATCTCAGCCAGTGAGTATGTAAGACTCCGCCGCGAGTCGCTTGACCACTTGAAACTTCATCACCTGGTCGGGAATTACGAGGTTACCTTCCCCGATTTCGATGCCGCCGCCTGCCGCGCCTCAATGGTGGTTTGGAGAAGGTCCGAAACAGAGGAATTCACCACCCACTGCATGTATGATTTCCAGCTTGCAAGGCAATGGGGGGCATGGAAGATCAGCGGCATTACGCAAAAAGTCTTGTGGAGCGAGGGCGTCTCATCCATTCATAAAGGGGCCAAAGCCTAGCCATGTATCGAAAAGGCTGGCGATATTATCGCAACGTGACCCTGCTGTGGATATTGTTTTTCGTCGTTCTCATGATCGGCGGCTACGCGTTGGAACACCCGCTGTATTGGACCCTGGTACTGTTTATATGGGTGCTCCGTTCGGCTTTCGGGAATGCCTTTCAATTTGCGCATCCATCCCGAAGATTCAACTGGGACAGCAAATCCAACCTGGTGTTCAAGGAAGTCACTTTCAAATCGCGTGACGGACTGACCCTCTTCGGGCGATTCCATGCTGGCAGAAATCGCGCCGTTATTATCCTGATCCACGGGTTGGGAGGCGCAGGCACCGACATGCTGGTCCATGCTTCATTTCTTGTCAACGCAGGCTACGGCGTATTCATGATCGACCTGCGCGCTCATGGCAGCAGCGACGGCGACACATCCACCTACGGCCTGCGCGAAGCAGACGATGTTGCAGGCGCGGTGGATTACCTGCTCAGCCGCGTGGATGTCAACGGGGCAAAGATCGGCGCGCTGGGGATTTCGCTCGGCGCACAAGCTGCCCTGCGCGGCGCGTTGAAAACAGACAAGATCCGCGCACTTGTCCTCGATGGTCTAAGCCCTGCCCGATTATCCGACCATGGCGGCTCCCCCAGATCCATACAGCGCTGGCTCAACCTGCCTTTCAACTGGCTGTACTATCGGATGTATGAATACATGATCCGCGGCAGGGATGCGGGTGTTTTGGAGGTGATCGGAAGAATCGCGCCTCGCCCCATCCTGCTGATTGCCAGCGGCTCGAAAGACATTTACTTCAGCCGATTATTTTACGAAGCAGCCAAAGACCCCCGCGAACGATGGGAAATCCACGACGGGCTTCACGGTGTGGCGCTTGCTGGCAACCCGCAGGAATATATTGATCGCGTGGTCGGCTTTTTCAACCGAACCCTGCCATGACCTGCCCCGAATGCGGCGCAGCAGACTGCGAATCCCGTTTTCATGAGTTCCTTGCCCTGGAATTCACAGATGCTGGCTACGGCATCGTCCATCACTTGACCGTAACCGTGTACATGCTCCAACACTCCAGCAGGTTGACTCGCGAAGGCTGGCTGCACGAGCGCGGATTACTACATGAATTCCTCGTGGAAAATAAGCCGCCTGCCTTCATTAGGAAACAGAACAAAGATTTGGTTGATAGTGGCAAGCGCACCTTCAAGATCAATTCAAGGGATGGTTTACCTGTTATAAATAAAACCTCGTGGACGAAGACCATTCTCGATGTCCGTGCGGAGAATACGGAAGTCTATTGCGCGGATGTGAACGCGTGGGCGAGGTCTGTGTTGGAAGATGCGGAAAGATTGGACTTGAAATTAAGTTTTGGAGAAACTAAACTTGCAAATAAAAAATATTTCAGTTGCCATTTCAAAAAGGCCATTTGATGTTCAGTATCAATTGAGCACCTTTGTCTGTTTAGTGTATTCAAATCAAGAGCATACAGGCAAGTGAAATGGAAGGATAGCCAATTGAAATTTCACCTGGAGTCTTACCAGTGTAATGATGCTAAGGCATGAGCAATGATACGCATACATTCACCCCATCCCCCGACGGTCATGACCTCGGGCAAACAGGTCTGAAGCACGGGGTTAAGGACCAATTTGATGAAATATTTTGAAAATTCTTCTCTACTATCAGTTAGGCAGAAGATATTGGAACAAAGTCATGAACGCTTTAAATGAAATACGTTTGTAATTGAAAACAAGCATTATTTAGGAGATTTAATGACCAATCGCAAATACACAAACCGCCGTTACCTTGACGCCCTCGAAAAGAAAGTCCTCGTCTTCGATGGCGCGATGGGAACGAGCCTGCAATTGCAAAACCTCACCGCCGAACATTTTGGCGGCGAACAATACAACGGATGCAACGACTATCTCGTCATCTCGTATCCTGAAGCCGTGGAAAAAGTCCATCGCTCCTTCCTCGAAGTCGGCGTGGACGTGCTCGAAACAGACACCTTCCGCTCGAACCGCTTGACGATGGCGGAGTACAAATTACAAGACCGCATCCTCGAGATCAACATTGCTGCCGCAAATCTCGCGCGCAAACTTGCGGATGAATATGCCGCCAAGACAGGTCAGCCGCGTTTCGTCGCTGGTTCAATGGGTCCCACAGGCAAACTTCCCTCTACGAATGATCCCGAACTTTCCAATGTCAAATACGATGAACTGATCGATATTTTCCGCGAGCAGGCTGTCGCGCTCATTCAAGGCGGTGTGGATGTTCTGCTGATCGAAACTTCGCAGGACATTCTCGAAGTCAAAGCCGCCATCACGGGCATTCACAAAGCTTTCAGCGAAACGAATGTTTATTTGCCGATCCAGGCTCAGGTCACGCTTGATACGACGGGCCGCATGTTGCTCGGCACCGATATCAACGCATCCCTCACCATCCTCGAAGGCATGGGCATCGATGTCATCGGCCTCAATTGTTCCACTGGCCCCGAACACATGCGCGAGCCCATTCGCTTCCTCGGCGAAAATTCCACGCTGCCCGTTTCGTGCATTCCAAATGCGGGCCTTCCATTGAACGTGGATGGTCAAGCCGTGTATCCGCTTGAGCCTGAACCATTTGCGAATGACTTGTATGAATTCGTGACCAAGCACAACATTTCAGTCGTAGGTGGATGCTGCGGCACGACGCCTGAACATCTTAAGCTGCTGATTCAAAAACTGGATGCTCATCCACATCCCAAGCGACCGCTTCACTCTACGCCTCAGCTTGCCTCTGCCATGTCAGCAATTTCCATGCGACAGGAACCCGCCCCCACCTTGCTTGGTGAGCGTTGCAACGCGCAAGGCTCGCGCAAGTTCAAACGTCTCCTGCTCGAAGAAGACTACGATGGCATTCTTGATATCGCCCGCGAACAGGTCGCTGGCGGCGCGCACGCCCTGGATATTTCCGTGGCTGTCACCGAACGCGCTGACGAAGGCGAGCAGATGCGCAAGGTCATCAAGAAATTGCAAATGGGTGTGGATGTTCCGCTCGTGATCGACACCACCGAAGTGGATGTGCTTGAGATCGCATTGCAAACTGCGCCTGGACGTTGTTTGATTAACTCCACGCATCTTGAATCTGGCCGCGAAAAAGCCGATAAGATTTTCGGCCTCGCCAAGAAATACAACGCCGCTGTTATCTGTCTCACCATTGACGAGAATGGCATGGCAAAGACCGCACAGCGCAAACTCGAAGTGGCGCAGCGCATTTACGACATCGCCGTCAACGACCACGGTCTCAAACCCGAAGATTTGGTCTTCGATGATCTCACCTTCACCCTCGCTACTGGTGATGTTGAATTTGTTGATTCCGCAAAAGAGACCATCGAAGGCATTCGTCTCATCAAACAGAATTTACCTGGCGTGATGACCTCGCTCGGTGTGAGCAATTTGTCCTTTGGTCTTGCCCCACAAGCCCGTCCTCCTCTGAATTCCGTCATGCTCTATTACTGCGTACAAGCTGGCTTGGACATGGCCATCGTCAACGCCGCGCATGTCATGCCTTACGCCGAGATCGGCACCGAAGAACGTAATCTGTGCGAAGATTTAATTTTCAATCGCCGTGAAGATGCTTTGCAACGTTTCATCGAGCATTTTGAAACCGTCACCGTTTCAACCGAGTCCGTTGTTGCTGATCCCACAGCAGGCATGACCCCTGAACAACGTTTGCACTGGAAAATTTTGCATCGCGTCAAGGAAGGTGTCGAAGCAGATATTGATGAGATCATCAACCGCGAACCAACTGGCGGGCGTTCTGCTCGCCATGAAGTCGCTGTCCACACCCTTAACACCGTGCTCCTCCCCGCCATGAAAGAAGTGGGGGACAAATTCGGCGCGGGTGAATTGATCCTGCCCTTCGTGCTGCAATCAGCTGAAACGATGAAAAAGACCGTTTCTCATCTTGAGAATTATCTCGAAAAAGTGGAAGGCGTCACCAAGGGAACCGTTGTCATTGCCACAGTCTATGGTGATGTGCATGACATTGGTAAGAACCTCGTCAAGACCATTCTCGCCAACAACGGCTACACCGTGGTTGACCTTGGCAAGCAAGTCCCCGCAGAAACGATCATCACAAGAGCCGTGGAAGAAAACGCCACCGCGATCGGCCTGTCTGCCTTGCTGGTATCCACCTCCAAGCAGATGCCGCTCATCGTCAACGAAATGCACCGCCGCGGACATAAGATCCCGATCCTCATCGGCGGCGCGGCCATCAATCGCCGCTTTGGCCGCCGCATCCTCTTTGCGGAGGATGGCAACGCCTACGAGCCTGGTGTCTTCTATTGTAAGGATGCCTTCGAAGGCCTCGACACAATGGACTCGTTGATCGACCCCAAGCGCAAACCAGCCATGCTCGAACAACTCCGCAAAGATGCGGACATGGAAATGAACCGCGCTTCGCAGACTCCCGAACATCGCAAGACCGAAGGCACACGCTCGAACATTGTCCCTGCACCGATCCCATTGCCCGCCAAGTTGGGTCAACGCATCGTCAAAGACATGCCGTTGGAAATGGTTCTCAAACATCTCAACATCAATGAGTTGTATCGTCTCTCCTGGGGTGCGAAGAACACCCACGGCGCGGAATGGGACAAGATGAAGAAAGACTTCGATGCCCGCCTCGCCAAGATGACCAAGGAAGCCCTCAAAGATGGCTGGCTCAAACCGCAGGCCGTGTATGGTTACTTCCCCTGTCAGGCCGATGGTGATGACCTGATCATCTACGAAACTGCTGAGAATAAAAAAGAGATCATGCGCTTCCACTTCCCGCGCCAGCCCTATGATGATCATCTCGCGCTTTCAGATTACTATGCCACCGTTGAGTCAGGTCAAATGGATGTGGTTGCTTTGCAAGTCGTTACCGTTGGTCTCGAAGCCACCGAAAAATTTGAGAAGATGCAAGCTGCCAATGACTACACCGAAGCCTACTTCACCCACGGCCTCGCCGTCCAAACTGCCGAAGCGACAGCGAACTACCTGCACGAACACATCCGCCGCGAGTTAGGTCTGAGCGAAGATCAGGGCAAGCGTTATTCATGGGGCTATCCCGCCATCCCCGAATTGGAAGATCACTTCAAGGTCTTCCAACTATTGCCTGGCGCAGAGACTGAGCTAGGCATGAGTCTCGCCACTTCGGGTCAACTCGTCCCCGAACAATCCACTGCCGCGATCATTGTCCACCACAAGGATGCAAAGTACTACAGTGTCGGTGAAAGTCGCGTTGAACAACTAATGAAGTAAAGTCTAAACAGGCACACAGGCTCTGACATAGAGTCTGTGTGCCTGTTTCCATGCATCCTTTTTATAAATCTGCATGATAAACTTACATCCAGTAAATAAACTGGAATACACAATGAAACATTCCCTGCAAACTGCATTCAAGCTATGGATTGGAATTACTCTGCTGGTCATCGCCAGCGTGATCGCCATTTATCTCAGAAATGGGACGGAAGGTCTTAATCTCTTTATCCAGCAATGGCCCCTTTCCAACCTGGTGGTGACCTTGGAAGCGACCGTCTACACCTGGTTCTGTGCGGGTGCAATCCTCTACATGCTGGCAAATGACAAGGTCAACGCGGGCAATGTATTTTTTGTGGCGGGATTTTTCATCGTCATTCTGCTTTATTTGAACATCCTGCGCGAGCGTTTCCGCTACGGCGACTATCAGTATTATCTCGAAGCTGCCACAGCTCTGATGAACAACCAACCTCTTCCAGACACCTATCTTTACCTCCCGCTTTGGGCCACCATTCTGCAATACATCGTCCCGCTCGGTGACCAGGGTATGCTGGCGATTTTGTGGACGGTCAACATCATCATGCTGGGACTATTCTACATATTGCTCGTACGCGTCCTTGAACGCTATGGTTACTCCAACCGTTTCGCCGTGACCGTCACCGTCCTGTTCATGCTGGTCAACACGCCTCTGCACAGAAGCCTCGGCTATGTGCAGGTAAACCTGATCACGCTGGTTCTGGTGATGGCGGGCATGCTGCTCTTCCGCAAAAACGACTTTGCCTCGGCGCTGATGCTGGCGCTTGCTGTTCATCTAAAAACATCCCCCGCCGCATTGGTACTGGCCTTTTTGCTCGAACGCAATTGGAAATGGATCGCATGGTTCGCCTTGACCTTCATCGTCATCGCGCTCATCCCTGTGGCGCTTGAAGGCGTCGGCCCATACTTCGATTACCTCACCAACATCGGCATTCTCACCCGCATCACAGACACGAACTTCCACGACACTTCATTCGATTCTTTCTTCCGCTTTTTCAACCCGTTCCTCGGGATCGGGATCGAAACCACCCGCCTCATCACGATGGCAATCAAAGGTTTGCTTGGCATTGCGACTCTTTACGTAATGGCGCAAAATGTCCGCGGCCATGCTTTTGTAGATGAAAAAGCCGCCAGCCCGATTTTGCTCAACGCCATCCCATCCCTGTTCATCGTCATGACTCTCACCTCTCCCATCGTGTGGGACCACCACGGCATCTTCACAACCCTGTCATTTCTGCTGCTGCTCAAGTGCATCTCCTCCCCCGCCGCATGGACCTGGTTCGGCTTCGCCTATTTTCTTGAATTCATCCTGCCGTCCTTCGACTTCTTCCCCTGGTCGTTTGGCCGACTCATCGCGCCCATTATCGTCCTCGTATTGATGGGGCTTGTTTCAAGCAAACGCGAAGAGTCGCATTTCTTCGGCGCGGCCAATGCATGGTTTGAAAGATTGCCAATCTAACCTTCATGAAGAAACATCTCCCCATTTCCATCATCCTTGCCGTAAGCCTGCTCATTGGCATTCTCACATTGGGCGATTACGGCGATAGCTGGGATGACCTCTCGCTCCGCAAATACGCCGCCAAATCGCTCGAAGCATACGGCACCTGGTTCACGCGCGGCGAAGCGCAGATCACAACCAAAGACCTCGGAAGTTACGGGCCTTCCTACGTGATGGCCGTCGCGCTGATCTCGCAAGACAATCCCGACATCCGTCACCTGCTTTACTTCGCCACATTCCTTGCAGGCGTTTGGGCATTTTACATGTTAAGCCTGCGCTGGCTCTCGCAACCCGCCGCGCTCGGCGCAACCCTGCTTTACCTCACCCAACCGCTTCTATGGGGGCACGCCTTCTTCAACCCCAAAGACACGCCTTTCCTTTCCTTCTTTCTTCTTTCAATTCATTTTGGATTCAAACTCTTCGACAAAGAACCACAACCGATTCAAAATACGGATCGAAAAGCCGCGCTTCTCGCCGCGCTGTGGCTTGTTTCTGTTTTCTCGCTCTTTCTCCTCACCGACACATTTCACTCCGCCATCGTCAACATGGTCCACGCCGCGCAGGCTGGTGAAACGAATATCATCTCCCTCGCCGCATCAGACATTCAAACCGCCGCGCCCGAGATCTACATCCAAAAATATTTCATCCTCTTCCTTCGCGCCCGCGCCGCCTTCTTTCTACTTTCCTCTTTCTACTTTCTATTTTCCACACGAATCATTCGTCATTCATCATTCATCATTCCCGCATTGATTCTAGGCTTCACCTCGTCCCTGCGCATCCTCGGCCCATTTGCTGGGCTCATCGTCGCCTACTACGCGTTGCGGACCAAAGGCAGACAGGCGCTTCCCGCACTCACGGCCTACGCCATCGTCGCGGTCATCACCATGTATCTCACCTGGCCCTATCTCTGGCCCGACCCGCTTGGCAATTTCATAGACAGCCTCAAGACCATGTCCCTCTACCCGTGGACGGGACATGTCCTCTTCAATGGCAGTGAATACACCTCCACATCCCTGCCTTACACGTACCTGCCCATGCTGTTCGGTATTCAACTGACCGAACCTGTCTGGGTGCTGACTCTGTTTGGGGTTGTTGTGGCAGGTTTCAGCTTAAGAGAGAAGCGGAACCTCATCGAGTTGACTGTCCTATGGTTCATCCTCCCTGTTGCTGGGTTCATCATCCTGCGTTCAGCTTTGTATGATAATTTTAGACAGGTCCTTTTCATCCTTCCGCCGATCTTTTGGATGGCGGGCGTTGCAATCGAAAAGATCAAGCGGCCTGTTTTGCAATTTGCGCTGATCGCCATCATTATCCTGCCTGGCATTGTGGATGGGATTCGATTGCACCCGTACGAGTATATTTATTACAACCGTTTCATCGGCGGCGTGGACGGTGCGCAGGGCCGCTTTGAATTGGATTACTGGGGCGCTTCGTATCGCGAGGCGGCGGAATACGTGAACAGTATCGCCCCCGCCAATGCAGTGGTGTGGATCGAAGGCCCGTCTCATTTGTTCGAGCTTTATGCACGCGAAGATCTGAAATTGTTTTCGGATCATGAGATTGAGCGGGCAGACCATTATGATTTCGTCATCGCGCTGGTCCGCAACAATATGGATCAAAGATCGTATCCAGATGCTGAGATCATCCACAGGATCGTGCGCGGAAATGCCGTGCTGACTGTCATCAAAAAACCGTAACGCGATATGATTCGCGTTACAAACAATCGAAAGAGAAACCATGAACTTCCTAGAATCAATTTCACAAAACACTTTACTCGCCGATGGCGCCATGGGCACCATGCTGCACACACGCGGCGTTAACTTTGACAAATGCTTCGACGAGTTAAATCTCACCAAGCCCGCCGCCGTGGCCGATATTCACCGCGAATATATCGAAGCGGGTGCGCAGCTTATTATCACGAACACCTTCGGCGCAAATCGATTCAAGCTCGGCAAGCATGGACTCGCCAGTGAGGTGACTGCGATCAACCGCGCAGGTGTGGAGCTTGCCAAAAAGATCATCGCCGCATCATTCAAGGACATCTTGATCGCTGGAGACATTGGTCCGCTTGGGGTACGCATCGCGCCGTATGGGCGTGTGAAGCCCGAAGAGGCGCGCGCCGCATTCGCCGAGCAGGTAAAGGCGCTGGCCGAAGCAGGCGCAGACTTGATCGCGATCGAAACGATGAGCGACCTATATGAAATTCAGGAAGCCATCAAAGCCGCAAAACAAACCTGTGACCTGCCTGTTGTGGCTTCGGTGACCTTCACCCGTGATGACCTTACCGTGCTCGGCGATGATCCGATGAAGGTGGCGCGCAAAGTGAAAGAGGCAGGCGCAGATGTGATCGGCGTGAATTGTTCAGGCGGACCTTCGCAACTGCTGCGGATTCTCAAGCAAATGAAACATGCCGTGCCTGATGGCAAGTTCTGGGTGAAGCCGAATGCAGGCTGGCCCGAGCAGGTCGGCGGAAGAATTATGTACCCCGCCGATGCCGATTACTTTGGCGATTACGCGCTGGCCTTCCGTGAGGCGGGTGCAAACATCGTCGGCGGGTGCTGCGGCACGACTCCGCAACACATCTTCGCGATGAAGAAGGCCTTTGAAACCGCCCCCGCCTTCGTCATGGATTCCGTGACGATCGTGGATGAAGATGAGATCACAGAAGAACCCGCCGATCAGCCGACCGAATTGGCGCAAAAACTTTCCGCTGGAAAATTTTCGATCTGCGTTGAAATGGATCCCCCGCGCGGACTCTCGACCCACAAATTGCTGGCTGGCGCATCCCTGCTTTACGATGCAGGCGCAGATGTGATCAACGTGGCCGATTCACCGATGGCACGCATGCGCATGTCGGCATGGGCCGTGTGCGACCTCGTCCAGCGCCAAATCGGCGTGGAGACGACCCTGCACTTCCCCACCCGCGGACGCAACCTGCTGCGCGTGCAAGGTGATTTGCTCGCCTCTCATGCGATTGGGTTGCGAAATGTCTTCGTCGTAATGGGCGACCCAACCTCCATCGGGGATTACCCCGAAGCGACAGACAACTACGATCTCGTCCCCTCGGGCCTGATCAAACTCATCAAGCAGGGATTCAACATGGGCGTGGATCACTCCGGCACCAGCATCGGCCAGCCGACGAATTTCTTCGTGGGTGCAGCGCTGAACCTGTGCCCGCAGGATGTGGATAACGAGATCAAGAATTTGCACCGCAAGGTAAAAGCAGGCGCGGATTTCTTCCTCACCCAGCCGATTTACCGCGCCGATGACGGGCCGAAGTTGATTCAGGCGTACGAAGCCAAACATGGCAAATTACAGCAGCCTATTCTGGCGGGGATTCTGCCGCTGGTCAGCGCGAAGCATGCCAATTTCCTGCACAACGAAGTGCCAGGCATTTTCATCCCCGAAGAAGCGCGGAAGAAGATCGAATCCGCAGGCGACGCCGAGCGCGGAGTCAAGGTCGGGGTGGAGTTGGCTGTCGAATTGATCGAGCAGATCAAGGGTTGGGCGAAAGGCATTTACATCATGCCGCAATTCCATCGCTACGACATGGTCGCGGAGATCATCGAAAAGATTCGCTAAAGAATTCGAACATTTTGCCGCGAATTTTTATAAATTCGTAAAAATCCGCGTAATTTGCGGCAGAGATTTTTCAGGTTTTAGAACAATCCAAATCACTATTTTTCAGGCACATCTTTTATGTGGAAAAAGATTCTTCAAAAAACAATTCTGGTGATCCTCGTTTTGCTGGGCATAAAAACGGGGGTTCAGGGATTCATCTCCACCATCAACATGGCCAGCCCTGACAATGCAGTTTCGAATTGGGATGAGCGCGTTTCGGCTGTAACTGAGGCCCTCCCTTTCAAGCGCGGATTCGTGGGCTACATCTCAGACATTGACATTCCCGATATTGCCTACGACAGGCAGAACCTCGTGGGCGAATTCACCCTCACGCAGTTCGCCATCGCGCCCATTGTTTTGATTCAGGGGTCAGACCAACAGGAATGGAATATCCTCAGCCTTACGCCGCAAGCGTACGAAAAATGGAGCGCGGAAAAAGGGACTGATTATGAAGTCATCAAATTCGGCGGGAAATTCTATCTGGCCCACAAGGGGTCTCCATGAACCTGTTGCTCAGTCTGCTTTCTTTCAGCCTGCCCGTGTTGACGGGGATTTTGCTCGTCCATGCCTTGTGGGCGGAGAAAAACAATTTCTTCGATTGGGCGCTGAAATTATCTTTGGGAACGGGAATCGGGCTGGGGCTTTCCTCCCTGCTGTACTTTGTTTATCTGTTTCTCTTTGCGGGGAGCCGCTGGTTTTTGTTTGTTGAAATTTTTATGGCTGGAATCATCCTGTTTTTTACATGGCAAAAACTGAAACCATGGAGACACAGAGACACAGAGAAAAAACAAATAAACTCTTTGCAAACCTGGGTGCTCATCCTTGCAGGCATTGTCTTCCTCACAACCGCCCTCGGCATCCTCAACTACTCGCGTCAGCGCGCACAAGGCGATTGGGATGCATGGATGATCTACAACCGCGCCGCGCGTTTTCTTTACCGTGACCAGGCAAACTGGCAGGAATCCTTTCCGCAGGAAATGAGCGTCATCTTCCACGCGGACTATCCCCTGCTGCTCGCGTCCAACGTCGCCGCCCGTTGGGATATCCTAAACAAGGAAACGCCCTACGTGCCGATGTTCCAAAGCGTGCTATTCGCCTTCGCCGCGCTGGGATTGGTCTTCGGCGCGCTTGGAAAATTCAAATCCACGGGTCAGGCCAGCCTTGGGCTGATTCTGCTCGGCGGAGTCCCGTTCTACCTTTATGAGGGTGGCCGCCAAACCGCAGACCTTCCGCTGGCATTTTTCTTCCTCGCTACAGTCGTGTTTATCTTTTTCCATCTACGAAGAAAAGAGATTTTCCCTGCTTGTCTTTGCAGGCTTCACCGCCGCCCTCGCCGCATGGACGAAAAATGAAGGGTTGTTGTTTTTGCTCATCGCTGGTGCGGTCGTTGCAATTAACGAATTGCGTCTGCGCTCGTTTCGTGGGATTCTTTATTTCGTAGCAGGATCAGTCCTCCCGTTGTGTGTTGCGCTGTATTTCAAAGTCGCCCTCGCTCCTGCCAGCGAATTCCTCAGCGGCGGCTTGACCAAGATCCTGCAAGACATCGCCGACCCAGCCCGCCACGGAATCATCCTCGCCTATTTCAAAAACATCTTCCTTTTCAGCAACGGCTGGTATCGCGTCGGCATCCTGCCGATTTTGTGCGTTTACTTTCTGGTCTTTCATTCGCGTGCAAAGGAAAATCCGCAGGCGGTCTTCATCGGCTTTGCCATATTCACCCTGCAGATTATCGGGTATTATGCCTTTTACTTGATCTCGCCCTACGAACTGGATTGGCATCTCAGTTCCTCCATTGACCGCCTTTTCATCCACGTGTATCCCACCATTTTGTTCGTCACCCTCGCCGCGAGTCAGACTCCGGAAATGATTTTTGCGGAATAACTCATCACCAACACCCTTTTAAACCACAAAGGAGACGAAGGGTCACAAAGGAAAACGAAATTCCCTTTGTGTACCTTTGTGACCCTTTGTGGTAACAGGTATCCCATGCTCCTCACCATTGACGTTGGAAACACAAACCTCACCCTTGGCCTTTATGAAGGCGACCAACTCGGCGCGCACTGGCGTCTTGCCACCGACCACAGCCGCATGCCCGATGAATACGGCTTGCAATTTTTAGGTCTGCTGCAAAATGCGGGAAAAACATTGAAAGACATTCACGGCATTTCACTGGCTTCAGTCGTGCCGCCGCTCACGGGGCGTGTCATTCAAGCCTGCCGCGAATATCTCAAACAGGAACCGCTCATCGTGGATGCAGGTGTGAAGACTGGCATCAAGGTCCGCTATGAAGACCCCAAAGCTGTCGGTGCAGATCGCATTTGCGACGCCGTGGCCGTGATGAAATTTTACGGCGGCCCCGCTTGCGTGGTGGATTTTGGCACCGCCACCACCTTCAACGCAATCACCAAAGATGGTCAATATCTCGGTGGCGCGATCACTGCTGGCGTCAACCTGGCCGCCGAAGCGCTATTCACGCATGCCGCCAAACTTCCACGCATTGACTTGCAGCGCCCGCCGTCCGTCATCGGGCGCAACACTGTCCATGCCATGCAATCGGGGTTACTGTTCGGGTATGTGAGCATGGTCGAGGGCATGGTATCCAGATTCAGGTCCGAACTGGGAAGCGATATGAAAGTCATCGCCACGGGCGGCATGGCAGAAGTCATCGCCAAGGAAACACAGGTCGTGGATCACATTGCGCCGTGGCTCACACTCGACGGATTACGAATCATCTGGGAACTCAATCAATAGGAATCGAATGAAAAAAATATATGCCTTGTTTTTGGGGATGTCTATTTTATTGTCTGGATGCGGAACTGGAGTATTCGCCGAACCAACATCAACACCGACCATGACTTTCACGCCTCTTCCCCCAACCGAAACTGCTACAGCGACAACAACATTTACCATCACCCCAACATTTACGGCTTCGCCCAGCCCCACACCCACCTGGGTGCATCAAGGCCCCGATAGTGTGGAAGTACCCATCCTGCTCTATCATTGGATCGCAGTTTCCCCCTACGAAGATACAAATTACGACAGTCCCTACTATGTAAAGCCAGAAGTCTTCGATGCAGAAATGAAATTGCTGTACGACTGGGGCTACACCACCATCACCACCGAGATGCTTATCAAAGCCATCCGTGAAGGCGCCGAATTACCCCCGCGCCCCGTCATCATCACCTTCGATGACGGTCACATGAACAATTACACCAACGCCTTCCCCATCATGCAGAAATATGGATTCACGGGCGTGCTGTATCTCGTTGCCAATTATCTCGATGCCGAAGATTACCTGACCGTGGAGCAGATCAAGGAAATGGCAGCCGCAGGTTGGGAGATCGGCAGCCATAGCATCAGCCACTCCGATTTGACCTCGCTTGAACCCGAACGTCAGCGTTTTGAAGTGGTGGATTCACGCGCCATTTTGGAATCCAGACTCGGCGTGCCCGTCGTCACCATCGCCTATCCATTCGGCGTCAGCAACAGCAGCGTGATTGACTATGCCCACTTCGCTGGTTATATCGGCGGCATGGGGTTGGGCTACACCCACGATCAAGGCTTGACCAATCTGTTCAATTTACAACGCCGCGATGTGAAAGGGACATATGACGTGAAGCAATTCGCATCCTTCCTCCCCTGGCAGGGCGATTCCATCTTTTTACCCACCGATACCCCCACACCAACAATGACTCCCACCCGCACACCCATCCCAACCTACACATGGATCGTGCCGAGTACGTCAACGCCGTAATTTATAGACAGAGACCCTAAAGGTTTTCCTCGAAAACAGGACCTTAGCCAGCAAATCATTTTTGTCTTGCCAAGTCTTAATCGAGCTAGAAAACCTTTAGGGTCTTAATTTATTTCTCCCCAAACCGCAACAAGACCACGCCCATCAAAACCAATAGACCACCGAAGAGTTGCGTACCCGTCAGCACTTCATTCAGAAGGAAGTATGCCCAAATGGCAGTGAAGGCGGGTTCGAGGGTGGCGATCAAATTGGAAGTGGTCGGGGAAAGATAGCGGATGCTCAAGGTGTAAAGCCCAAATCCGCCGAGTGTGGGGGCCACGCCGAGGAAGAACAACAATCCCCACCCGCTGACCGAATCCCCGAGCCAGAGCAGATCGGCAAACGCGCCTTTTCCAGTCAGGAACAGGTCATTTCCCAAATTGAAGAAGAATAAAAAGACGGTCGCCCATGCGAAACTGTAGAGCAGGGCCGTCCATGAATCGATGTGGGTGTCTGAAGCGTGTTTGCCTTCGAGGTTGTAAATTGCAAACAGCAGACCCGAGAGCAGACCGAAGATGATCCCCAGCGGGTTGAGATTCCACGCCGAGGGATCATACGCGCCCGAAACAAAAATGATGCCCGCCAGGCTCAGCAGAATGGAAAATATCTTGATGCGGCTGAACTGCTCTTTCAACACAATGCGGCTCAGGATGGCGGTCATTGCCGGGGAGGAAAATGCCATTACGGTGGCAACAGCCGCCCCGTTGTATTGAACCGAGAAGGTCCACATCGAGTTGAAGATCGCGAGGGTCAATCCATACCAGACCATGAATCCCCAATGCTTGCGATCAAGTTGAAAGAGCGGACGGCTGAACACCAGCAATCCGACCGCCATGCCGAAAGAAACGAACAAGTCACGCCAGAAAGCCAACACCAATGACGGCAGGGAATAGGTCTTGCTCAGGTAACTGATGATGATCCCCGTGGTAGACCAAATGACCGTAGCCGTGAGCGCGATGACATATCCGCGCGAAAGTTGGGACGATGATTTCATGGTTGCTCCAAAAAAAGACAGTCACCTGCAATTGTAGGTGACTGTCAGAATTGTGCCCCCACGGGAATTCGAATCCCGGTTTAAGCCTTGAGAGGGCTTCGTCCTGGGCCACTAGACGATGGGGGCTTGCTTGGCGGGTTGCATTGTATCACCGCAAATTTTACCCGTCAACAAGTTTGGTAAAGAATAAACATTAGTATAATCAGCCAACCACTGATTTAAAAGGTATTCGCTCCATGACTCTCCCCTCTTTTCTAAAACTAACACCCGAATATCGCGATTACATCTGGGGTGGAGAGAAACTGCGACCCGGACACAACCCCACTGCCGAAGCATGGGTGGTGTATGAAAATGACCGCATCGAAGCAGGCGCATTGGCTGGCAAAACATTGAGCGAAACCGCAAATGAATTTGGCGCGGCATTGCTCGGCGAAAAAGTCCTAAAAAGTACAGGCACACGCTTTCCGCTGTTGGTCAAATTGCTCGATTGCGCGCAATGGCTTTCGGTGCAGGTTCACCCCAACGACGAACAAGCCGTTCAACTCGAAGGCCCCGGGCAATTTGGAAAGACCGAAGCCTGGCATGTGCTCGAAGCCCAACCCGAAGCAAAGCTGATCGCGGGAATCAAACCCGGGGCAAGTGCGGCTGAAATTGCGGAGGCCATCCGCAACGGCACGATCACCGAATATTCGCAATATGCCAGCGTAAAACAGGGCGATACGGTTTTCATGCCCGCGGGCACGCTCCACGCGCTCGGTCCGGGCCTGCTCATTTACGAAGTTCAGCAAACCTCCGATTGGACGTACCGCGTCTACGATTGGGGACGTCCGCAAACCGAAACGCGCCGCCTGCACATTGATAAATCCATCGCGGTCACCCGTCACGACCTCGCCGCGCCGATCCTTCCATCACCAACCTTTGGCGATGGGACACGGCACATCCTCACCCAATGCGAATACTTCACGCTCGAATTAATTTCCGCATCCACGCGGACCGTTGAGCTGGATACCCAAAACGAAACATTCCACGCGCTGACGGTGATCGAAGGCCGCGCCGAGCTTGTCTCTGCAACCGAAACGGTGACCCTCGAAAAATTTCAAACGGCGCTGGTCCCTGCCAGTTTGGGAAAGTACCAGCTCCGCCCGTTGGAAGAAGCGTGCCGCATTTTGAAATCCAGCGTTTAATTTTTTTCAATCCATTTCAATCAGGGATGAGCGTTTGGTCAGATCAATTTCATTCGTGACCATCACTCTGAAACTGAATTCTTTTCCACAAATTACACGGCTATTTTTTTATATTGCCCCATATCAACTCAAAGGGAACAATCATGACAACCACAGACAAAACCGTAACCATCATTGGCGCGGGCATGGCTGGTCTTTCCGCTGCGCTTGACCTGCATCGCGCAGGCTGGCAGGTCACCGTGCTTGAAGCACGTGACCGCGTCGGCGGGCGGGTGCATACCGTACGCACCTTTTCCAACGGATTGATCGCCGAAGGCGGCGGTGAGTACATTGACAAGAATCACACGCGCATGCTGGCTTTCGCAAAAGAGTTTGGATTATCGCTGGGTGAGGTGGGCAGTTGGCAGGGACAAACTGGCGATTGGGGCGCGTATGAAGGCAAGGCAGGTCCATCGAACGACATCGCTGTGTGGGGCTTTGACCTGGGAAGCGAATATGACAAAATGTGGGCCGCACTCGCGGAACTGGCAAAACAAATGCCCGACCCCGCCCATCCCGAATCCGCGCCGAATGCAGGAGAGTTGGATAAACGCTCCGCCGCCGATTGGATCAACGCGCAAACCGCACACCCACTGGCACGCAGGGCCTTCGCAGACCATATCCGCTCTGAATATACCTGTGAGCCTGAAAATTTTTCCATGCTCGATCTGGCGCGAAATGCCGCCATGTACTACAGTTCCGCAAATATTCTCAACCCCACCTATCGCATCGTGGGCGGCAATGACCAAATTCCGCGCGCGATCGCATCCCTGCTGCCCGATGTGCGCATGAATGCGGCTGTAATGTCCATCAACATCCAGCCGCAAAAAGTGATCGTGGCCTACAAGCAGGGTGATATGGTTCACACCATCAATTCAGATTTTGCCATTCTAGCCATTCCGCTCACCACGGCGCGCCTGATCGATTTCAACGGCTCCCTGCCACAGGCGCATCAAAGCATGGTGAATGAAATTTCCTACGGAGCCGTCACCAAGGTGATGATCGAATACCGCAAACGCTTCTGGCATGATACGGGTTGGAACGGCCGCTTGTCCACCGACCAGGCCATCGTTCAGACATGGGATGCGACCAGTCATCTGGAAGGCGAACGAGGCATCCTCACTGCTTATACCGGCGGCGAACCAGGCGTAAAGTTATCCGCGCTTTCAGACGAAGAACGTACGAAAACCGCCGTTGCCGTCATCGAAAAAATATTCCCCGGTTCATCAGACTTGATCGAAAACACCGCCACCGTCGCATGGATGAACGAACCGTTCACCCGCTGCTCGTACATGGCGCTTGCCCCCGGTGAAGTAACCGCACATTGGAAGACATTATCCGCCCCTGCGGGCCGTCTGTTCTTCGCAGGCGAACACGCAACGATCTATCAGGGCTTTATGGAAGGCGCAGTGGAAAGCGGTCAGCGCGCCGCGAAAAATATCATGGAGAGTGTATGAGTGAAGCAAGAAAGGCGTTTTGGGAAGGCGTGCGTGCCGAGTTCCCGTTATTGATCGGCGTTTTCCCCTTCGGCATGATCTACGGCGCATTGGCGCTCAATGCAGGGTTATCCACGCTGACATCGCAAATGATGTCAGCCATCGTGTTTGCGGGTTCGTCGCAATTCGTCACCGCCCAGTTGGTGCATGATGCCGCGCCCGGCATGGTCATCATTGTGACCATTGCGGTGGTGAATCTGCGTCACATGCTATACAGTGCATCGCTTGCGCCATATCTGAAAAACCTTTCGCTCAAATGGAAGGCCCTGCTTTCCTACCTGCTGACAGATGAAGCCTACGCACCTAGTGTGCTCAAATATGAAGCCGAAGGGGTCAATGCCTCAAGCCATTGGTTCCTGTTTGGCGCAGGGCTTTCGCTTTGGTCTACCTGGCAGGTCAGCACAGCGATCGGAATATTCCTCGGCACATCCATCCCTGAATCATGGTCCCTGGATTTCGCACTGCCGTTGACCTTCATCGCGATGGTCGTCCCCGCCTTGAAAAATCGTCCGATGGTCGCTGCGGCACTATCCGCCGGGGCCATGGCCCTGCTTGCCTACAGCCTGCCATTTAAACTTGGACTCATCCTCGCCGCGCTGACAGGCATTGCCATTGGAACGGTACTCGAAAGCAGACAAGCCGCAAAGGGGGCGCAATGAACATCTGGTTGGTCATGGTCATCGGTGGTTTGATCACGTTCGGAATGAGATTTTCCCTCATCTTTTTGTTCGGCAGATTCGAGATCCCAGAAACGATGCGCAAGGCATTGCATTACGTCCCGCCTGCAGTTCTCTCCGCGATCATTTTCCCCGAGTTGTTGTATAAAGCCAATCAGATCGACTTTTCATTTGGTAACATACGCCTGCTCGCAGGCATCGTCGCCATCCTGGTGGCCTGGTACACGAAGAACACCCTGCTCACCATCCTTGCAGGGATGCTGGCATTGCTGCTTTTACAATTTCTGTAACCCTTTGGCTCGTTAATATAAAAAGCGCGGATTTTGCTAGGGGAAAGCAAAATCCGCGCTTTTTTTCAAGTCATTCTGTTTACATGTAGATCAGGAATATCTGATCGCCGCCTGCCTCTTTGGCGCGTTTCATGGCCTGCAATGCCTGCTGGATCAACGGCTCGATCTCAACCGAAGTGCTGATACGCGCCACGGAAGCAATTCCCGCGCTGACCTTTACATTCAGCGGCGTATCTTTCTGGACCACGATGCGGGAGCTGCGAACCCCGGTGATGATCCTCTCTGTGACCTTCTCCGCATCCGTGCCGATTACACCTGAGAGCATCAACACGAACTCATCTCCCGCCCAGCGGCCGATGCAGTCATACGGTCGGCTCTTTTCACGGATGGACTGTGCCACAGTGTGCAAAACCTGGTTTCCAACTTCCATACCCAACGTATCGTTGATGGCTTTGAAATTATCCACATCCAATGCGATCAAGCTCACGGGCATGGAGGTACGCCGTGCACGCTCCAACTCACCCATGGCTTGTTTGAAAAAGGCGGTGCGATTCAAAAAGCCTGTCAGGCTGTCGAATACGGCCTGATGTTCCAATTGATCGCGCGCAACCGCCAAATTACTTGCCAGCGAAATGATCCGCTCTGCCATGCCGATGCGATTCTTAAGATCCTTCGCCCTGAACGGCCGCTGGATAATATCATCCGCACCGGATGGGGTCTGGTCATCGTCGGTGACCTTTTCCATTGTCAGCAATATATACAGGGGATGGCTGAGTTTGATCGCCCGCGCACGCAAAATAAACTGCGAATGACGCACATCGCTCGTATCCCAGTTCGCGATGACAAAACGCGCCTCACCAGATTGAATATACGGCCAGGCCAATTCACTCGAAGCGATCGGGATCAGGCTGGTCTTGCCGTCGTTAAATGCCTGTTGAATGATCGCCAGTTCCTTCGGGTCGTTTTCAAGCACCAGTATTTTCATTGATGCACCTTCCATGATTTTACAATTATAGCAGGAGAGCCGATTGAACAAATCCCCATTGGTCACCTGTTCTGGTTTTAATATGATTGTCAGACCTCACGTTGACAAATGGCATTTCCCATAGTAATATTTGCCCCGCTCACCGCAAAATGCCGAGGTAGCTCAGTGGTAGAGCAGGGGACTCATAAGCCCTTGGTCGGGAGTCCAAATCTCCCCCTCGGCACACAAAAACCCGTGCAAACGGGTTTTTTCTTTGATATGCAAATTCAAATCGATAAATTCACGCGCAGCAGGCGCAAAACGATCGCATTGATCATCGAACGTGACGGTACCCTCACCGTCCGTGCGCCGATGCGCGCGAGCAAGGCGGCCATCGAGGAATTCATCCACGAAAAAGCGGATTGGATCACCCGCACGCGCGAAAAACTGACTCCCATCCTGACCGCTCCCGAGAAACAATTCACAGACGGGGAAAGTTTCCTCTTCCTCGGTTCCTCCTTTGACTTGAAACTGGTCGGGCGGCAGCGGCCTGCTCTGCGCTTTGAGAACGGATTCATCCTCAGCGCCGCCGCGCAGAAAAGAGGCAGGCAGGTCTTCACCAATTGGTACAAGGAACGCGCACTCGAGATCATTACCGAACGCGTCAATCATTTCTCCGCTCAATATGGCTTTCAACCCAAACAGGTGAAAATCTCCTCCGCGAAAACACGCTGGGGATCGTGCAGTGCCAACGGGACGTTGAATTTCACTTGGAGGCTGATCATGTCTCCGTTAAGTGTGATCGATTATGTCGTCGTGCATGAGCTTGCCCACTTGCGCGTCCGAAATCATTCGCGCAAGTTCTGGCAGGTCGTCGAATCCATCGACCCCGATTACAAAACCAAAAGAAAATGGTTGCGCGAATACGGAGAAACGTTATACTTCTAATTATGGAAGAGGCAACGCGCCTGTATGCCGATTTTCAGATCAAGATTGCAGGGGATGAAATTTGGCGGCCAAGCGATCTGGAATTCCTTCGCGCCTCCATCACAATTCTTTCAAACGCAATGGGTGGAAAAGAAAACTTCAAGCAGCGGCTTGGAGAAGTTCTTGTTGAGCGAACCGATACGGGGAAACATCTCGGGCTGGCCTATCGCGGACGAATCCAATTAAGCAGAAGCACTCCGTTCTCAGCCTGGTCTGTGATTCACGAACTCTCGCACGCATGGGATGCAAAACATCATTGGATGCTTTCTGTGCTGCTGGAAAAATACACAGGCGGATTTACTTCCCGTCTTTTATCGCGCATCAAAAAATGGATTCCCGGTCAATGGGATGCGGGCAGGCACGGTGCGGAACAAATCCCGGGCCGCTATGGCAGGAAACCCGGTGTGAACGCCTTTGGATATTTCTACGGCGATAAACCCAGCGGCTCGAACTGGCAATTCAACCGCAAAGAGGATTTCGCTGAATCACTGGTCATGTACTGCGGTTGGGGGCAAAACAACCTGCTCTCGCGCATTGCCCATGGACGCATCGAACGCTACACCCTGCCCAACGGCGAACGAGACCCGCTCTACCGAATCGCGGACCAATGGTCAGATTACGCCCGTTATTTTTACCCGCCAGAAGGTGATTATACACAGACGAAACGCTGGAAGTTCTTCGATGAGTTAATTCAAGGCAGAATCCAAACTTAATATGGAGACACTGATGACCGTATTACCCGAATCCCTGATCGAGATCCGCGAGCACCACGAGCCAGATTACAAGCCGATGGTCGATTATCAATCATGGCGTGTGGCATTGATGAACTACACCGCCGACCTGCTCCCTGAAAAGATCAACCGTGTGCAAAAACACACCGAGACCGATGAGGTCTTCGTGCTGATGAAGGGCCGTTGCATCTTATTTATCGGCGAGGGGGAAGAGACCGTGACCAAGATCCACGCGGTGGACATGGAGTTGTACAAGCTATATAACGTAAAGAAAGGCGTATGGCATTCGCACACCTTCAGCGAAGATGCCCATGTGTTGATCGTGGAAAACCGCGACACAGTTGTCGAAAATTCCCCATTTGTGCCGCTGTCGGAAAGTCAATGTGGGGATGTTGTGAGATTAACAAAAGAGCTCTGGGGCTAATAAAAGAGGAAAGAAAGATTTTCATCATCCTTCTTTCCTCTTTCTTCTTCATTTACCCAAATTCAAACGTCGGCATCCCCGTCACCCCTGTAACGATTTTGAACAGCCCGCCTGAGAGCGGGTATTTTTTCAGGTCGGCATCGCTCATTCCCACCCGCGCGGAGGTGACGTACAACTCGTTCATGTCTCTGCCGCCGAACACACACGCGGAGCTTTGCAGCGCAGGGACGGGAATCTGTTCGAGCAGCTTACCCGTGTTCGGATTCCATTTCGTCACCTGCGCCCCACCCCAGAGGGCGATCCACAAATTGCCGTCGGTGTCGGAGGTCATGCCATCGGGCCAGCCAAGAGATTCCGGGATGCGAATCGCCGCCCGCGGATTTGCGATCTGCCCAGTGGCGAGGTCGTAATCAAATGCCTTGACCTCGCGTGTAGGCGTATCGATGTAGTAAAAGGTTTTATGGTCAACACTCCACGCGAGGCCGTTGGAAATGGTGACGCCATCAAGCAGTCGGGTTACTTGATTCCCATCGAAGGAATACAACGCACCGTGCGGGTCTTTCTCATTCATGTCCATCGTGCCTGCGATGAAACGGCCAGCGGGGTCACATTTGCCGTCGTTCATGCGGTTGGTGGGAAGTTCATTCAACGTGGCAAGAACTGTCAATTGGGCAGAATCAGGCGTAAGGTCCGCGAAGCTGAAGCGCGTGCCGAGGAGCAGATTTCCATTCTTGCGCGGGGCAAGGCACCCGATGAATTCATCCAGTTGAGCAAGGATTTGAGTATCCGCGTAAACGCGTTTTTCAAGAATATCCAACCAATAAAGGGTTTGCGTTTTCGCATCCCATGCGGGGCCTTCACCTAATGTAGCTTTGGCATCGAGGAGCAATTCGGTTTGCATGTTAGAACCAATCCCGTTTGTAGAAGATATACGTGGCGACCGCAGTGAGCGCAAGCGATAAGCCGATGACCGTGAGAAACGCCAGCGGATGACCTTCACCAGGCAGGGCAACATTCATTCCGTAGAATGCGGCAACCAATGAAGGCATATTAAGGATAATCGTGAGCGCGGCCAGTGCTTTCATCACGGCATTCAAATTGTTGGAGATGATCGAAGCGAAAGCATCCATCATGCCTGAAAGAATTTCTGTGGCGATGCTGGTCATTTGAATGGCCTGCTGATTTTCCGTGAGCACATCTTCGAGCAGGTCTTGATCTTCTTCATAGTAATTAAACAGCTGTGTCTTTTGAACGCGCTCCATCATCACCTCGTTGGAACGCAGCGCAGTAGCAAAATACGTCAGGCTCTTCTGATACTTGAGCAGCTCCAACACCTCACGATTGCGTGTGGATTTTTGCAACTGGTCTTCCACAAGCTCGGTGGAGCGGTTGATCTCGCGCAACAGGTTCAAATAACGAGCCGAGGTTTCGAGAAAGATGTATAACGCAAGGCGGTATCGTTTACCTGTTTTCAGCAAACGATATTTCCCATTTGCAAGCACTCTAAAAATATCGCTGTCATAACGACAAACAGTAATGATCTTGTTTCCCAGGATCATAATGCCAAGCGGCACGGTATTAAAAGGGACATCGCTCTCAGGCTGATGCATGGGAATGCGAAGAAGGATGAAGGTGTAATCTTCATCGCGTTCCATACGCGCCATTTCATCCTGGTCAAGTGCATAATTGATATAGTCCATGTCCATCCCCCACGTGACCAATTTTTCCATCTCTTCGGGTGTAGGGTCCACAACATTGACCCAGGCACCGTTCGCGATCATATCGAGTTTTTCGAGCCCCTGCTCAGTGGTTTTGTAAATACTCAGCATGGCAACCTCCTTGCGTGAATTGACATCACGCAGAGGCACATGCACCTACGTGATGTTGAAAATTAAATTAAACATATGCCGCCCGCGTCTACTGGGCGGGTTACTATCTGAAGAACTTAGGTCACTCTCGTCCGTGTGATACATGATTTCCTTACCATTATTGGCTGAGGTATTTTACGCCCATTGATTGAATTACACAACCGTACAACTTAGAAACTCGGTTTTTGCGCATGGATGACAGACACTCGATGCGGAATTTTCAAAATGGGATGTGAACCCGCTTCGCGCCCACCCGCATCCTGCTCATACACCTCAAGCATGGACTTCAACTCAGAGTCGAATCTACCAACCTCCGCCTCCGACAAACTCGCCCCCACTCCCGAGCTCGCGCGGATGCGTCCCCGCCAGTCTTCGTGGGTGTAGGGCACATCCATATCGAATGAAAAGGTTTGAATGTCTAGAAAGCCCGCTTCGCCAAGATCACGCAGCCAATCGGGGTATACGCCCGTCTTCCCGCCGAATTCCACGTACCATTTTGGGTTGTAGGTTTCGATCAATTTCTCGGTGAGATCGACCACATTGCCATCGAGCGGAATCCAGTCAAAATGCGCGATGACCGCGCGTCCGTTGGGCTTGAGGATTCGCTTCATCTCCAGCGCCGCAACTGGGCGGTCGAACCAGTGCCAGCACTGCCCCGCGGTGACAACATCATAATGATCATCAGGCAAACCAGTTGCTTCGGCTTTGGCAAAACGGAAGTCAACTTCCAGGCCTGCCTGCAAGGCAAAATCCCTCGCCTGTTCCATCAATTGCGCAGAAATATCAATACCCGTCACCGTGCAGCCGCGTTCGGCGAATCCGCGCGCGAGAGTGCCTGTCCCTGTGCCCAGGTCTGCAAGCAAATCGCCTGCTTTGACGATCCCTTCGTTGAACACTCGCTCAAAGAACCTATCTGGGAATCCTGCGCGATGTTTGGCATAGTCACTTGCTGTTAACCCAAAGTTGACATTCATGAAGCAATCGACTCCATTCCATTAAGAAAGACCGCTGATAAAAGCGGCCTATCCCAGATTTGAAACTTGAAAATATTTTATCATGCCGCCGAATCAGGGAAGATAAACTCACTGGTTATTTCAATGTTATAAGCAGAACTCAACTCAACCACAAATGACAGTGCAGGAGATTTTTGTCCGTAAATATGGGAGACCCAGCCTTCGTAAGGTTGAACATCCCGTTGACCATGAACCAATTCACCAGCACGGACGAGAGAAAGTGATGAATGATTAATGATGAATGATGAATGAACCGAGAGTGTGATCCAACCATAAGGTGATTTAATACGAAGCCCGATTCCTTGTGAAGCGTCCCGATTCTCCAACTCCCATTCGTAATCGGGGAGCAGCCAATGCAAACGGTATACGCGTTCTGAGCGGCTACGCGCAAAAAAGTGATCATTTACCACCCACCTTTCGTTTTGATAAACCGTCACTGTGCGCTCATGCTTCAAGCCGTGATAACCACGATGGTAGCCACGCGCGCGGCCCAAAATCGTATCGTCGGCTTCGATCAAATTTTTTGAGTAGGCACTCGCCCAATCCAACACGAGGAAGCGGCCTGCGCGAGTCATCTGGTCGCGGCCATCCACGGTCACCGTGTTATGCACGCGAGTCGTCACCAGTGGATTATCCCAGGGCGATTCGGCGTTATACAAATAGGTCCCTGCATCCTGCGCGATGTTCAGTCCACGCCACCACAGGTCGAGGTGCAATTGGTCCATGTGCGAAAGGCGCGAACGAAAACGCGAAGCCCGCAAATACGCCCATGAATTTTTTCCGCGCACGTTTTCCGTCAAATACGCATCGGAGTTGATCACGCGTTCGTTGGCGGGCAGCCCAAACCACAACGACATTTCATCCCACACACCTGATGGCAGGCTGGTTCTCAAAAACGCGCGCGATGCGGCCTGCACTGTCGGGCGGTAATCGCGGAAATCGGTCGCGCTCAAAGGGAAGATCAAAGCCCCATCGTTGGCACCCAGGTTCGGGGTCCGCCCCGATGCGTTATCGAGGAGAGAGAAAAGCCAGTGGGCAGAGCGTGCAATCGCCTGTGATGTGTGCGCCGAGAAGACATCCTGTTTAATCAAATTAACCCACAGCGCAGTTTGCAACATCAGCCGATGATAATTGGCGCTATGTTGAATGTACTCGCCGAAGTCACCGATCTGATTTTGAAAACACCAGTTGAGCCAATGCCAGCCCAACTCGCGCCAGGTTTTATTTTTGAAGAACAAGCCTGCTGTGTAAAGCGCGGCGGCTTCGGTGATGAGATGATTATTATTTTGCGCGCGGGCATAGACGAGGGTGAGCACGATGCGTTCTGCATGCTGGCTAATTGACCGATGAAGAACCGCGCGTCTTTCCGCGCTGGAAACTGATGCTGTTTCGAAAACATGGTCAGCCCAGACGAAAGCCATCAAGCGAATCGCAACTTCCTGTCCGTTCATCCAATGCGGCCCCATATTGACGGGATTCGATTCGGTGAAGGATTCGAAATTTTTCCAGAATGTTTCGGCGTATTTTTCTTCTTGTGTGAGGTGGTAAGCGCGGCCGAGGATGAAGGCCCAGCCGAAGCGGGCGGGTTCCCAGAGGAATTTGATATCGTTGTGAAGAAAGAGGAAAGAAGAAAGAAGTGCGGGCGTGGATTCGTATTCCGTCCAATGCTGAAGCGGTTGGTTGAGCTTGAAATCGAGTGCGGTCGATTCTCCAAACACGCGGATATTTCCAGCGACAATTTCATCTGCTTCGTTGAGAAGATTCGATTTTCCTTCCTCGCCGAGAATTTTTTCAAGTTGATCGCGGTTGGGAAGGGAGAACAGGGAATGGGAACTTGGAATTTGGGAAGTAGAGATTGAAGGTGTGACGCGTTTGTAATGCCCAGTCTTCAACCCCAATTTATACAAGCCATACAAAGCCAGCGGACGAAAGCCCAACTGGAACAGATATTTGATGCCGACAATGAATTTCGATGTCATGATCCCCAAAGTTTACCAGCCAATTCGTAAACGAGCAGCATTCGCCCGCCCCTGATAATTAGTGTAGAATTCGAGGCTAATCACAAACAAAAAGGAAATTTTCATGGAAGAACTCGTTTCAAAACTCGCCGCCTTCATTGCCACCGATATTCTCAAACAGCCCAAACGCGCCATCCGCGCCGATGAAGCCCTGATTTCCAGCGGACTGATCGACTCCTTCAGCCTCATGGATATCAGTCTGTTCGTGGAGGGAAATTTCGGCGTCCGCATTGACGATACTGAGCTTAATGCAGAAACCTTCGATACGTTGGAACAACTCGCCAAACTGATTCAATCGCGCCAGTAATTCATGGACCTTTCTTCGCCGCTCTTTCTTTTCCTATTCCTGCCAGTCTTTCTGTTGATCTATCTGGTCAGCAGTGGGAAATCGCGGACGGGCATTCTCCTACTTGCCAGTATCATTTTTCTGGCGTGGGGAAATGCTGCCGCAATCTGGTGGCTGGGCGGCATTCTGGTCAGCGGATATTGGGTGGGGCTCGCCATCGCAAAAGCGCAGCAGACAGGTCAAAGCGCGGCAAAATGGCTATGGATCGGGCTTGGGGTCAACATATTGCTGCTCGCCTTTTTCAAATACCTGACCGCCTTCGGACAGAAAGGCCTGCTCTGGCTCAACATCCCCAAAGTCTGGCTCGACGACCTGAGCGGATTGGCCGTGCCCATTGGCCTTTCCTATGTCACCTTTCAATTGATCGCCTATCTGGTGGATGTGTGGAAGGGCAACACTCCCGCTGAAAAAAACTTCATCGCCTTTTCCACCTACCTGCTGTTCTTTCCGAAACTTGTTTCGGGTCCCATCACCCGCTACAAACCTTTTGCAGCGCAGATGGAGCAACTCAACCCATCGATGGACGATGTCGCCGCAGGGTTTCGGCGCCTGCTTTCGGGGTTTATCAAACGCACCGTGATCGCAAATCAACTGGCACTGATGGCCAATGCCGTCTTCAACCTGCCGACCGCCAATGTGGAACCGAAATTCGCATGGCTCGGGCTGGCCGCCTATACCCTGCAGATCTTCTTCAATTTTTCAGGCTACACCGATATGGCCCTCGGGCTGGGACTAATGATCGGCATCCGCCTGCCTGAAAATTTCAATTTTCCCTATATCGCGCAAAGCGTCAGCGATTTTTGGCGACGCTGGCATATCACCCTGTCTACATGGTTTCGTGAATATGTCTTCTATCCGCTGGAGCGCAAACGCTTCAAGTGGATGGGACAGCAGATCAATATTTTGATCGTCTTCCTGCTGACCGGTCTCTGGCATGGATTCAATCCCACCTTCATCGTCTGGGGCATGATCCACGGAATCGCGTTGGCGGCGGAAAGTCTCGGCTTTGGACGCTGGCTCAAAGGGACATGGCGGCCTTTGCAACACATCTACACCTTGACCATCGTCATCGCAGGCTGGGTATTCTTCCGCTCACGAAATCTGGACTTTGCCTTCGAATTCTTCCGCCGCCTCGCAGGTGACAGTTCTAACCTGACGCCATTGCCATTCAGCCAGACCACGCCCATGCCGTTCATTGAGCCGTCTTTCGTCATGGCAATGATCGCAGGTACGCTGTTCTCGTTCCCGCTCACCTCGTTGTGGCGGCAATTGCGTGAACGATTTGAATCGCGCCAAGCCAGTTCCTATTTCCTGTTTCAGGTCGTGGAAGATGTTTCGCTGATCCTGTTTTTCATCCTCGGGCTGGCACTTCAATTGAGCGGCAGTTTCCTGCCGAACTTGTATGCAAAATTCTAAAATGGAAAACGTCATGTCCGCCGAATCCACTTCACGCCAGCGGTATTCCCAAGCCTTTGTCCTGCTCTTGCTGGGCGGCCTGCTCTTTATCATGGTTTCGAGCAGCCTCGTTGGAGTTTCAGATTTCGAAAACAACCTCATCCTGAAGAACCTGCTCATCGAAAAAGCCAACTGGCTGCGCCTCAAAATCGGAGATAGGGTCTTTCCCAACGTACTCATAGGGAAAGACGGATGGATGGAATACACAGGCGATGGAAATCTTAATGATTATCAGAATGCGATCCCAATTCCCAAAAATGGCGAAAAAATTCTTGTAAAAAGACTGGAATCATTCAACCAATATCTACAGGCACAAGGTATTACGCTATTAATTGTAATCGCCCCAAACAAAGCCAGCATCTATCCAGACAAACTTCCGGAACAGATAAAAATCCTGTCAGAGCAATCAAGGCTCGACTATATAGTCTCCCATCTAAATACAAACAACCTCCCCACAATATTAGACCTCAGGCCTGCATTACTAAATGCGAGACTTGAACAGGATGTTTTTTACAAGACAAACACCCATTGGAACGGATACGGTGCCTTCGCGGCATATACTGCCATTCTCAATGAGCTCTCGAAAACGCATCCTGAATTGCGTCCCTACAAACCTGAAGAACTGGATTTGGGCACAAAACGCGCCACCGTGCAGGACATCGCCAAACTATTGCAGGCCAACTTCATCAAAGAGCCGCACTTCTTCTACATGCCCAAAGGCCATCCCGTTCAATCGCTCACGCTGATAGATTATTACGGCTTCAATCACATCACCTCTGTCGATGATGAAAACCTGCCCACCCTGCTGATGATCCACGACTCGTTCGGCTACCGCTTCCTCAATGAATACATGAGTATGAATTTCGAAAAAGCTTATTTTATTAACAGCGGAGAAGATACCCCCATGTATCTAAACCGCGCAGCCATCGAGCAATTTAACCCGGATATAATCGTCATCGAAATTGTGGAACGAAGTTTGAAAAACCTCAATAACTATCTTTCCCAATTCGATTCCCCCATCAAGTCTTATAAAGAATCCCAAAAATGACCACGCTTGCCGACCTGATCCATCAAAACTATAGCAAGAATCCCGAAAAGGCCGCCATCATCCTCCAGCATGCAGGGCAGGATGACAAACCCGTTTCTTATCATGACCTGGTAACAGGTTCTGCGCGATATGCCCGTACCTACGCCGAAGCAGGGCTTCAACCCGGCGAAGTGATCATCCTCATTTTGCAGCACGGCGAAGACCTGGTCTATTCGTTCTGGGGAGCTATCTTGCATGGCGCAATTCCCGCCATCATGCCCTTCCTTACCGAAAAGCTCTCCCCCGAGCGCTACCGCGCCGATCTCGCCGCACTCCTTTCGGTAACACAACCGACCGCCATCGTCACTTATCCCGAATTCGAATCGGATATTCGATCCGCAATGACAGCAGATAGTTCCGTCCGCACGGTTTTGCTCACCAGCCAACTCGCGCCCGAAACCGAGCCTGATTTCAGTCAACTGCGCGGATTGCATTGCAAGCCCACCGACATCGTCCTGCTCCAGCACTCTTCAGGCACCACAGGCCTGCAAAAAGGCGTCGCGCTTTCGCATGAGGCTGTGCTCAATCAACTTAACGCCTATACCCGCGCCCTTCAACTCACCAGCGACGATGTCCTCGTCTCGTGGCTTCCGCTGTATCACGATATGGGACTCATCGCGGGCTTCCTCATGCCCATCCTCATGGGCATCACCCTCGTTTTGCAATCGCCGTTCGATTGGGTGCGCGCGCCGCATAAATTATTTCAATCGGTCAGCAAATACAAAGGTACGCTTTCGTGGCTGCCGAATTTCGCCTACAACTTCTGCGCGCAAAAGGTCCGCGAGCGCGACCTCGAAGGCGTGGATCTTTCGTCGTGGCGCGTCATCACCAATTGCTCCGAGCCCGTCAAATGGGAAAGCCATCAGGCCTTTTTTCAACGCTTCGAAAAGTACGGCTTGCGTGAGTCCGCGCTCAATTGCAGTTACGCCATGGCAGAGAATGTTTTCGGGGTCACTCAAACCCCGCTCGGGACAAAACCAGTTACCGATGAGATCGACCGCGAGTCCTACATCAACGAGCGGATCGCAAATCCGCCTATGGATGGAAAACCCGCGTTGAAGATGATGTCTTCGGGACGCGCGCTTCCCAATACCCGTTTGCTGATCCTGTCTGAAGATGGAAAGCCCCTCCCCGATAAAGTGATCGGCGAGATCGCCCTGCAAAGCGACTGCATGTTGACGGGTTATTATCACCGCCCCGACGCCACCGAAAAAGCGCTGCGCGATGGCTGGTATCTTACGGGAGATTACGGCTACACCTTGAACAGCGAGGTCTTTGTGGCGGGCCGCAAAAAGGATATGATCATCGTCGGCGGCAAGAACGTGTATCCGCAGGATCTGGAATCGCTGGCGTATGAAGTGCCTGGCATCCACGCAGGACGCGCCGTTGCATTCGGCATCGAAGATGCAAAAGCAGGCACCGAAGAAGTGGTCATCGTCGCCGAAGTGGATACCGAAAATCCCGAAGAACGTCAGCGCATCGCCGACGCCTTGCGCAAACACATCACCCAAAATTCCGCCATTGCCCTGCGCCACGCCCACATCGTTGACCCAAAATGGATCCTTAAAACATCCAGCGGCAAGACCGCCCGCTCCGCCAACCGTGAAAAATTTTTGCAGGAGCTAGAATCATCGTCGTAGCAACTTCAGTCATTAAAACGAAAACAAAAACGGGATGGCCGCATAGCATGCCATCCCGTTTGCATTTCAGGAATAAATTATCGAATAGTTTCGGGGGAAGTGCGCAGTCTGCGAGCCAGCAGGATCACAATAACAAAAGCCAACGCCATGACCACGATACCCGGCAACCCGAACTCATCGGCAAAGCCGGTGTTTGGCAGGGCTGTTGAAGTGGGAGGCACAGTACTAAGCGCTGCAAGGGCAGCCTGCGTATATGCCGCACCAATGGTGGCGGTCTGAGCAATGGACGTGCCATTCAAACCCGCAAACGCGGGGTCAGGGGTGGGTGTGGAAGACGCAACACCTACGGGAGAGGTCGGGGTGATCGTAAAAGTGGTTGTGGCCGTCGGCAAAATGGATGCTTCGAAGGTAGCCGTGATCGCGCGGTTCACCGTCTCATTGACCGCATTGGCGGTGGCTGTGGTGATCGCCGCATTGGCAACTTCGGTCTGCTGCACCGAAGCACTATTTCGTGATCCAAAAAACCATACCCCAGTTAGACAGGCAACGGAAATCAGGATGATCCCGCCCAAAATACCAACCGCAACCAAAAAGGTACGATTGTTATTTGATTCCTCTGGAAGAGGAGCCTCACCGTTATCATCGAAATTGGTTTCATCAAAAGACATGGAGCACTCTCCTTGTTATATCGCCTGTTATAGACGAATTATTTACAATAACTTTGAATATTATCCCACAACTTCAAGATTTACGAGAGGCACAACAACGGTTTCGCCATTTTCAAGTTTGACATCCGCCGCATGAGCATGCAAACCGCTTGGAAGTGTGGTCAATCCGGGCTTGATGGCTGAGATCACACCGATCATCCCCATCGCAGGTGGACGACGCATGCGCACCTGCAAACCCGGTGCGAAGGTTTCCACTTCACGCGAGGCAGGCGGTTCACTGGAAATGGGCAGGGTAATGATCACTTCCGGGCGGGCGCCGCTGTAACGGTCAAACACTTCCGCATTGACGGTCACATCGCGCTTGGCATTGGTACTAAGCAGCCTGAACGCAGCCGAATTCATCGGCATGGAGCCAAAGCCATCGGTTACGACAATGGGATAACGCATTTCACGCGCCAGTTGAATGAAGGATGGATACAGACTTGAAAGGATCAATCCACGCACGGGCAGTTCAGCCGCAGCTTGTAACGCCTCAGCATCCTTGACCATGCCTGCCAGAATAATGGAACCGCGCAGGCTTACATCCAGGCGGTCAGCGGTCAACACGCCATCGGGTTTTTCAGCAATGTTCACAAGCAGGCCTGAATCAATACGGCCATTTCCCCAGATACCCTGCACAAGAGCACCCGCAGTTTGTATGATCACACCGCGATTCGGGACGATCTCGATCACCGTGCCGGGAATACCGGCCCGCAGTTCGATCTTTGATTCGCCCACTTCGAGCAGAACCTGTCCGCCGCCCACTGCAGCGACACGTCCCTCACGCGGGGCACGCACAACACGCGGAAATAATCCCTCACCGATCGCCACTTCCGCGTTGGCTGGGACCATATCTTTAAAATTGAATTTGATCAGACGGTCGGCAACTTCAGGCCTCACATGAAGTTGATGAGCGACATTCAACAGCACATGCTCACGCGACCAGGTCGCTTCGGCGACTACATCTGTTGGGCTGACCTTTTGGTTAAGGCGCGCCAGCACAGTACCCGAAACCGGCAGAAGCCGTTCGCGCACAATGGATGTCAGGCCAACGATATGATGTACGGGCGCTTGCATGAGTCTATTCGCCTCCGAGAGTCCAATTCCATTTTTTGATCAATTCACGACGACGCACGCCATCCGCTGGCAGGTCGAGCGGACGTCCACGGCCATCGAAGACCACGCCCAACGCGCCGCCGCTGACAGGGATCGTGCCGCCACGACCGGGACCAAAGCCCACATCTGCGCCGCGCAAGCATTGGACGGTCAACTTGCCAGCCTCGCCGCTTGATAACGGCAGGGTTTCAAGACTTCCGTATTTCAAGTCCATGCGTGATTCGGTGCCGTTCTCATAAGTCAATGTGGCACGCAGAATGGGTGTACCGTAGGCGGCAGAGACCACCGGGGCAACTACGGTCCCCACGCTGAGGAACGCACCAGATTCAAGCACTTGAACGGGAAGAATATTATTTTGAGAAGCGGTCACACCCAACAAAGGCAACAGGTTATTTTGATCGATGATGACTGTGGTCACACCCACAGGTTGGATCGAGTCAAGAAGCAGAAGCAGGCCCTGGCCGGGGCGCGAAGCGTCGCTCAAGGCTCCGCCTCCTGCCAGAATCGGCTCAAAGAGCGGAGTCAAAGTCGGTTTGATGCCAGCCACGTTGCGCGGAAAATCGCGACGAGCCGATTGCATCGCAAGGTAAAGCGCCTGCCGCGCGATCGCCTGTGAAATGGCAAGGTCTTCCTTGGTGGCCGCGATCGCGGATGGATACATTGCTTTTTGATACATGTAATCGCGCAGCACGCCCGGCGAAACATCAAGCGAAGACCAGCGCAAAATATCTTCGAGCTTTGTGTAATTGAGCAGACCCGTGAGGTTCTCGCCCAATCCAAATTGCGGATACACGTTCAAGGTGGATTTGTCACTGAAGCCCGCTGAAATAATCGCGGCGGATGCACCGAGGTCCACACTCAAAATACCTTTCTTCGAACTGTAGACTTTTGCAAGAAAACGCACCATGCGTCCTGTTGCATAAGCGGTCGGAAGTAAATGTCCACCAGACCAACTATCCAAAAGGTCAACGCCTCTGATCTGACGCTTACGAATATTGATGGTCATACGTGCTAGTTCGCGCTGGGCAGGTTCGAGATCTTCGGTATCGAGCGAGGGGCGCACATTCGGGCTGAAATGCAATGAGGTCGCAAGCGAACCGATCAAGGTCTTGATCTCTTCCTCGATCTTTTCGTTGCCTGCATACAAAACAGCGGGGCGTTTATCATCCGGCATCGTGAAACTCGCGAGGCCGATGGGTTCGAGCAGTTTTTGAATGGAGCGGGAAGCGCCGCCATCCGTTCCGCCTGCGATCACGATCAAGTCGGGCCTGGCGCGCAGAACGGCATCGATCTGCTGATCGGGTTTGCGGCGGTCGCTGATGTTGAGGGTCTCAACAATGCGCATGTATGTGGATTCTGCAAGACGGCGCGCGCTTTCGAGCGAGACATCTTTGAGCAATCCCACGAGGACCGTTCGAATGGTCGGGCCAGCGGACAGGGTCGCCACCAACGCATCCACACCGGACCCGTTGGGCTGGCTCGGCGTAATCAGATTACGTGAATTATCAAGCAGGGCTCTACCTAAAATCGCCTGCAAATTCCCGATGGCATTACGAACGCCTTCACTCACATCCTTGTACGGCGCTTCAGCGGTGGAAGGCGCAATACCAGAAGCCACGAAACGATACTCCCCTTCGACCACGTCGAAGAAGACCGCTCGGGTATTGGCTGCGCCAACATCTATGGCGAGAATGGAATTACCGTCAATCAGCGAGGAAGCCATAATTATTGGAAGTTCCCAAGGAAACTGGTAATGAAATTAACCAACGAACTGAAGCGTTCGATCAACGCGGTCAAAGCCGCGGAATATACGCCTGCAAACACAACGCCCAATGTAATGCCGATGAAGATACGTCCCACCCAGGCAAACAATTCGATCAACCCAAAGCGGTGCATGGTGCCGTCTGCCTTGGCGCGTGCACCAAAGTGGAAATAAATAAGCGTGAAAACCGTGCCAGCCAGAACGATTGAGCCGTTCGTGATCGCCTCAAGGAAGCCGATGTTACGCGCACCTGCGGCAACGATATCGAACGCATTGATGGCACCCATGATCTGTGGGATCAATGTGCCAGAGAGAGAGCCCGCAATTGCCACCGCCGCCCCCACACCTACAATGAAAGCCATCACGATGCGCGCCAGCCCGGCAAGGCGCGGCGAGATCTTCATCAGGATCAATGCCAATCCAAATAGGGGCACCAGCAATAATCCCTTCTCAAGCGGGGAAATGGCACCGAATAACAGCGGATAAAACAACTGCGGCCAGATGACCTGCCAAAAGGCAACTACAGCAATGTAACCGGAAGAAACCCCCACAAAAATATATACCGCAATGCGAAAGAGAGGATTATCTCCCAGCACATAACTGAAGATGAGAACCGTAAATAAAAAGCTGATCGCACCAACGATCAAATCAAGCATTTGAGGAGTGAGAACCATGCTACTTTGCCTCCCTGGCTGCAGCGCGGTCACGCAGACCCAAAACGAAATTCCACAGACCGCCAAGCACGATCAAGGCCATGGCAAGCAACAGGCCGATGTTGTACGCATCCCAATATACACGGGTGGTGCCCGGGCGATTGAGATTGTTCTGCTCGAAGACAGCGCCGTCATACAAACCGGAAATCATGCCGCTGATCTGCTGCGAGTCATAATACGGGCGGATCATGGGCGCAGCCTGTGCGCTGGAGATCACCACCACTGGAATTGTTCCACGCGCGGAACTGGTCTGCTCGATCCATGCGCGGGCGGAATCGGCGTTATCCGTCACAATGACGAAGGCCGTAAACTGCGAAAGTGATGTGATATTGCTCCACGGGTCAGCCGTCCATGCCGGGGTGAGATTGAAGTCAAATAAAACGCTTTCAGTAATGCCGCTGTTGAACAAATACGGAGTGCTTCTACGCGGGTCCTGTGAAAAGGCATGGATGCCCATCTGTCCACCGGGCAGGTAACCCAGATTCATATATTCGATCCCGCTTTGATATTGGTGCCCGGCCAAAGGTCCAGTGGAAATGAAGCGCTCTGCCAAAACCGCACCCGACTCACTGGTGGAGATAAAGGTAAATCGCGGATGATGCAGCAACAGCATCTGGTCGAACATCGGTGCAGCTGTTGCTTCCATTTCGCCTGCACGGGCGGGTTCGAAATCGAAGGCCACCAACACAGGCGCGCCTTCCGGAAGTAACTGGGCCACATCCAACGCTCCTCTTACTGCGAAGGCTGGCTCGCTTAAGGGCAGGGTGAAGGTCTGCGTGCGCATGATCAGGATCACAGGCAAAATCAGGAAGAACAACGCAACAAGGAACCAGCGCAAACCGCGCGAACTCTTCAGTGTAGTAAACGATGAAAGCGGAACGGGAGCGGTCTCTGCAGCAAGGATCTGCTCAAGCAGTGCGGCATGAGCTTGTTGTTCATCACTGGCTTGCAAACGGATCGAATAGGCTTTTGGCTTGCTCGCCGGAGAAAAACCCGGCACGGCGGGCAGTACACCCTGCAGCCCCGCCAACGCACCGCGAGACTCGAGCGTCTGATCGCTGGAGAGTGAACCTGATGAAGAGGATGGCACGCCAGAATCCACCGGGCGCATGGCTTGTACCCACGAAGGCAACTCGCCGGGCGCTATCGCATCGGTATTGGTGATCGGCGCCGGGGAAGAGGAAGCCGGTGCAGCTGTATCGCCTGCATTTGAAAGCCAATCGGGAAGGTCGGTAAATAGCTCATCAATGTTGCCGCCCGAATTGTCCGCAAAAGTAGGCTGCGCATCGGCAGGTTTCGATGAAGACTCAGGTTCCACGGATTGGATCGAGTTGAGCCAGTCTGGCATCGAAGCAGATTCTGCAGAAGCAGGCATCGCCGCCGGTGTTTCTCCGAACATGGATTCCTGTGGAGCGGAGGCCTTCAACCAACTCGGCACATCACCCAAAGAATCATCCTGCGCAGGCGCTGCAGATTCCGATGTCTTCGCACCGGATAACCACGAGGGCATCTCCAATTCATCGCCAGAGGTTGCACCTGCACCAGCCGCCCACGCGGGAGGCTGATCTGATAAAGTCTTTTCATCGCCGCCCGTTTGCAAACTCGCCAGCCACTCCTGATCGGAGGATGACGCGGGTGCGGATTTTTCAGGCTCGGCGCCTTTTAACCAGTCTGGAACATCTCCGGCAAAAAGGTCGGCAGACGATTCAGGAATTCCACTGGAAACTGGTTCTGAAAAACCAGCAGGCTCAGCGTTTTGAGATTGAACACCACGCAGCCAGTCTGGCGCATCATTTGAATCCGTGGGAGCCCCAAAAAGATCGTTGACATCGTCCGACGGAACACTGCTGCTTTGCACACCGCTATCGGCAGACATTGAGCGCAGCCAATCCGGCGTATCGTTTGAAGAAGCAGAAGGATCGCCAAAAAGATCTTGGGCATCATTAGACGGAACATTCGTGCTCTGCGCACCACTATCCGCAGCCATCGAACGTAACCAATCTGGCGTGTCGTTTGAAGAAGCAGAAGATGCGCCGAAAAGATCATCGGATTCATTTGCTACTGACGCACTACTTCCGCTTTGTCCACCATCGGTAGACATTGAACGCAACCAGTCGGGTGTATCGTTTGAAGCAGAACCGAATAGATCGTTTTCATCATGCGTCGGAGCATTGCTGGCTTGTGCGCCACCATCGGCAGACATCGAACGCAGCCAATCCGGTGTGTCAGTTGAAGCGGAAGATGCGCCAAAAAGATCATTTGAATCATTGGACGGCGCATTGGTCACCTGCGGATCACTCTCCGCAGCCATGGCACGCAGCCAATCTGGCGTATCACTTGAAGTGGAAGGGCCACCGAACATATCATTGGACTCGTTCGACGGCGTAAAGCTATCCTGCACGTCACTCTCTGCGGCCATAGCACGCAGCCAGTCCGGGGTATCGGCGCTCGATGCTTCCGGCTGAGGCTCCTGCGCTGGGGGCTTTTGAATTCCGCTTGCATCGCGGAACCAATCGGTTAATTCATCTTTTTCATCAGGCTGCGGGGTCGAAGCCAGCCCGGATAACCACGGCGGGGCATCGGGTTCACCCGCAGGCTGTTCATCCTGGGCAAAGTCGTTCTTCGCACCCATCTCCACCCAGCGCACCTCGGAAGATTCTGGCGGGGCCTTCTTGGGCTTCGGCGCATCACCAGTGAGGCTTGCAAGCCAGTCCGGAATATCCTCTTCGTCGCCGTCATGTGCCTGGGATTGCAGACCAGCTAAAAAGTCGACGGGCGAAGCGGGTTGTGGCTTCTGTGGCGGTTGTTCGGCTTGCGGGTCCCCTGTATTGAGATTCCGCGCTGAATCACGCGCATCCTTCAACCATTGCGGAAGGATCGGTTCGAGTTCAGCTGTATTCTTTTTGGTTGGGGCCTGGCCGGGTTTAAGGATTTCATCGCCATCCCTGGAAGAGCTGGGTAACGGGCCCAACCGAGTCTGGCAATTCTGACAGAACTCTTGGTCGGGCCGATTATTTTCGCCACAAACGGGGCACTTAATGAGGTCAGCCATTAGTTACCCCCGTAAGGCCGGTCGGTGCCGAATAAAACGCGCAAACCAGTAGTGAGGATGCCAAGCGAAACGCCGATCAAAATACCGCGCGCGCCGCCCAAGGCCAGCACCTCTGTCACCCAGCGGGAGAAATCACTGACAAGGGGAATTGCACCAAAAGGCAAAGAAGCAGTGCCCAAAATAACGAACGCGGCTGTCACCAAAAAGATGATGCTCATGAGATCAACACGACGGCGCAACAAGCGGATCGCCGCATAAAGCAGGGAAATGGTCAGCAGACCCATCAATGCAGCTTCGGAGGGGACGATGATCCCGCTCACCACCATCTTCATAATGGTGTGTCCGGGCCGTAGAATGATTCCAAATATTAATGTCGCCACCAGGCTGACAACGAGCAAAGCACTGTAAACACTTCCCTTTTCACTGCGGCGTACTTTGTCGGAATGCACCAGGATCAAGTTGAAAACGCCGACGATCGCGGCCGCCCCGGCGAGGATGATGGCCCAATTCAACAAAAGGATCTGCAATCCTGAAAATGCGGGAATGAAATACCCGAAAAGGACCAGAATCCCAGCAGTAATTGCGATAAGTGCTGTGAATATTCGCATTAGAAGATCCCCGCTAATTTGGCGAATGCGCCGCCCAGCAAGGCGACGATGATGGTCCAACGCAAAATATCCTGAACGGTCAGGCTGGCTGTATGTGAAGCGCCCGCACCGAGATAGGCACCTGCCGCAAATAATTCCTCGCCGATCAAAGCATCCTGAGTGTTTGCAAATAGGACGGCCTGCCCGGCAAGGTCATCACTCGCGCCGATCACCGTAATGTTCTCACGGTCGGAGGCTTCGGCAAGTAATGCGGCTTCGGGTCCGAAATGACCGAGCATGATGTTCGTGGAAACATTTTCGTTCTGTGAAATATTCATCGCCCCGGCGGCATACCCGAATGGGGTCAGACCCGTAACACGCCCGGTCGTGGGAACATAGAGTTCCTCCACACCAGCGGCTTGATAGCCAGCCTGCAAAGTATCCTGTGCAAGCAAACCAAGCGCGGGGTCACCGGCAGAAGCGACCGCAGGTTCATCGCTGACAGAAGTTCGCTCTGCAATGTAACGTAGCACGGCCAGCCCGGCCAAACCGGAGCCGCCGCGTGAATCGAGAAAACTGCCGCGCCCAAGTGAAATATGCAGGCGCGTACCATCTTCAACGCTCAAACCCAGTGTGCGGAACAGGCGGGTCAGGGCGGGAATGTCTCTTAATTTCGCAGGGGATTTGCGCTTCCAGAGTGTGATCGTCAATAAAAGGATCGCACTGACCGCAAGGATCGCCAACTCAAGGATCTTCACGATGCGGCTCCATCTTTAACCAGAAAGGATGCAAATGCTTCGCTATCCTCTTCAAGGGTCACGGCCAAAGCCATGAGTTGATCGCTCTCGATCAAACCACGGCCAAAATAAAGCGCCTGCGCTCCAAGCAGGGCAAGAGGACTTCCTGCATCAAGGAGCGAGGCGGCAAATTCGTGAAGCTGATAACGGCGCAGGGTTTCTGCCCAGCGCGGCCAGTATTCGCGCGATGGCTTCATATAAAGCGAGTATAGCATAATTTTATTGATGTCTCGCGCAAGGGTTGATAACAAGTAAATTGCAGATCAGGAAACAACCCTTTATTCAGGACCGATCTGCGTTCCAGACTCAATCACCATATCCTTCGGGATCACGACAACTCCATCGCGGACATACCATTTCGCATGATCGATATCGGTGTTGCGCGGGAACGGGCGGATGGTGACGTTGCTGCCGATGCGCACGTTCTTATCCAGGATCGCGCCTTCGATATGACAGTTCTCGCCGATACCGATAGGCAGGCCTTCGTCATCACGCTCGTAATAATCGGAACCGAGCATGATGGTGTCTTTGATCACGCATCCGCGCGAGATCTGGCTGCGAATGCCGATGATGGAATGTGTAATATCGGATTTTTGGACGCGGCTGCCCTCGGCGATCAACACATCGCGGATCTTGCTGTCTTCAACAATGGAACCGGGCAGGAAGCGTGTTTCGGTATAGATGGGAAGTTTCGGATCGTAAAAATTGAACGGGGTTTCCGATGTGGTCAGGGCAAGGTTGGTTTCATAAAACGAGCGGATCGTTCCAATATCCTGCCAATAGCCGCTGAAATCGAAGCCATAGACGGAGTAGGATTGGATCGCCTGCGGGATGATATCGCCGCCGAAATCATGGAAGCTGGGGAAGTTCGACAGCAATTCCATCAACACGCGGGTCTTGAACATGTAAATACCCATCGACCCCAGGAACGGACGCACCACATCATCACGGCTGATGAATTTATCTTGAGTTTCAACATCCTTGGGTTTTTCCACAAAGGCGGAAATGCGGCCATTCTTCTCGCGCTTCAGGATGCCCAAACGTGAAGCTTCGTCGCGCGGAACAGGCTGAACCGCCACCGTAATATCGGCTTTTGTATCCCAATGATATTCGGCCATTTCCTTGTAATTCATGCGATAGAGATGATCCCCAGCGAGGATCAACACATTCTTCGCACCGCTGGATTGTATCTCGAGCGTCTGCTTTCGAACCGCATCGGCCGTGCCTTGATACCAGTCGGCGCTTTCAATAGTCTGCTCCGCCGCCCAAATCTGCACCCATCCAGGATGGAATGCGTCGAAATGATAGGTATTCGTAATATGGCGGTGTAAAGACACCGAATTGAACTGGGTCAGCACTGCAATGCGATAGATCCCCGAGTTAATACAATTGCTGATCGGAATATCAATGAGGCGATATTTTCCCGCGATCGGAACCGCAGGCTTGGAGCGCATCTGCGTCAAGGGATACAAACGTGCACCGCGGCCTCCACCCAAAATCACTGCCAAGACTTCATTCAACGAGGGCATAGTAGTGTCTCCTGGGTGTATTTTACTGTTTTTTTGGCAACTTGCTAAGACACGCTTTTCTGCTTTACGCTTATTATTTTTCGCACGCGATGCACAACATAAACGATCGGATACGCCAGCAAGATCAGCAGGTCTATGACGGCGAAGAATAGATAAAGCTTCATCACACACCTCCTTTTTTACGATTCATATAACACAGTAAAACTTTTCGACATAACTGTTACACATATTATTTTACAGTTTTAAAAAGGGTTGTCAACGCGATAAGACTCAATATATATAAAACTCAAACGTCCTCCCGTAATGGGAGGACGTTCGGGTTATAATACCGCTTCGGGTATTTTGTGCCAGTGCCGAAGGAGGGAATCGAACCCTCATTCCCGTAGGGAACACGATTTTGAGTCGTGCGCGTCTGCCTATTCCGCCACTTCGGCTTGTGGTTACTGAGCGCCCGATAGTATAACAAACTCTCACGAATAAGGTCAAGATGAAACTAGGAATTATCGGACTCCCCCAATCAGGAAAAACAACCATTTTCAACGCGCTCACGCGCAGCAACACCCCCACCAGCGCCTCCGCCGGACGCATCGAAGTCCACACCGCAGTTGTGGATGTACCCGACCCGCGCGTGACCAAACTCTCTGGAATGTTCAACCCGAAGAAAACGATCTTCGCCAAAGTGACCTATGCGGATATTGCCGGACTGGAATCTGGTTCGGCCAAAAGCGGCATTTCCGGGCAACTGTTGAATCAACTCAACCAAATGGAAGGCTTGATCCTCATCGTGCGTGGATTCACGGACGAGAACGTCATGCATCCCAGCGGGACCGTTAACCCACTGCGCGATGTGGACGGCATGTTGACCGAACTTCTGCTCAACGATCTGATCGCCGTGGAAAGAAAGCTTGAGAAGTTGACCGAGGAACGTAAAAAAGGCGGCACCGACAAGGTCGTCAATGCGCGCCAGACAGAGTTGTTCGAAAAACTTCACGCAACGCTTTCAGATAACAAACCCCTGCGCAGCATGGAATTCACGAACGAAGAACAAAAGGAACTTGCCAGCTACGGCCTGCTCACCCGCAAACCCATTCTCACTGTGTTCAACATGGGTGAAGGGCAAACTGCACCAGACGCCCAACTCGATCATCCCAGCGTGGCGTTGATGGGCAAACTCGAAATGGAGATCGCCCAACTCAGCGCGGAAGATGCCGCCGTTTTCATGGAAGAATACGGCATTAAAGAATTAAGTTTGAACCGAATGATCAACCTCTCGTATGACCTGTTGAAGGTACAGACCTTCTTCACCGTCGGCGAAGATGAAGTGCGCGCGTGGACGACAAAACGAGGCGCAAGCGCAGCGGAATCTGCCGCGGAAATTCACACCGACCTGCAGCGTGGATTTGTCCGGGCGGAGGTCGTTGCCTACGAAGACCTGGTCAGCCTCGGGTCCATGAATGAAGCGAAGGCCAAAGGGAAGTTAAGACTCGAAGGCAAGGAATATCCAGTTAAGGATGGTGACATTATGCACATCCGATCCAGTCTATAATGTAGTTGATACACCCCTCTGGTTTTTATATAATGAGATTGCGGAAAATTCCGCAATCTCATTTTTTGGGAGGGCACCATGTTTAGAGAGCGTGGGGTATGGGGGGCCATACTGTTATCGCTAAGTTTTCTGTTTGTTCTGGCTTGTGGGATCTCGATCACGCCAGACACCAGTTCCCCGCCTGCATTTGACCCAACCAAGGCGGCACTCGAACTTCAGGCCACCAGCATGGCCCTTCAATTGACTCAGGCCGCATTGAACGCACAACAGGCTGTTCAGCCAACTTCACCCCCACCCCAACCGACCATTGCACAACCAGAAGCGCCCGCACAGGTGCAGCCCACGCCCACACAGGATGTGGAAGCGCGCATCCGCGCCGCCAATGTGCTGGTCTACGAAAACACGGACGAGTACGGCATCGGCATGTGGATTCAAGATGCGCTTGACAACATGGGCATCAAATATACACAGACCGGTTCCTACAGCGGACATTTCATGGAGTATCTCAACTCCGGCACCAAATACGACCTGATCATCGTCGGCGCGGAAGCGAAGGACCGCATCTCTGGTGAGTTTTGGGATGTGATCAACACCCGCCTGACCCGTGACAAAGTGGCGCTGATCGCCGAGGTTTGGTATCTTGATACCGAGGCGAATGGACCGATCAGCAAGATATTAGGCGGTTGCGGAATTCGCTACCAAAAGGATTATTCACTGGCCGATTCGATCTACTGGTGGGACCCGACGCATCCGATTTTCAATGAACCGAATACGGTGCTTCCGCTTCTTCACTATGACCGATACTGGGCCAACCAAACCGGAGATCAGATTCGCCTCGGCGGCTCCGGGGATGCGGTGCTGCTGGCAGGCCTCGCCGCGCGGAAATCGAACGAGGAAGGCGTGCTGGCCACCTGCTATGAAGGCCGAGTCATCATCCAGACCTTTTCGGATCATGATTACAAAATGGCAGATGTGATCCCGCTGTGGGAGAATTACATCCACTACACGCTGAAGAATCACTTTTTGGCTGTGCCATAATGCTCCCAGCGGCATCCGCCACTCAAGCAGGTCACGTTTCAAGCGTGACCTGCTTTCTGAGCAAATCAATTCCATACTACGGTAGCATCAAAAATCCGTCCCCATGACGTATAATTTGCAGGCTGCAAGTCGCATCCTGCAAATTATTTTTTGGAGAAAATACAATGGCCTATACTCAATCCAAATGGAGCCTGGCTCCGCTTTACCCCGGTTATGAAAGTGCCGAACTGCAAAACGCATTCGACATGATCGAAGAGCAGGTCACCTCTTTCGAAGGGGTGCGCGGAAAACTCAACCCCGAGATTTCTTCCGAACAATTCATGCAGATCGTCCGTGCAAGTGAAGAGACGGTGCGCATCGCGAACAAGTTGTATTCCTTCGCAGGCTTGTCTTTCACAGCCGATACACAGGATCAGGCTGCACAATCCCTGCAAAACCGCGCCCTGCAATTTTTAGCGGAGATCGAAAACCGCACGATGTTCTTCAGCCTATGGTGGAAGGAAGTGGACGAAGCCAACGCCAAACGCCTGTTGGATGCCGCTGGCGATTATCGCTACTATCTCGAAGCGCTGAGACTGTTCAAGCCGCACACCCTGACCGAGGCGGAAGAGAAGATCGTTAACATCAAGAATGTGACTGGTTCCAACGCGCTGATCAATCTCTACGATGCGATCACCAACCGCTATACTTTCAAAATGCGCGTGGGCGGCAAAGAAAAGGAAATGACCTCGTCGGAACTTCAATCCTTCCGCTATAACACGGACCCGAAGGTGCGCGCGGAAAGTTATCAGGAGCAGTTCCGCGTGTATGGCAATGACGGCGTGATCCTCGGGCAGATGTATCAGACCCGTGTACGCGACTGGCACAACGAAAACATTGACATGCGCAAATTCGGCAGCCCCATTGCGGCGCGGAATTTGACCAATGATATTCCCAACGAAGCCGTTGATGCGCTGTTGAACACAGCCCGTAAGAATGTAAAAATCTTCCAGCGTTATTTCAACCTGAAAGCCAAACATGTCGGCATGAAGAAACTGCGCCGCTATGACATTTATGCGCCCGTGGCACGCTCAAAGAAAACCTACGGATTCGATACCGCCGCAAATATGGTCCTGGAGGCTTTTTCAGCCTTCGACCCGAAAGTGGCGGAATTGGCAAAGCGCGTGTTCGATGAAAACCGCATTGACAGTGAAATTCGCAAGGGCAAGCGCGGCGGCGCGTTCTGTTGGTCTGTCCTGCCGGAGATGACTCCGTGGGTGCTGGTCAACTATCAGGGGACGGGACGCGAGGTTGCGACGCTGGCGCATGAACTCGGTCATGCCATCCATTCCATGCTGGCGGCGGGACACAACACCTTCTCGTTCCAATCCTCTCTCCCGTTGGCAGAGACCGCATCCACATTTGCGGAGATGATGCTGATCGACAAGATGCTGGCCGAAGAGACCGACGAATCCGTTCGGCGCGACATCCTTTTCAAGCAAATGGACGATGCCTACGCCACCATTTTGCGCCAGTCATATTTTGCGCTGTTCGAAAAGCAGGCGCACGAAATGGTGCAGAAGAACGCCTCAGTGGATGAACTGTGCGCGGCGTACATGGAAAACCTGAAAGAGCAATTCGGTGATTCGGTGGAGTTGAGCGACGAATTCAAGTGGGAATGGGTCGGCATTCCGCACATTTACCACACGCCGTTCTACGTGTATGCCTATGCCTTCGGACAATTGCTCGTGCTTTCGCTGTATCAGCAGTTCAAAGCGGAAGGCGAATCGTTCAAGCCGAAGTATCTCAAAATCCTTTCGGCAGGCGGATCAGAAGCGCCGGAGAAAGTCCTCGCCGAAGCAGGCGTGGATATTCGCTCGGCGAAGTTCTGGCAGGGCGGTTTCGATGTGCTCGAAAAACTGGTGAGCGAGTTGGAACAGTTGCCAGCGGATAAGCCGAAGGTGAAAAAGGCTGTGGTGAAGAAAGCGGCGAAGCCTGTGAAGAAGAGTGGGAAGAAGAAAGAAGTAAGAAGAAAGAAGTAGTAGGTAGAGTCAAAACCTCCGAGTTCTCGCGAAGAACTTGGAGGTTTTTTTTGGGTTTATACAATTTGCCACTTCATGCCACAGGATACTGAATTCCCACTGTAAGATAGCATCCTCAACAATTGCCTGCGCGATAATCAAACGGTCAAATGGGTCTTTATGATGATTGGGCAGAGATTCAACGGCAAAGATATGCGATGCTTCAACTGGCAAAATCTCGATTCCATTCTTCTGTTGCTGGCTAATCATTTCCTCCAGTGGGATTTTGATTTGCAATTTACCGAAGGTTGCTAAGCTCGGCCAACCCACCCGCGCCAGCGCCGCGTACCCACACCCCACTCCACACAACATGACCACTCCCCCGGCCCCCCGATTATATCCCACTCCCCTCCCAGGTACGAAAAATCACCTCTATCGTTATGGAAGGCAGAAATGCAGACCATGATGAAGGACACATCACACCATTGCCGCCACGCACCTCCCCACATTCGCCGTGGTTTCGTGGACGGTTTGGCACAATTGTTTGAAACAATGAACCCTGTAAATATCTTTTACCCCAATCAGCAGTATAATATTTTTAGCAAAACAAAAACAACCAAGTGAAGGAGAATTCACATGCGAAGAATGTTCGGTTTTCTGATCGGAATTTTGGTGGGGGCGTTGGTCGGCTCTACGATTGCATTGCTCATGGCGCCTGAATCGGGCGAGAAACTGCGCGGCGAACTGCGCGACCGCGGACAGGGCTTCATGAACGACGTCCGCCACGCGGCAAATTCACGCCGCATCGAACTGCGCGGACGGTTGGAATCGCTGCGCGCACCGCGGGAAATGTAGGCTGGCAGGGGTGCGTCGCACCTTACTCGACGGGATTCATCCCATCGAGTAGATTCTGCTGATTAATGAGGCTCATCCACCCGTCTGGTGCGACGCACTCATAATCACCGACCTGTAAAACTCCACCACCCGCTCCATCGTCCGCCCGTACTCTGCTTTGGCAGAGATCATGTTTGCATTGAGACCTGCCGCCTCGCGCCGCAGGTCTTCTCTTTCCAGCGCGATCAGAATCGCATCGGCAATCGCCTGCGGATTGTTCGGGTCAACGAGCAGGCCGTTTTGCCCGTGCGTGATCCACTCGCGGATGGATTCCAGATCGCCAGCCACGGGGAAACATCCGCAAGCCATGCCCTCGATCAACGAATTCGGCGTGCCATCGTGGACGCTCGGCGAAACCACGATCTGCGCCCCGCGAAAGACCTCCCCCATCTGCGCGTGCGAAAGCGGCGGGTTCAACTGCACCGCATGTTCGATGCCCAACTCCTGAATCCATTTCAACGCCTGCGCCTCGCCCTGCATCGACGAACACACAAAACGCGCATCGCTTCGTTTCGCCAGCACCAGCGGAATCGACTTGAAAAACGCCTCATTTTTGACATACGCCCGAAATCCACGCGGATTGATGATGACAGGCTCTTTCACAAATTCTTTTGGAGGATAAAAAACATCGCCTCTGATTCCGCCGTTGCCTGGTGCCACCAACGTAGGCGACTCAGCGCCCAAGCCCCATGTTCTCGCGAGGCGGATATCCCGCTCGCAATCGGCGTGGAGCGCATCCACGGCCTTCATCACCTTGCGCGTGTAATATCCCATCAACGGCGTGGACGGCGCGTGCAAAGTAAAGTCATTGCCCCAGATGGAAACGATAAAACGTGGTCTCGATACTCGACCACCAGATAATGCTTCAGCCGCCAGCATCCCTTCATACGGCACGCGCAACGCGTGGACGATATCGGGCTGAACCTCTTGAATAAACGCGCGCAATTTTCTCGCGGAGCGCGAAATGGTCAAAGGGCCGAGCCACTGTCTGATAAGCGTACGCAGGCCGAGGGTCCGCGAAGAACCGCTGCCCGGGGTGGAAGTCTGCTTTTTGACGGCGCTAAAGGCCACGGGGGTCAATTCCAGCCGCTTGACCGGGAAATCCAATTCACAAGCAAAAGTGGAAGCGAGATAGACCTCGTCGCCGCGTTCCGCGAAGTAGCGAATCCAGTTTCGAGAGATCGGAGAACGGCCATCAGCCACAAAGAGAATTTTCATAAGGTGTAGTGATTATACCCATTGCCATCTCCCTCTCCCAATGGGAGAGGGCAGGGTGAGGGTCTTCGTTTGGCACCCGTTTGGGAACCGTACATTGCCCGTAAACGCGAGACGTAGTATATTTGCGGCATGAGCAAAGGTAGTGTATTGATCGTCGAAGACAATATGGACACCTATGAACTGGTGAATTTCATCCTGCAAAAGGATGGGTTCGATACTTTTCTGGCGGTGAACGGGCGTGACGGTGTCGATGCGGCGATCAAACAAAAACCTGACTTGATCATCATGGATCTATCCATGCCCGAAATGGACGGTTGGGCAGCGACCAGCCTGATCAAGAGAAACCCCACAGTGAAATCCATTCCAGTCATCGTTTTAACCGCGCACGCATTACCGGGCGACCGTCAGCGCGCAATGGATGCCGGCTGCGACCAATACATCACCAAGCCGATGGACCTGGGCGAACTTGTGGAAGTGGTCCATTACTGGATCAAAAAAGCCAATTCGTCACACCCCTAATCTTTTTTTCAAAGAGGAACAAACATGAAACAAATCTGTGTCGTCGGCGTCGGATACGTCGGCCTTGTCACTGCGGCCTGTTTTGCCGATCTCGGAAACCGTGTCACCGCGCTGGATGTGAACGAGAAGCGCGTTGAAAACCTCAAAAAGGGCATCATGCCCATTTACGAGCCCGGTCTCGATGAACTGGTAAAACGCAATGTTAACGCGGGACGCATCACCTTCACTACCTCCTACAAGGAAGCCTTGAAGGACGCCGAATACGCTTTCATCGCGGTGGGCACCCCCTCCGGCGAAAGCGGCGAAGCGGACCTGCAATATGTGGCCGCAGCGGCCACATCCATCGCAGAGAATATGACCGCTCCGCTGGTCATTATCAACAAATCCACGGTTCCGATCGGGACCGGTGACTGGGTGGCCGACATTGTGAAGGGTGCCCAGCCCAAGCCGATGCAATTTGCCGTCGTCTCCTGCCCCGAGTTTTTACGCGAAGGGTCAGCCATTGGTGATTTCATGAGCCCGCACCGCACCGTGATCGGCTCGCTCGATAAGGACGCCGCGAACAAGGTCGCGCACCTGCATTTGCCCTTGCGCGCGCCCATCGTCATCACCGATCTGCGCACCGCTGAAATGATCAAGTACGCCAGCAATGCCTTCCTCGCTACGAAAATCTCCTTCATCAACGAACTGGCAGACCTGTGCGAACTGGTCGGCGCGGATGTAAAGGAAGTGGCCGCCGGTATGGGCTACGACGCGCGCATCGGCCGTCACTTTTTGGATGCAGGCCTCGGCTGGGGCGGTTCCTGCTTCCCGAAGGATGTGGAGGCGCTCGCCTTCATGGCCAAGGAAAAGGGACTCAATCCGCGCATTCTCAACGATGTGATGGAAGTGAATTACGACCGCCGCACCACCGCAGTCAAGCATGTGGAAAAGATGATCGGCAGCGAATTGAAAGGCAAGACCATCGGTCTGCTCGGTCTGGCGTTCAAACCCAACACCGACGACATGCGCGATGCCCCCTCCATTGATATTGCCGCTGCGTTACTCAAGGCGGGTGCGAAGGTCCGCGCGTATGACCCCGTGGCGATGGAAGTGGCCCGTCCCATTTTGCCCGCCGTCGATATGTTCGATGAGCCCTACAAAATGGCGAAAGACTGTGACGCGCTCATGGTCGTCACTGAATGGAACGAATTCAAACAGCTTGACCTCGAAAAATTGAAGGGTCTGCTCAAATCCCCTGTCATTTACGATGGGCGCAATATCTACGATCCGCGCTTGATGAGGGAAATGGGCTTCACCTACCGCGCCATTGGACGATAGTTTCAGTTTGATCGTTCGTTCATCAAATAGTCGAATGGTCTGCAAAGGCCATTCGACTATTTTGCCTATTTGACCAAAAACTAAAAAAACACTACACTACGAAACAAGGCGAGTATGGACTATCCATCCTCATCCTATCCATCAAAACAAGAAACCACAAAACTACATGACCAATCCCCCCGTTTGTAACTACGAAGGCTCCGATTATCAGCAATCCTTTTGGGAACAGGGCGGACGCGAATACGAAGACCGCGCCGAAGCCATTGCCCTGAAAAGGATGCTCCCCCCCAGCGGAAAACTCATGCTCGAACTCGGCGCAGGCGCAGGCCGCAACACACCGCGCTATGCGGGCTTCGAGCGCATCGTCCTGTTGGATTACTCCACCACCCAACTAGCGCAGGCCCAGCAAAGGCTGGGGCGTAGCGAACAATACATCTACGTCGCTGCCGATGTGTACCGACTGCCCTTCCGTCAGCATCAATTCGACGCCGCCACCATGATCCGCACCCTGCACCACATGGCTGATGCCCCCAAAGCCCTTGGTCAGATCAGGAACGTTCTCGGCTCGAACGCCGTCTTTATCCTTGAATTTGCGAATAAGCTCAACCTGAAGTCGATTCTGCGCTACTGGCTGGGACGCCAGGATTGGAACCCGTTCAGCCTCGAACCCGTGGAATTTGTGAAGTTGAATTTCGATTTTCACCCCAAGGCTATCCGCAATTGGCTGGGCGAACTCGGCTTCTCCATCGAGAAAACGCTGACCGTTTCACACTTCCGCCTCGGATTGTTGAAACGTGTCTTCCCTGCCAAATTCCTCGCCGCGCTGGATGGCTTGTTCCAGCCCACGGGCGCACTCTGGCAATTCACGCCCAGTGTCTTTCTGAAGGCAAAAGTGAATGGCAATGCTCAAAACGCCGATATTCCCTCGAACGTGATCGGCCTGTTCAAATGCCCCGAATGCACAGGCGAAAACTTGCAGGAGAAAAATGATCACCTGCTCTGCCCGAACTGCAATGCGCGCTGGTCAGTGAACGACGGCATTTACGATTTCCGCGAAAAAATGAAGTAGCACCACCAATCCTGCAAGGCTGGGAGATGCGTCATGACGGACCCTCAAAAACCACTGCCCCACGTTCAACCGTTCGTGGAAAGAAAGACCCAACCTCCGCGCAAAAACAGAGTGGATACGCGAGGCCTGTTGAGTATTGTAACCATGTTTGTCAGTCTTGCAGCGCTAACCTTATCCATGTTAGGAGCGGCGAAATTTGTATTCGATATTTTTGACGACGGCCTTGCCAACAGCCTTGACGGGTTGCCGATCAAGGTCATCGTTCTCGGAGTTATATTTTTCTTCGGATGGGGAATTGGATTGGTTAGTATTCGTTTTTTTGGAAATCTGGTCTATCCCATGATCATCAAAACCTACTCGTGGGCCTGCCTTGTTGCAGTTGGAATTCTTTATATCAAGGTGATCCAGAAATTATATATGCAGAAATATGACTTAACCCATTTCTGGGCATATCTGGCCATGCTATTGGGCGGGCTATTTGTGCTGATTTGCCTGCACCTGCTTGTGGAAGATCACGATCTGCGTCCCTTCGCAATCCCATTATTAATCATTAGCGTTATTCAGTTATTTACAATCACCATTCGATATGTCTTTATTGCAAATCCAAACGGGCTGATGTTGTTCGGCGATTTTACGATCTTCGGGGTGATGATCTCAATCTCGGCCCTCATGCTCATGCATATCGGCATCCTTTCGCCGCTGCGCGATCAGATCAATAATCTATTCACGCATAACCGAACCCCCAGCAAAAACGGAAACAGCGCAGGATAAATCAGTAAAAACAGCCGCAGAGCATAGATGCTCTGCGGCTGTTTTTATTTAATGGTTGTGTTACTTTACCAGTGGAAGGCGGATCACAAATGTGCTGCCGGGGAAATTCGTTTCGTCGTGGCCGTTGCTTTCGACCCAGATATTTCCCTGCAGCGCCTTTACGATACCCGCAGCGATCGCGAGTCCAAGCCCGGCGCCGCCGCCTTTGTAATTGGTGCGGCTGGAGGAATGCAATTCCACCGTTCCCAATTGGAACAATTTCTCAAAGATGATCTTGTGGTGTTCGGCGTCGATGCCGATGCCCGTATCTTTGATACGGATCTCAGCCTGTTTGCCCAGACGCGCATCCTCAACCACACTTGCAGAGACTGTAATGGAACCACCGTCAGGGGTGAACTTGATTGCGTTGACGATGACATGGTCCAACGCCTTCTTGAGCAGTTCAGGGTCCGCCAAAAGGGGGGGAATTTCCTTTATCGCTTCATCAAGCTCAAATTTAAGTTGACGCGTTTCCAGATCCTTCAAATAATCCTTGTGGATCAACCGTAGGAGCAGATTCAAGCTAACCGGCTCCACATGCGGATTCGTGATCTGGTTATCCAACCGTGCCACATCGAGCATGCTGCTGACGACCTGATGCAAACGATTCGTGCCCTGTGAAACGCCTTCGATGGCCTGCGATAGAACGTTATTGGCCTGAACCACCGGATCCACGCTCAACATGCCGAGATAGCCTTTGATAACCGTAAGCGGTGTGCGCAATTCATGCGCAGCCACCTGAATGAACGCAGACTTGTTCTTGTCATGTTTTGCCAGCGTGTTGTAGGCGTTATTCAACTCTTCCACGCGCTGAGAAACCATGCGCTCCATCATTTGGTTGATGCTGGTCACTTCGTCGTACAAACGCGCGTTTTCCAAAGCGACGATGGCCTGCATGGCAAATGTGGCGGCCATCAAACCGTCATCCTCATTGAATCCGCTGTGTGTACGGCTGAGCATCAGCAAACCGATGACTTTATCCTTCGAGTAAAGCGGCACGCCCATCCATGAATGATCGCGCGGCAGCCAGGACGGTTGACGCCAGTCTTTTACAGCGTCTACATTATGAACGAGCAGGGTTTCGCCTTTTCGTGCAATGGTCTTGTAGAAATCCTTGCCATCAAGCTGAATATTGAAATCGGACACATCCTGATCGGCGGGCAGACCTTGATGTGAGCGGATACGCGGCACACCGTTGACATCTTCCATGAGCAGAATGCCGCGATCATAGGGCAGTACCTGCTGTAATTGTTCGAGAATCTGATGCGGGAGTTTTTCGATCGTGGTCAAAGACGATAACTGGCGCGAAGAACGAGCCAGCGCTTCCGCCCCGCGACGACGTATCTGCTCGGACTCAAAAAGTTTTGCATTTTGCGAAGCGGCTTTCTCGGCGGCATCCCGTGCACGGGCAAGTTCCACTGCCCGTTCACGCGCCTCACTCAAGAGACGTTCCACTTCCTGCTGTGCCTGTTCGCGCTGCTGCACAAGCATGGTTCGCAGGAGGGCGCTGGAAAGTAAATTCTTCAAGCGCATGTAAATATCCCAATCCGTCGGACCCATCTCCGCCCACATGAAACCAAAACGATTGCTTGCCAATGCCAGGGGCATGACCACGGCAGCATAGCGATGATCTTCAGGGGTCTTGCCGCGCGGCACGAGACGTCCCGTGGCGATTGCAGATTTTTCCTGCGGGATCTGGAATTTATCCTGATCGTATTGCAAGAGCAGGCGATAACTTTCCGGGGTTGGGGATAATACCGAGCCCGGCGAAGCGAAATCGCTGTAGAACATCAAGTACCAGCGGTTCAAGCCCAGCACCGGGAAATGCTTCGAAAGCGCATCACCGATCTCTTCCAGGGTCATGGCGGGAGCCATGGAGAAGCTGAAGTGATTCAGCGCTTCTTCCTGTTGTTCAAACTGCAAACGGCGGAAGGCCTGCGCGCGCTGCGACAACTCACCCACCAGCATACGCGCCTGTTGGAAGAGATTCTCCGCGCGTAACATGGTGGTATTACTTGTAATGCCGCCCAGCGCATAGCGTCTGAAAATGGAAATGACATTGTGCCAGGTCGTAGAGTCATAATTGGATCGCTGCAATAACTCAACCATGGTCTGGATCATCTTCAGGAATGAGTCGCTTTTGTCCAATTCGCGCAGGCTGACCAGGAAAATATCCCAAGTGCGTCCAAACACATCGATGTATTGAGCCCGCTCCGGACTGTCTTCCGGAATGCCCGCCGCGCTAAACAGCGCACGGATGGCGGCGTCGCGTTTATTTTCCAAACGCCCGGTGTGTGACACTTCCTTGGGAAGTACCACCGCCCGTTTTACGTTTTCCGGCAAACAACCGCAAGACCAGCGCACCACCAGCTGTGCAGGCATGACATTAACGTCATTTACCTTCTCGCCGTTCATGCTCTTTAGAAGGGCATCAAAGGCTCTTTTCCCCGTCTCGAAAAAGGGCTGGTTTACCGTGGTGAGCGGCACGCCCATTGATTTTGATTCACTGACATCGTCAAAGCCGGTCACAGCGATGCTATCGGGCACTTGAATGCCGCGCTGTTGCAAAACCTCTATGGCACCAAAGGCCATGCGGTCGTTCGAAGCCGCGATCGCCTGAACACGAACCGCCCGTTCATCCAGCAGGGTGCGCACTGCGGCGCGTCCGCTTTCGGTGGTGTAATCGCCATCCACGACGAGACGTTCATCGAAACGGATGTCATGTATCTTCAGTTCTTCCAAATAGGCATTGAAACGTTGGTCGGCTTCCAGATGTCCTTGCATTCCCCGAATAAATGCGATGCGTTTGTAACCGTGCATTTCGATCAAATGGCGGATCATCGCACGCATGCCGCCTTCATTATCCGCAATAAAAGAGGGTACACCCTCCGCCGGTATCGCAAATGAGACAAGCGGTGTCGGCGAAAAAATTCGACAAAAATCCCTGATCGCTTCCGCTTTGGTGCCGTGGCTCAAGTCGGCGGAAAGCAAAATGCCGTCGAAATGACCAGGTTTGACCAGGTCATACAACCCATAGGAATACCCGCCGTGCTGGGGCGAGGCAATGGCCGTGGGTCTGCCGCCCACAAAACAAACCACGTTGATATCGCTGGCACGGGCTGAATCCAGGACGCCATCCATGAACTCAGCGCCCCAACTGCGGCTTAATTGTGCACCGAGTACAGCAATTGTTCTTCTTTTACTGGCAGACTGATTTGGAAGTGTCATTTTGAGTGGCGAAATTATACGTCAGGAAATATGAATCGTGTCTGTCAATTTTGAAAAGAAATGAATTTGTCACACTGCATTTTTATGCGCGGATCATGGTCAGCAGCATTTTGAATCTCTCCACGGCAAACAGTGCGTGCGGCTCGTTGGCAGGCATGACGATGGCATCCCCCGCTTTCAAATCAAATGGGTTTCCTGAAATGGTCACCCGAGCTTCGCCTTCCAGTACGTACACGAGCGCGTCGAATGGAGCGGTATGCTCGCTCAAGCCCTGTTCCTTATCGAATGCAAACAGGGTGACATTCCCGGCATCCGCTTTGGTGATCTGACGGCTGACCACGGCGGCATCCTGATAGGACACCATTTCCGCGAGGGTTAAAACTTGTGATTTGGGTGCTGTAGACATGTGACCTCCAAAAAAGCAGGTCACACCGTGGGTGTGACCTGCAAATTGTATGTTATTTGATTTCGATCTGGTAGGAGGCGAGTTCTCTCGTAAACCTTGTTGTGCCTGAAACAACCAGATATGCTTTTTGACCGGGCTGCAACGAGATCGAGATATCGGCAGTCTGATCTGGATTTAGCGGGATCATCGTCACGCTTGAATCACTTGTCAGGATGAGGGCCAGCCCAAAGGTCTGGGGGAGAACGTTTTGGACCTCGGACAAATCCCTTCGCTTCCCAGCCGCCATCGTCCGCTTCAAAATCGGAGCTGTAGCCTGCTGCATCGACCTTGACATCATCCAGCAAAAAGCCTTCGCCGTTCACTGCTGCATCCGTGACATATTCAAAACGGACAAACACCTTCTTGCCAGCAAACTGCGAAAGGTCAACCTTTTCCTCTTTCCAGCCGCCTGTTACGCCCGTGTAGCCCCAGCCGTATGAATTTCCGGAGGGGTCAGTGTCGGTGCCCGAGGGCGTGGTGACGATCTCCCAGGTAACGCCATCTTCCGATGTTTCGAGGTAGAGGTAATCCCAATCTGTTTCGATATCGTACCAGGTCTGGTAGGAGAGTTCGATCGGGCCGCTGACAGTGGTGAAGTCGAATTCGCGCGTCAGGGTCATATCCGATTCGTCACCCTTGTTCGACCAAAAGGCATATTCACCGGAAGCGGGATCGGCGGGCAACAGCCCCGTGACCGTTGAGCCAGTGAACGAGATCGTGTGATCGCCCGCGCATTCGATGGCGATGTAATCGACACCATATTGATGCACATCGCGCTTGATCGGGGTTTGCGGACAATTGAAAATCGTCTCAGTTGCAGAGGCGCGATTCGCCGCAGGATAATTGGTATAAATATAGCGTCCATCACCAACCGACGCATCAAGCAGGAAGTTGGTTGTAGCCCAATCCATGAAGAAGGCATCGGCGCTGATCGGCTGTCCACTGACGGAATCGGTGGCATCGATCTGGCGCAATACATTCTCAACGCTGTCCAACCCATTTGCGGGGTCTTTGACGAGCGCCTTGGTGGCATCCTCACCAAAACGGTCGAGGAAGTAGGTCATGAACAAAAAGCCTGCACCATAATGCGGTGTGGTGGCATCCTGATCATTGGGCCAGTCATTCAACTGCATATCGGGGTCGGTGATATAGAGCCAGTCAAAACCACCGGGGTCATATCCATTGAGGAATGCCGCGAGTTCAGACGAACCTTCATTCAACCATGAGGTTTCATTCAGATCCTGATTCCAATGGATCATATGTTGGAACTCATGCGCCAGCACACCGTAAGTAAACTCTTCGCCAAGGAAGGTATTATCGGCATTGAAGAGGAACATCTCATGGGCATTGGAGAATTCATGCACCAGCGGATGCACAGAATCGGCGGAAGAGAAGTAACCCGCAATGGAGGAGCCCAATCCCCTGGAATACAGGATATAGATATGCTCATCGCCATCAATGCCGGGTGACCATTCATCGCCGAAGAATTCGCGATTGGTTGGATAAATTTTATTCTCGAAGGCATCCATCAAAGCTTTCATTTCGCCGTCATCGTACGACACACCATCCTGCACCCAAAAATAAACATGCGGTGTGACATAGCGCAGCGTAGCTTGAACTTCAGAGTTCTCATTGGTACCCACGTCGGTTACCCAGAATGTATCAGTATCGCCGACGACACGCGGAGCAGCAGTGGTCGCCATGACATCCGGGGATGTCGCATTTCCCTTCCATGCGACAGGCCAATTCCTTCGGTTCATTCGGCGGGACAACTGTTGTTTCCAAAATTTGAAGAGTCTCACCGTTGATGGATTCAACCGGCGGACGGATAACTTCCGGTTCAACCGCAGGCGTGGGAGGGTCAACGGGGAAAAGCGGATTGTCGGTCGGCGGCTCACTGGTTACCAATACAGGAGCGGATTGGGAAAATGCATAATACCCATACCCGGCCATCCCGGCGACCAGCACGCAGATGCAGCACAACAAAACGACAATGCCGATCACAACGGCTGAAACACCTGATTTGCTTTCTGTCTCATTATTTTCGATCATTTTCATCCTCTGGATTTTTAAAAGATTGCCTCATCATACCGTGACTGAGTGAAAAAGGGATTAGGAAATTGGAGGGAGGGGAAGGCTGAAAGAAGAAAGACGAAAGAAGTATTACATCTTCTTTCGTCTTTCTATTCACTGTTTACTATTCACTTTGCTTTGTACTATTCACTTCTCACGCATCAACCTGCTGTTTCGGGCTCTTTGCAGGTGCTACTTCGGTGTGAAAAATGATCTTGTTCGCTTTTTCATCCACATCGACCTGCACCATGGCGCCGTCTTTGAATTTACCACCGAGCAATTCCACCGAAAGCGGACTCTCGACATATTTCTGGATCGCACGGCGCAGCGGACGGGCACCGAAGGCGGGGTCGAAGCCTTCCTTGGCGAGCCAGCCGCGCGCGGCATCAGTCAACTCAACGGTGATGTTGTGTTCGTTCAAGCGGTCCTGTACCTCTTTCATTTGCAGGACAACGATGCTTTCCATTTGTTCAAGCGAGAGCGGCGAGAACATGATGGTCTCATCCACGCGATTGAGGAATTCGGGGCGGAATGCGCCTTTGAGCGCCTTCTCGATCTTTTCATGCATGGCACGTTCATCGCCGTCCGATTTTTGGGTGAGGAAACCCAAAGTGCCGCCTTTTGTCACATATTCAGTGCCCAGGTTCGAGGTCATGATTAAGACCGTGTTGCGGAAATCCACAACTTTACCCTGACCATCCGTCAAACGGCCGTCATCCAAAATTTGGAGCAGGGCATTCCACACTTCGGGATGCGCCTTTTCGATTTCATCAAAGAGGACGACGCGATACGGACGCCTGCGGACTGCTTCTGTGAGTTGGCCACCTTCTTCATAACCGACATATCCGGGAGGCGCACCGAACAAACGGCTGACCGTATGCTGTTCGCGATATTCAGACATGTCGATGCGAACCAACGCTTCCTCATCATCGAACATGAACCAGGCGAGGGCTTTTGCCAACTCGGTCTTCCCTACACCAGACGGGCCAATAAAGATAAATGAACCGATCGGGCGGGCGGGATCCTTCAGTCCGGAACGTGCGCGGCGAATGGCATCGGAGATGGCGTGAATGGCTTCGTCCTGACCGATGATACGTTCATGTAAACGCGCTTCCATGTGCAACAATTTTTCTGATTCAGTTTCAAGCATTTGATTAACAGGAATGCCCGTCCACTGATGCACAACAGATGCGATGTCATCCACATCCACCACTTCATCGAGTTGATGATCGGCTTCCCATTTATCACGCTTGACCGTGTATTCCTGTTCGAGGCGCAGGCGCTCGGCTTTCTTTTGCGCGGCACGTTCATAATCGCGTTCCAAACCAGCCTGCTCTTCTTCCGCGTGCAGACGATCCACTTCACCTTTCAAGGCTTTGAGATCGGGCGGCATGGAATACAAAGCAACACGCAATTTCGCGGCGGCTTCGTCCATCAGGTCAATGGCTTTATCGGGGAGGTGACGATCGGTCACGTAGCGATCAGCCAAACGGGCGGCGGCAGTGAGCGCCTCATCTGAAAAATGGATCTTGTGATGCGCTTCATAACGGTCTCGCAAGCCATGCAGCATCTTGATCGTATCGTCTACACTTGGCTCGTCAACATAAATGGGAGCGAAGCGGCGTTCGAGCGCGGCATCTTTTTCGATATGTTTGTGGAATTCATCGAGCGTGGTCGCGCCGATGCATTGGAGTTCGCCGCGGGCCAGCGCGGGCTTGAGCATATTGCTCGCATCCATCGCACCTTGAGCTGCTCCTGCTCCGACGACGGTATGCAACTCGTCGATCATCAAGATCACATCACCCTTCGCGCGCTGCACTTCATCCATCACAGCTTTAAGGCGTTCTTCGAATTCACCGCGGAAGCGTGAACCTGCGATCATCGCGCCAAGGTCAAGCGCAACGACTTTCTTGCCCGAAAGGATTTCAGGCACATCGTTGCTGGCGATCTTCTGCGCGAGGCCTTCTGCGATGGCAGTCTTGCCCACGCCCGCTTCGCCGATCAAAACAGGGTTGTTCTTCGTGCGGCGGGACAAGATCTGGATGAGACGCAAGATCTCTTTATCGCGGCCAATGACCGGGTCCAGTTTGCCTTCGCGCGCCAGTTGGGTTAAGTCGCGTGAATATTTTTCCAGGGTTCGATAGCGGGTCTCCGCCTGCGGATCTGTAACGCGTTGTCCGCCGCGCAGGTCTTGAATGGCATCATACACACGGTCGCGAGTGAGACCGGCGCTTTCCAAAATGCGGGCAGCGGGAGTGTTGCGCTCGGTGAGAATGGCAAGGAAGATGTGCTCGGTGGAAATGTACTCATCTTTCAGACGATTCGCTTCTTCGTTGGCAAGGTCAATGATCCGCTTGACGCGAGGCGTGATAAATATCTGCCCCGCTCCGCCACCGAAGATATTCGCCTTCGGGCTGGCGCGCAGGGTGGCATCGAGTCGCTCAGTCAACGCCTCGGCGCTGACGTTCAATTTCTCAAGGATCTGGGGAATCACACCGCCTGGCTGCTCGATCAACGCCAGAAGAATGTGTTCTGTATCAATTTGGTTATGCCCGTAACGCTGAATGATCTCAGCTGCCCGCTGGGCGGCTTCCTGGGCTCTCTCTGTAAATCTGTCAAATCTCATCATGGGAGTTGTTCCTTTTCTAGCAAAAAGACCCAGGGTCTCCCCGGTTGGGGATAATTTCGAAGGCCATCAGGGTCTACTGTGACAGAAGCGATTATAACAAAAGCCAGATTTGCAGGCTGTATACAGGGTGTAAGAGGTATGTTAGATTTTTCAGGATGTAGTCACTCCCATTTGTCTAAAACCTATTGTATAATTCCGACACTCCTTCCGGGGAAACATCCATTTTTAGAATATTTCTGGAATCTCCACCACCCACTAACAATCACATACAACCTAAAAGGCACCTGCTATGGATAACCTTACTGGAAAACATATCGACCGATACGAAATCCTTGAACTTCTAGGCACGGGCGGTATGGCCATGGTTTATAAAGCATACGACCCCCGACTCGAACGCGAAGTGGCGATCAAGATCATTCGTCGCAGCGCATTTCCGCCAGAGGTTTTGGATGACATGGTCAAGCGTTTTGAGCGCGAAGCCAAGTCACTGGCAAAATTGTCACATGCAAACATTGTGAAGGTGCTGGATTATGGGGAATTCGAAGGCTCACCGTATCTGGTGATGGAATATTTCCCCGGCGGCACACTCAAAGAAAAAATGGGCGAACCTGTCGCATGGCAGGACGCGGCACGCATCCTTTTGCCCGTTGCACGGGGTGTCGAATACGCCCACGACCGCGGCATCATCCATCGCGATATCAAGCCCGCGAACATCCTGATGAACGAAAAGGGTGACCCCACCCTGTCCGATTTTGGGATTGCCAAATTACTTCAAGGCGAATCAAAAAATAACCTGACCGCTTCAGGCGCAGCCGTCGGCACACCAGAGTATATGGCCCCGGAACAATGGACAGGCGAGACCAGCACAAAGACAGACATGTACTCCCTGGGAACCATTTTGTATGAAATGATCACCGGACGCAGACCGTATGTGGCCGATACACCGGGCGCGGTTTTCCTCAAACAAGTCACCGAACCGCTGCCACTCCCGAGAAAATTCAACGCCAACCTGCCAGAGATGGTTGAACAGTTTTTGCTCAAGACCCTCGACAAAGACCCATCCAATCGTTACGAAGATTTTCGGGCCTTCATCAAAGAACTTGAAACCTTGCTGGGTGACGATACGCTCAGCAACATGGAAAAGGTTGCCCCCAAAAATACGTTTGAAAAAGAACAATGGGAAAAGCCCACCACACAAAAAACGGACCGTGAATCACCCCCAAAACAAGAAAACGCCCCTCGTAAAAAATTTCCAGTTTTTGCTGGGATTGGCGGAGGAGTGCTCCTTCTCCTGTTGATCGCATTCTTCGCGCTTCGCAACAACCCGACATCTGATACCACACCGACAGAAACCTCCGCCCCGTCAGCGGATTCGACCGCCACTGCAACCACAGTTTCTGTTTCCAACACAGAACCCACCGCTGGCCCGCAAAAACTCGACATCGGTTCCGTCATCATTTCCGAAACAGATGGCATGAACCTGCTCTACGTCCCAGCGGGCGAATTTACAATGGGCAACTACGCCGATGAAGCCGTGCTCGACTGCGAAAAATCCAAATCGGAAGCGCTCAATGAATACAATTGTTCGCGCGAACTATTCCTTGATGAGGAACCGCCCGCCCCGGTGAATCTCGATGCGTTTTGGATCGATGAAACCGAAGTGACCAATGAAATGTACGCGGAATGTGTCGCCGAAGGCATCTGTGCCCAACCGACAGATATCAGTTCCTCCACCAACGCCAGTTACTACAACAACCCTGCCTTCAAGGATTTCCCGGTCGTCTATGTGGACTGGAACATGGCGAAAACCTATTGTGAATGGGCCGGGCGCAGGCTACCCACCGAAGCCGAGTGGGAAAAAGCCGCGCGCGGCACAGACGGCCGCGTATATCCCTGGGGGTTTGAACCTCCCAACAGCAACCTGCTAAGCTACAGCGAAGGCGTCTACATCCGTGATACTGCCGAAGTTGCCGAAAGCCTTGATGGCCGAAGTTTTTACGGCGCTTACGACATGGCAGGCAACGTCTGGGAATGGGTGAACAGCGCTTACGAAAAATATCCCTACGATGCCACCGATGGCCGCGAAGAATTCAAAGCCGTAGACGAACCACGTGTAATGCGCGGGGGATCGTGGCGCACCAATAATAGCGAAGTCCGCTCCGCCAACCGTTCCGGCGACTTACCCACAGCTTCCTATTTTAGTGTGGGAATTCGCTGTGCCCGCAGCGAACAACCCGGTGACGCCCTCATTCCGCCCACACCTGTTCCAACCGAAATCGGCAAGCGGGATACCGAAAATTACGGAATCGGTGACACCATGACCAGCGAAGACGGGGCCACACTCGTGTATGTACCAGCAGGTGAATTCATCATGGGCAGTGACGATGGCAAAGCCGACGAAAAGCCCGTCCACAAAGTGTATCTTGATGCCTTCTGGATCGGCGAAACCGAAGTAACCAACAAACGCTATGAAGCCTGTGTCAATCAAGGCACATGCTCGCCGCCAGCTTCATTTTCATCCTACAATCAAAAAGGATATTACGGTTATCCACAATTCATTAATTACCCCGTCCTCTACGTAAGCTGGGACCAGGCAAAGACCTATTGCACCTGGGCAGGCGGAAGACTCCCCACCGAAGCCGAATGGGAAAAAGCCGCCCGCGGAACGGAAGGCCAGACCTATCCGTGGGGTAACGCCACCCCCAACAACAATCTATTGAACTACAACTCAGATATCTTCGACACAAGCGAGGTCAAGAAATATCCCGATGGTCAAAGCATCTACGGCGCGTATGACATGGCTGGCAATGTTTGGGAATGGGTCAGCAGTATCTACAGACCATATCCCTACAACAGCCTCGATGGCCGCGAAGATATGACCCTTGAAGATTTTCGCGTTCTGCGCGGTGGATCATGGCTCGTCAGCGACGCGGACGTGCGCACCTCCAATCGTTACTTCCTCGACCAAAAGACCACCTTCAACAACTTGATCGGTTTTCGCTGCGCCCGTTCGGAATAAATAGTCCGTTGTGTGCAAAATAAATCAAGCCCTCCGAGATTACTCGGAGGGCTTTTGTATGGGAATTCATTTTAAAAACATTGTCAAGATCCTGGAGGGTTTAATCCAATCGGTCCCTTACCGCACTGCCTCCACCACAACCGCCTTATTCTGCGCGGACCGTCCAGCCAGATACGCCAGAATCGTACCGATCACAAAAAGGGTGATATTCAAAAGGAAGGGCAGATCCTTATCAAGCGTGGAAAGCGTACCAGCGATCCAACCAAAGGGAGATGTAAGCAAAATGATCCCCACAGACAAAATGGATAAAATGCGCGCGCGCTCCTTCGCATCCACGGTCAATACGATCATCTGATCGATCAACGGGCTGACCGCCGCCACACTGCATGCCTCAAGAAAGACACTGAAGATCAGAAAGCCATATCCGCCGCTCGGCGCATTGACCAGCACCACCTGGCTGGCCACATATCCCAGGAAGCCAACCGTCATCGGCAGTTTGAAATGCATCCTGCCGATGACAGGCATCACCGTGAAATAAAAGACCAGCATGATGGCAGACTTTACAAAGGGGAATATCGCCAAATTCTGGGTTGCGATCTGCAATTTCTCGGTCACCAGGATCGACCAAAAACTGCCGTTGATCAATGACGTAATACTCATCACCAGCATGATCCCCGCCGTAAACAGGGTTTGCGGCGCACGCATCAGGTCACGCAAAACACCCTTATATTCACTAAAGACATGCAGCACACTTTGATCCTTCGTTTCCTGCAAGCGGATCTTTCCGTGCGCCGTTTCCTCCGTCCACTGGTAGGTCAGCACAGCCTTCAACGTGAACATCACAGCCGCAAAAACGTACAAACCGCGCATGGTCGGCACGAACGAGAACACCCCGATCAACACACCCGTCAAAGGCGCAATGAAACCGACAAATAAATTGGCGATATAGATCCAGGTGTAGATATCAACAAGTTGGTCCTGATCGGCATCCTCAACCAGCAGGCAGCTCCATGAAGTATGCGAGATCCGCCAGATGCTGTTGATCACCCCTGCGATCAGAAAGTACCAGAAATTTTGCGCCACAGCGGAAATAAGCGCGGGAATACTCCACGACAAAATATCGGAGATCAAAGTTGTGAGTCGGCGCCCGATCTTGTCGGTCACCACGCCGCTGATCAACGCCAGAAAAATCTGAAAGACCCAGCTGATGCTTACGATCAACCCGATCTGTTTTTCAGACATACCGAGCGCGATCATATAGATCGAAACATACGGGGCATACAAATTAAACGGAATCCCCCATAACGGCTCAAAATAAACACAGCCACGCGGGTTTCCGCGCAGGCTTCTCAACGTGGCAAACAAGGAATGATTTTTCAAAGGATGGGCTCCAGTTCACAAAATTCTTGCTGGCGATTATAAGCCCGCCAACGAACAACAAGATATAATATCAAAATGTCCTCCATTACCATTCCCGCGCGCGCAGAGGCTGATGGACATCCCAGCCTGCGCCCTCTCAATATCCTGCGAGACCTTCCCGCAGTGGCCGACCTGATCGAAACATGCTTCTCCAGCACAATGGATAACGAAGGCCGCCGTTACGTGCAGGATATGCGCCGTGCTGGTAAAGACAACTCCTTCATCAAATGGGCCAACCGCGCCATCGAAACCACGTCCCTGCCGTTGAGCGGCTATGTTTGGGAGGAAAGCGGAAAAGTTGTTGGCAACGCCAGCCTTGTCCCATTCAAGCACAATAAACAACGCATTTACCTCATCGCAAACGTCGCTGTCCATCCCGATTTTCGCCGCCGCGGTATCGCCCGTGCCCTCACCCAGCGCGCCCTGCAGCACGCCCGCGAAAAGGACGTCAAAAACATCTGGCTCCATGTCCGCGATGACAACCCCGGCGCGATCGAACTCTACGCCCAACTGGGATTTGCAGAACGCGCGCGGCGCACCTCATGGCTGGCCAGCACCGATTCTCATGCGACTCCCCTGCAAACGAACTTCAACATCACAAAGAGGAATCCCCGCGACTGGCAGACTCAACGCGACTGGCTTGCACGCCTCTATCCCGACCTGTTGGCCTGGCACCGCAATTGGTCATTCTCTCCCCTTCGGCCGGGTCTTTGGAATTGGCTTTATCTCATGTTCATAGACATGAATGTTCGTCAATGGGCGGCAATGAAAAAAGACCCCTCTTCTTCAGAATCCCCGCAATATCAACCTGCTGAAACCCTCGAAGCCACACTCGCCTGGATGCCCCAAGGCCACGGTGAAGCCCTTTTCGCGGCGATCGGCGAAAGGTCCGACCCCGATGCGTTGACCGCCCTACTGCTCGAAGCAAGGCGCGAGCTTTATTATTCCCATCCAAACATCATCCTCGAATTTCCATCCAGTGAATTCGACAATGCCATTCAGGCCGCGGGTTTCAAACCCCAGCGCACCCTGATCTGGATGCAGGCAACCTTGTAACTCGTTTTGCGTATTTACAAACAAAGGAGTTCAAATGACTAAATTCTTTTTTCGCTGGGCGATCAACGCGGTCGCTTTGTATGTTGCAGTACTGGTCGTGCCGGGCATCGACCTTCGCGGCTCATGGACAGACGTCCTGTGGCTTGCGCTCATCATCGGCTTGCTGAACGCGCTGGTGCGGCCATTGTTGAAGTTCCTCACCTGCCCGCTCATCATCCTCACTTTGGGCCTGTTCACCATCGTCATTAATACGATCATGCTTCTGCTCACCAGCAGGATCGCGCAAGGCTTTGGCATCGGCCTCAGCGTAGACGGTTTCTGGACCGCCGTGCTCGGCAGTCTGGTCATCAGCATCGTCAGCATCGTGATGAGTGTCATCTTCCGCGATGAATTGAAGGGAAAGTCGTAAAAAAGAGAAAAGAAGAAAGAGGTTTGGCGCAAATGCCAAACCTCTTTTTGATTCCAGCCCGAAGTGCGACGTACTCATTTAATATGCAGCGCCGACGTGCTCAGCATCGTCAGAATCAAACGGGAATTATTCACAAGCATCAACGCGATGAAAACCAGCATTACGACCTGAAACCAACGCCTGCCTGCAAACTCTCTCCACCCCAACGAGAGGAAAAGGACAATTGCATACGTCCAGTTCGTGGCGTAGAGAAAAAGCTCCTTGCCAAATTTCTGATGAAGCACAAAACTAAACAGGGTGATAAAAATAAAAGCATAGGCAAAACGATTATCCTGCTTTTTGATGTTCTTCACAAAACCAAATCCGCCCAGCGCCGCCAGCGCCAGCCAAAAGACCACCATCGCCGTGCCGAATTGCGTTTCATATTCACTGCCGCGCATCGGGTTGGCTTCCTGCGGATATAACTTGCGGCTGACTTCAACGATCCACACCTTTAAAAATGGCAGTTCCCGTTTCAAGATCAACGGGTCTGGTGCGATGATGCTGTTCAAAAACATCACCCGCCCGATCGCCACCGCGCGGCCTGGGTTGAGATCAAAGGTGTTGCGCCCCTCCGTGCCATAAGAGGAAGGGTCAAAAAAGTAAGGCTGTGAATCAGGATAGACCACATTATTAAGCAAGGTCAACGGGAAAGCCAATGCCCCAACAATCAAGCCGTACTTGATCCACTGCTTAAGATCACGCCTCACGAAAACAAGAGCAATTGTCGGTTGGATGATGTTCGAGAGCGTGATGCCAAATGAAATCAGCCCCGTGATGATCAATGTAAATAGAGGCGCATCCTTCAACAGCAGAATGATCGAAAGCATCGCCACAGCCGCAATAAAAATATAGGTCTCGATCAGGAAGCCAAAGATCAAATGTCCCGCCGTGCCGCCGAGCAGCGCCGCGATCAAAACCGCATACAGCGAGTTGCCCGTCATCTTCTTCACGAAATACCACGCCATGAATACACACGACGCGCCTGCCAAAGGCATCAGCAGCAATCCCGCCGAAAGCCGATCACCTTTCAGGAAAAGCGAAACCAAAAACACAAGCGGACGAATCACCAGCAACACAAACGGATGCAGCGAACGCCAGTAATAATCCTCATACGCATCCGTCGTGAAGCGCGTGCGCCACAGCCAGCCATCCGAGTCGAAGAAAATATCGTCCGTATCGAAAACGGGCTGGTTGAAGATGAACGAGAAAATAAAATAAACAGCGAAGAAAAAAGAAGCAACCAGCACACCCGCAGCAATCGAATCGACAAAGGCAGAAAAACGCGATTGACCCGTGTATTGCCCAGCCAATGCCAAAAGCGGAATGACCAGCACACCAGCGACGATAAACGGGAAAGTCTGATCCTGTTCGAGGAGGACGAACTTCGCATCGAACAAACTCGGGAATTGGTTCGCCATCTGAAGCATTCCCGCCGCGAAAACAGTCAGCACCGTAAACAGCATCAATGCAAGAAGAAAGTCACCCTTGTTGGAGGCATACAACCGCTCTGCCTTCCCCAGCAAACGCTCGATCAACAAGCCGAGCAGGGTCTGCGCCAAAACCGCAAGGACCAGAATCCCAACAAAGGACGGATAATAATTGCCGAGAAATCCGACCACAAAATACGAAGCGATAACAGACAGCATCCACGCAAAGAACATGCGATGATTAAGCAACTGGAACATCAGGCACCTTTGTCAAAAAACAATGTGATGGTTTTAAATATAAACTGAAAGAACTGGAACTGATTATAAGCAAGCAAAATGAGAAAGACCGTCATGCCGCCCTGAAAGAAGCGGTTTTTTGCCAGCGGCGCAAGTGAAAGCGCCACGAAGAAGATCAACGCATACGTCCAATCGGGAGAGTATAGAAAAGGCTCATAACCATAATTGAAATGCAGAACGAAATTGAACAAAACGCACAAAACGAATGCGATAGAAAGGTCAACTTTGCGGGTGCGTACCAGGTTTTTCAGAAAGAAAAACCCCGCAGTCAAAAGCACGATCCCCCAGAGCAAGACGAGCACATTCCCAACCCCATTGTATGAGCTAAAGGAAAATGTTTCGGGTGATATTTTGAAAAAATTGAAACGGGGAAACGTCCCACCCACTTCTTCTCCAAACACATATGGCCGCGGAGCAATGACTGCATACAAAAACACTGTGCGCACCAGCAAAAGCGCGCGCCCGATCACCTTCCACGATGGTTCCTGCAAAACGGAGAAAGCAAATTCCTCCTCCGCCTGCGCATCGGAGGGGAGGAAAAATAACTTACTCGAAGGAAACCAGGCGGCGTGGATGATGCTAAGCAAAATACCCAGCGCGAGGGTAAAGGCTGTGAAGCGAAATACTTGCGTGAAAGAGACCCTAAAGGTCTTAAAGGCCTTTAGGGTTTGAGAGACCACGAACAGAATAAAGTTCTGAACGAAGTTCGTGAGCGTAATACCAAAGGTCAACACGCTCATCCCCACAGGCGCAAGCAGGGAATCAGATTTTTTTTGAAGGACGAGGGCAAACCCGATCAACGCGGCGGCGGAGAATATATAAGTCTCGATGACTGAGCCAAAGAAGATGTGCGCCGTACTCAACCCCAGCAGAGAAGCGATCAACAAGGCATACACCGAATTCTGAAATTGACGTTTAATGAACAGCCATGCCAGAAAGACACATAATGCGCCTGTAAAAGTATTCAGCAGAATTGCAGAGAGCGCCGAGTCGTTCGTAAAAAGATTCAACAACCAGCCAAGCGGACGAAAAACAAAATAAGCAAATGGATGTGGTCCGCGCATTTCGAGGGAGGAACCTTCGGGAGCGGAGATGCGCGTCATCCATGAGGAGTTATCGGCGTCGAGGAAGTTGTCTGTGGTGTCCACGCTCAGGTTGTTGAGCCGCAAACCGATGAAGGTGTACACGGCGAAAAAGAGCAGAGCAAGGACAAGGCCAGGCACATATTCGCGCACGTCAAACTGGAATGCGGACTTCAGTCCGCCACTTTGCTGCCACTCGCGGACTGAAATCCGCGCTCCAATATCCCAGAGCAGCCACCCCAACGCAGCCGCTAAAAGCCCAATCAGTAAAACCTGATCTGTTAAAGAACGGGCCGATAAATTGAGGAAGAAAAAGTTAAACGCAAAGGAAACTGCCAGCGCAGTCAAAGTAGTGAGGAAAAGCCTGAGGGGCTGATTCATTTTGTTGAACGGAATCAGGCGCGAGGTCCGCTAGGAAGCGGCGAGGTAGGGAGCAAGTCCACGCAGGATGATGAAGATAAACCAGGCGTTGTTGATCATCAATGTCACCGCAAAAATAGTCAGCACAGATTCAAACCAACGACGGCCTGCGAGGTCAACATACGCCAGCGCGATGAAGAAGATCAAAAGGTAGGTCCAATATGGCGAGTAGAGAAATAACTCGGTTCCGTAATTCATGTGCAGGAAGTAGGTGAAAGCGATACTGCCCAGCAAACCCAGCATGAGCGGAACATGCGGCGAACTGCGAATATTTTTGAAAAAGAGAAAAATCGCACCCGCAAACAGCGTCAGCCAGAGTGCAACAGGCACATACGCCGCACCGTTGTACCATGCATAAACATGTTCATGATAATCGTGTGTCTTGAAATCGATGAGCGGGTCGGTGGTCTTGCGGGTGAAATCTTCAATGGGCGTGGGCGCAACGACGCCGTGGAAAAAGATGGCGCGCCCGACTACACCGAATTTTTCGATCACACGATCCATCGGGCCGACATAAATGGGTTTGGAAAAACGGCCCTCGAAGGCAAGGTCGGCGGGAACCCAGAAGAAAGTTTGATTGCCCGGGTACAGCACGCTGACAAAAGCGGTCAATGCAATGCTGATGGTGAGGACGATCACGCCGTAATAGACGAGTTTCCAAAAACCAAATTTCTTAAAGAAGAGCGCGATCATGCTTTGCGCGATGTTGGTAACAGTAATGCCAAAGACTAGAATGCCTGCAGGCACCAGCACAGAGAATCGTTTTTCATCGGCCTGCACAAGGACGAAGAACAGGATCAACGATGTCATGCCAAAGACATACGTTTCGGTGAGTGAGCCAAAGAGCATGTGCGCGGCGGTCACGCCGAGAATGATCGCAAAGACAAAGGCGTACGAATCCTTTTGCGTGGCCCGTTTCGCAAAGAGCCAGGCCATAAAAATGCAAAGCCCATTCATGGCGGCGACCGCGATGATCGGCCCAAGGAACCATTTGTCGGCGGTGAACAATTGAATCAAACCGACAAAGGGGCGCAGGGTGATCAACACAAGCGGATGCACGGCGCGATTTACATCATGGCCTTCGGGAAAACCAAGGATGGACATCCACGGGCCTGCATCGGCTTCAAAAACAATGCTGTTGATGCTGAAAGTGGGATGATTCAAAGCGCGGGCGATAATAAGATTGATCCCGAAAAACAACGAAGCCGCATAAATCCCAGGAAGGTTTTCCTTGATGAACGCAAAAGTTTTGGTCTGCTTGAACGCGGCGTAATATCCGCGCGCTTCGAATTGCTCCAGCAATGGCAGTCCCCACGCGCCCGCAACTACTGCGCTGGAAATGAACATACCAAACCGCGCAACAGGGATTTGAATGTACGCCAGCGAAAACATCGACGGAAATTGCAGTGACAGATAAAGGATCGCGGCAAGAAAAACAGGCAGCGAAATGACGAGAAACAAACTAAGCGGGTTGCTCAAAAATCCATTGCGGAGGGAATGGGATGCGCGGCGAACGAGATAATATCCGATAAGGCTGCCAACGATCGTAATGAGGATGGAAAAAACGATCACATCGAACCGATAACTGAATACGCCGCCCATGAAACCGATCACCCCGTAGGAGATGACCAAATTCAATGCGAAGCCGAGGAAGTAATGTGTCATCGAATGAGTGGAGCGCATCCGCTCAAGAGCGGGGGCGGCGGGAAGCATGAGGATGAATAAGGCGAGCGCCAGCGAAATCATGCCGAGGTAGTATGTCCTTGAAACAAGCGCAGGCAGGACGACGGCTGCAGACCCCAGCAGGGCGAAAACACCAAACCCGATTAGGGTTGAAAGCTGCCTTTGCAGGAGCCACGGCCAGAATTTGGGAAACGATTCGTAGAGAAGGTATCCGATGGCGAGCGTGGGCACGGTGACAAGAAAAATACGATCGGATATGTTTTCGTAACCGGAGTAATTAAAAAAGATCACAGCCGAAGAAAAGCTGACGATAAGTGCGATCAAAAAGCTGCCCCCCACTCGAAGCAGGAATTGCAAAAATTTCATTCAATGGCTCCAAAAAGTGTAGTGACGACTTCAGTCATACGGTAAACGACGACTGAAGTCGTCACTACATAGAGAGATTTTATTTCAAAGAGCGGACGAGTTCGAGGAATTCGGTCCATTCTTCTTCGAAGAAATGCACGGTGACGTTGTTCAATTCAACATGGTAGGTCACTTCGCCATCGGGTTCTTCGGCACGCCAGGCGATGAAGTTCTCGGTCTCGGCGATGGTCTCGGTCTTGGGTTCATTGTTACTCATGGAAATTCTCCTTGGGTTTACGATATGAATTTTGATTGAATATACCAGTTAGCAAGGGCATGCACCCTGCTTTCGAATGTGAAGGGGCGAATCACTTTCCTTTGTTGCGATTCAGATTGAAGCTACGAAAGAAGCGGCGGATCGAGACGAAGAATCTCGAGCCGGGCGGAGGGGCCGGTTGAGTCGGTTCCTCTTCGGGCCAGGGGTCCAAGTCCAGCATTTTTCGCATGACGTACTTCCATAAAAGGGTTGCGGTGGCGAGAATGGGCGCAGCCACTACCACGCCCAGCAGACCAAAAAGATTCGCCGCCACAATGGCCGCCACAAGAACCGCAGCCGGGTGTACTTTAAGCGCATCGGAAAGGATGCGCGGTGTAACCATGTTGTCGAAGATCTGGTCGATGACAATTGCAACGACGAGAATAAGGAGGGTGTAATAGAAGGGTGAAAGGCCAAACAGTTTGAATACTTGAAAATATGAAACCAGCACAAGCACAGTCCAGTTCACGGCGGGGCCGACATAGGGAACGAAACGGGCAAGCCCGGCCATAAATGCGAGGCTGAGAGCATAGTGTACGCCGAGCACGCCCAGCACAACCGCATATACAATGATTGCAATGAAGAAAATGATGATCTGTCCGCGCAGGAACGCGTTCCAGGTGCGCCCGAGTTCACGGGAGAGACGTTCAAAATCCTGAGTGTAGCCCGGGATATCCACGGCGATCATTCGGTTGCGCAGGCCGCCGCTTTCTGCCAGCACAAAATATGAAACGAGAATGACGAACAATGTCCAGCCAAGGAAGTTGGCGGCACTGCCCGCGAGGGAACTAACCAGTGTGCCGGTCTGACTCAGCAACGGCTGCACCATGCCAAGTACCTGGTTGGTGATGGCATTTAGATCCAGTGACGAGAAATCCAGTTTAAAGGGACCAAATTGATAGGTCTGGCCCGAGACTGTGGAGATCAGTTGCGGCAGGCTTTTAATCGCATTTTGCACAACTCCCACCAGGCTCTGTACCTGCTGTACAAGCCCCACGCCGCCCCATGTGAGCAAACCAAGCAAAAGAATGATGGACACAAGATAGATCAAACCAACCGATGCACCCCAGGAAAGGTGAAGTCTGCGCTGGAGAAGAGATGCGAGCGGATGAAACAGGTAAGCCAGCACAAGAGCGATCAACAGCGGCGTGAGAATGAACTGGAATTCAACCAGCAGGGCACCCACAATCACGACAATGGTCAGCGCGATAACGAGCTTTGTATTTGTACCCCAGGTTGGGGAGGTTGGGATCTGTTGTTGGGTCATAAATATCGTTCCATTTCAATGGGTGCCGTTTGCAAGCGATAAAATTGTCAAATTGATTTTATCAAAAAAAGTGATTTTACAACATTAAACAAAAAAACCCGCGAGTCTGGCCCGCGGGTCTGAGTGTATTAGTTCAACAACCTGTAAGGAAGGGGAAAAATACGCACCAGCGATAGGTTGCGTCTATCCAAAAAAGCAGGCTGGCGCAAAAACAAACGAAAATGAGGACACCACCGCCGATAAAGATGGGCATCATATTGGTCTTTTTGACAGTCGGAGGGCCAGAGTAGGCAGGGGCAGGAGTGTATATTGGGGTTACAACCGGGGCGGGTGAAGGAGCCTGTTGCTGGGCTGCCGGGTATACAGGAGGGGGCTCCACGCGCGCGGATTTTCGAGATGTGGCAATGGTGGCGCCGGTATCCATGTTGATGGCATCGTACATCAATACGATCTGCTCACCAAGCGAAACCACATCCCCGGGTTTGAGGACGACAGGCCCAGCCAAGCGCTGCCCGTTGACGAATGTCCCATTGGTGGAACCAAGGTCTTCAAGCACGTACTTCCCGCCCTGGAAAGAAAGACGGGAGTGCTTACGGGATATTTCGGCGTCATTGATTGTGATGCTGTTGGAAGCGTCGCGCCCAATAATGAGCTGGTCCCCCTCAAGAGGGAAGGTCACGCCGGGCGTCGGGCCTGACCGCATAACAAATTGGAACTGAGCCATCTTCTTCCTCCGAAGAAAAAAATACTATCGTTACCCACACTTTACCAAATCTTTTGGAAATTGCGGGAGAATATCACGATTTTGTTTCGACGAATTATACGATACTTCACAACGGGTATCGCGGAAAAAATCAAATTGCTATTTTTTTATTATCTTCTTGGGTTCCACGGGATCATCCACGCGGGGTTGGGTCTTGGTGCCAGAGCGCGGCATGAATATCGAGAAAACCGTCCCGACGCCGATCTTGCTTTTTACTTCAATACGCCCGCCATGCCCATGAATGATCTGCTTGCAAATCGAAAGCCCCAACCCGGTGCCGGCAATGCGCGACTCATGTTCGCGTACACGGAAAAATTTCTCGAACAGGTGCGGCAGGGATTCATCGGGAATGCCCAAGCCGGTATCCTGTACATAAATGACAAGTTCCTTCTCGGTCACTTCAGCGCGCAACATGACGGTGCCATTCGGGCGATTGTATTTGATGGCGTTACTCAACAGATTCAAAAGCACCTGCTTTATTTTTTCGCGGTCCGCTTCGAGCAGGGGCAGGCCTTCGGGCGATTCCACACGAATCTGGATGTTGTCTTCAATGGCCTTGGAAGACATGACGTCCTTACATTCATAAATCAGGTCGGCAACGCTGAAGGTCGTCTTGCGGAATTGCACACGGCCTGATTCAAGCCTGGCCAGGTCAAGAAAGGACGAAGCCAGCGCGTTCAAACGCATGGTCTCGCTATGGATATTATTGATGATCTGGTCACGCTGTTCCTGTGACATTTCCGGGCGCAGAAGCAGATAGGTTGCAGTGCTTAAGGAGGAAAGCGGGGTGCGTAATTCATGCACGAATTCCGAGATCAAGTCAGATTGCTGGAACAGGCGCGCATTTTCAATAGCGACAGCAGCCTGAGCGCCCAGCACCAACAGCATGGATTCATCTGAGTCGGTGAACTTGCCCTTGTGCTTGTTCAAGGCTTCCAACACCCCCACGATCTTGTTCTTGGTCACAAGCGGAATGCCAAGGAGCGAATCCGTGGAGAAGCCAGTCGTCGCCTCCACGTCGGAGTAAAAACGCGGGTCTTCATGCGCATTCGTAATGCGGACAGGTCGTCGGTTGTTTACGATCCACCCGGCGATGCTCCCCTCCAGCGGCACAACGATGCCGCGGCGGGTGGATTCATCCAAATTGGTGGACACCTGAAAATATAACTGCCGCGAGGTATCGTCATATAGCAGGATGGAAGCTGCTTCAGCACCGCTGATCTCAGCCGCAGCATGTACGATTCGCGAAAGCAAAATATCCAGGTCCAGGGTGGAGGCGAGGTCCCGCGCAATATCGATAAGACGGCGGTAACTATCCAGACGTTCGGTTTTTATTTCAGCCATTTAGCACTCTCTCTACAATTGCAGGAATGGTCACTGCCGCATCTTCCACGATCACCGCATCCGCGCGCACATTTAAATATGTCTGCGCATTGTTGACAATGATGAGGTGCGCACCGCGGTCAAGCGCCTGCATCGGCAGGCCTGCCACCGGTAAAACCTCAAGGGATGAACCGATCACCAGCATCAAGTCACACTGACGGGCGGCCCGCTGTGCCTTGAACCATGCCGATTGCGGCAACTGCTCTCCAAAAAGGATCACATCCGGCTTGAGCACCTGGTTGCATTTTGGGCACAGGGGGATTTCTCCGCTTTCCACAAATACAGCCAGATAATGCACAGCGTCCACTTGATGATAACACTGGGTGCACGTTAAAGTTTGCATCGTACCGTGCATTTCGATCACAACCTTCGAACCCGCCTTTTGATGCAGGGTATCAATATTCTGGGTAATGATGGCGTCGATCCGCCCAGCTTTTTCAAGCCGTGCCAGCGCCCAATGTGCAAGGTTTGGTTTGGCATTGAAAATCTGACTTGCCAGCGGACGGAACCAATGAAAAAAACGCTCTGGAGCGGTGCGAAAAGTACTGAGCGAAGCGACTTCCAACGGTTCATCCTTCGCCCATAAACCTGTTCCCGTTGAACGGAAATCGGGAATCCCTGAAGGAGTGGAAAGACCCGCTCCCGTCAACACAACGGCATGTTTCGATTGGCGGAATAAGTCCGCAGCGAACTCAATCGCAGCCTGTGTCTGATGGGAAAAGGATGTCATCGCGCCTTTTCACGCTCAAGGACTGCATCTGCTAGTTTCAGGAATTGCTGAGAAGTCATATTTGTCGGCTGACCCACCACAACCGGTGTTTGCAAACGGGTCGCCTGTAAAAACGCCTCAGGGGCGGGTGTCAACGTAGCCGCGACGGAATGCCCGAGTTGTTCCTGTACCTGGTTCAACTGCATTTGCGCTTCCGTACGCATGCGATTATTCAATACAACATTGATGGTCTTGCGGTCGATCTTCAGATTGACGATCTCATCGATCAACAAACGGGTATGTTGAATGGAACCGGGTACGCCTTCCACAACAATAATCCGTTCCGTGCACATCGGCAATAACTTCTGCACATAGACGGGCAAACCATTCCCCATATCCAGGATCACGAAGCGGCCCAGCGTTGAAAGTTGAGCCACGATCGCCTCATAATTCGGGACCTTTGAATTCAAAGTCACATCACGTGGGTTTTCAGAGGCAAGCATGAGCTTCAACCCGGAGTTATGCGAGACAAGGAGCGATTTCACTTTCTCGCGTGTAACCTCTGCAGTGGTGCCTTCCAAAAGTTCGGTCAATCCCTTTTGGTTCGGTGCGCCAAGATCCATGCCAAGTGTGCCCTGTCCCGGCGTAAACTCGGCAAGGATTACATCCGCTTGGGTGCGGTTGTAAAGCCCCGCCGCCAGGTTGGCCGCCACCGATGAAACTCCCAACCCGCCACGCGCGGAAAGTACACCGACCACATAACCGACATGTTCCTTCGAAGAAGTGACGATCTCAGTCACATCTTTTTGCCGCGCAAGCAAAACCTTTACATGCGCCTGCAATTCAGTGGGATGGGTCGGCTTGGTCAGGTAATCGTCCGCGCCAACTTCGAAGCCGATGACCTTGTCATCCAGCTGTGTCTTGGCGGTAAACATCAGGATCGGGATACTCACAGTTACCGGATTTTTCCTCAAACGCCGTGTAACCTCATAGCCATCCATATCCGGCATCATCACGTCCAGCAAAATCAGATTCGGTCGTTCCTCCAAGGCTTTTGCAAGTCCCTGGGTTCCGTTCGAAGCCGCACTGATCTCATAGCCCTGTCTCTGCAACATAAGCCCGACAAGCCTGAGGGTGTCCACGTCATCATCAATGATCAATATTTTTTCAGCCATTTTTCGCCTCTGATACCTAAATACAGTCTAGCATACCCAATTATAACGGACAAGTCACCAGATTACGCATCGAACCCATGCTATAATAAACAAGCACAAGGGATAATAACCCTGTGCCTTTTCGGGGATGATCGGCTTCGACGGGAGAGGCTGGTTCCGGAATGCGAGCCGAGCGCGCGCCGAACTCGTAAACTCAGCGCAAAATTTAAGTGCCAATCGCACTTCATACGCTGCTATGCCCCTCGCCGCTTAAGGTGAGACATAACAGTCAATCTCCTAGATGAGATTGCGTCCGCCGTCACCGCTCCCCGCCGGGTGACGGACCGGGCGAAACAAAGGCGGGGTGCTGCGTATGACTCTGCTAAATGCGCCCAAGACTAGCAGATGGTCACAGGGTTACCTGCCCGCCGAGATCCCTGTGATGACTAAATTCGGCAGGCTACGCTCGTAGAGTTCCGAGGGTCGAATCTTTCGGACCCGGGTTCAATTCCCGGCATCTCCACACCTGTTCGACCAGCAGTATACTGCTGGTCGAATTGTATTAAAACGGAGCAATATGAAAAAATATCTTATTTTTGGATGTCTCATCTTCACCATCGCCTGCCAGGCAGCAACTCCCGCCCCTGTGGAATCAGTTACGCCAATCCCAGCGACTCAAACCCCGCCCCCGCCTGCCACACCAACCCAAACATTCACCCCCGCCCCAACATTGACCTCAACACCGGTACCCATGTATTTCAGTGAAGAATACAGCACCGATATGAGTGCATGGTCATCCTTTCAAACAGGCGGCAAACTCAGCCCCACCCTTGAAATCGTGGATGACAGGCTGCGTATCGATCTTTTTTCACCAAACACCTGGTATTACGCCATTCACAACTCCCATGAGTATCAGGATGTATTCGTGTCAGCTAAATATAGCGGCACCCCTTCAGGTTCGGCGGGCCTCATCTGCCGCTACAGCGAAAACGGATGGTTCGAGTACAACATCAACAGTGACGGGTCGTACAGCGTCCTGCTTGGTCAATGGATCGGGGAAGGCATCGCCACCTACACCCCGATCATCAACTCCACTGTAGAGTACATCACCCCGGGAATGGATTACGAGATCGGCCTGACGTGTCAGGGAACCGTTTTGCTCCTCCACGTGAACGGCAAGATGTATCGAAAAATCGATGTCGCGCGCTACGAGTTGACCAGCGGCAAGGTTGGCATTTCGGCTGCCTCCTTCGAGGAAGCCCCTGCCATTCTCATGTTTGACTGGTTCAAAGTGAACCAGCCCGAATAAAAACCAGACCTGCCAATGAAATTTCTACATGCCGTTAACAGAATTCTTGTACAAGTCGTTTAAGATACGTACATACAAAGAGGTAATTGCATGAATGCATGCAGCCTCTGATCAGATAATGTAAGGAGTTCTATTATGGGCAAAATCATTGGTATTGACCTCGGCACGACAAACAGTGTGGTCGCCGTCATGGAAGGCGGAACGCCTACTGTGATCACCACTGCGGAAGGCGGACGCTTATGTCCGTCCGTTGTGGCATTCAACAAGAATGGCGAGCGCATGGTGGGGCAGACCGCAAAACGTCAGGCGGTCGTCAATGCAGACAACACGATCTATTCCATCAAGCGATTCATTGGCCGCCATTTTGAAGAGACCAGTTCAGAACGAAGCATGGTCTCCTATCAGGTAAACCAGGGTCCTACAGGCGATGTCCGCGTCAAAATCCCTGTAACCGGCAAGGAATATTCCTCGCAGGAGATCAGCGCTATGATCCTGGGCAAGCTCAAGGCAGATGCGGAAGCGTATTTGGGCGAGCCCGTTACACAGGCCGTCATCACTGTCCCTGCGTATTTCAATGACAGCCAGCGTCAGGCTACAAAGGATGCAGGCCGCATCGCTGGTTTGGAAGTGCTGCGCATCATCAACGAGCCAACAGCCTCTGCTTTGGCATACGGTCTCGATAAAAAGAAAAATGAAACCATTCTCGTCTTCGACCTTGGCGGTGGTACGTTTGACGTATCCATCCTCGAAGTGGGCGAAGGCGTGATCGAAGTGAAATCCACGAACGGCGATACCCACCTCGGCGGCGATGACTGGGATCAGAAGATCACCAACTGGGCCGCGGACGAATTCAAGAAAGATCAGGGCATCGACCTGCGCAATGACCGTCAGGCTTTGCAGCGTTTGCGCGAAGCCGCTGAAAAAGCGAAGATCGAACTCTCAACCGTAATGGAAACAGAGATCAACCTGCCTTACATTACAGCCGATGCGAGCGGCCCCAAGCACTTGCAATTGAAACTCAGCCGCGCAAAATTCGAGCAGATGACCGAAGACCTGTTGCAACGCTGCCGCACTCCATTTGAAGCTGCGCTCAAAGATGCAGGCATGGATGCAGGCAAACTTGACGAAGTAGTTTTGGTCGGTGGTTCAAGCCGCATGCCGATGGTTCAAGAATTGGTCCGCAAGTTGACCAACGGGAAGGAACCGAACAAAGGCGTAAATCCCGATGAGGTCGTTGCGATTGGCGCAGCCATTCAAGGCGGTGTGCTCGGCGGTGAAGTGAAGGATATTTTATTGCTCGACGTGACCCCGCTCTCCCTTGGCGTGGAAACGATGGGCAGTGTGATGACCGTGATGATCGAACGCAATACCACGATCCCGGTCCGCAAGACGGAAGTGTATTCCACGGCGGCAGATAACCAAACCGCAGTCGACATCCACGTTTTGCAGGGTGAACGCCCGATGGCGAACGACAACATGAGCCTCGGCCGATTCCGCCTCGATGGAATCCCACCGGCGCCGCGTGGTATTCCGCAGGTGGAAGTGACCTTCGACATCGACGCAAACGGCATTTTGCATGTGACCGCAAAAGATAAGGCTTCAGGCAAGGAACAAAAGGTGACCATCACCGCATCCACGAACCTGAACAAGAATGACATTGACCGCATGGTGCAGGAAGCCCGTCAGAACGAAACCGCAGACAAGAAGCGCCGCGAAGGCATTGAGGTGAAGAACACAGCCGACAATCTTTCGTATCAAATCGAGAAATCATTGCGCGACCTCGGTGACAAGGTTCCATCTGCGGAACGCGCTACAATCGAAGCCAAAGTCAGTGAGTTGAAACAGGCCGCACAAGGCGATGACCTGGATAAGATCAAGAAGCTCACTGAAGAATTGCAGAATACATTCCATGCGCTCAGCCAGCAAATGTACGCGCAGGAACAGCCACAGCCTGAAGGCGGTCCCGCCGCCAGCGGACCAAGCGGCTCTGCCAATGGCGATGTGATCGACGGCGAAGTAAAAGAGTAAAAAGTAAGAAAGTAAAAGAGCGTCCAATCAAAATTGGACGCTCTTTTTTATCGGGTGGATGACTTTTTCAGAAAACAGAAACAGCTATCCCTGAGTGGGACGCGGAGCGGGAGTCTGCTTTTTGGCGGGGAACAGGGCATCGATCAAACTTCCGATGATGCGGGCGAAGAACAGGAAGATCAAGCTTCCCGCAGAAACCCAATAGTAATTCTGCGCCCAGGCGAGGCTGGTATCGGTGCCGCTAAAGATACCATGTAAGATACCCATCAGATACATGCCGAAGCTGGCGTAGTGTAAGAATCGCCAGAATTTCTGGCCGATGACGGGGCGGACGTAAAAGCTTACTGCAACGATCACCCAAACATAAAAACCGATCTGCCCAACCCCCACCCAAAAGGGACGATAATCTACGGTGCTGAATGGAACGAGCAATTGCAGCAGGGTGAAATTTATATACTGGTCACCCAGGATCACGAGGGCATGGAACATGGCAAATGCCAGCCCCAAAAGACTCACGTATTCATGAATGGCAAAGGTTGCGGGCATGCCCGGCCACAGGCGTGCCATTTTATTGGTGATACCCAACCCTAGCGCCATGGAAAGCCACAACAGGGTGAGAGATACAAACGCGGTGGCACGTGAAAGATACCAGTAGGCTTTGGGACTGTCACCGCTTAAAGAGAAGGCCATGTTCGGTAAAAATATGGGTAACAATAGCACGGCCACGAGCAACCCGATCACTGTCGCAAAAAGGAACAACAGGAACGACTGGATGTTTACCGAAGATTCGTTGAATTCATTTTGATCTTGTGGATTCATGGATGGTTTTACTCCTTACAAATACTTTTCCATACGGCGGCTTTGGAGGACATCGCCCGTTTCAAGAACCATCAGCCCGGCAAACTCAGGCTGTGACTCGATCCATTCCAGGCCTTTTTCGCGGCCAAGAATGAATGCCGTTTTTGCGGCGGCTTCGGCTTGCATGGCCGTGGGCGCAACCATCGTCACACGCAGCAGGTCGGTTTCGGCGGGCAGGCCTGTCAGCGGATTGATGATGTGGTGATGGAAGACGCCGTTCCGATTCCAGTTGCGGCGGTCTTTGCCTGACGTGGCGATGCCGCCGCGCTTCACTTGCAGGACGCTGAGATTTGCTCCCACATTAAAGGGATTCGACACCCCGACAGGCCACGGACTCCCATCCATGCGCGGGCCGCTGACAGCGATATCACCGCCCGCATTCACCAGACATGGACCATGCTGCTGCAATCGTTCGACAGCCTGATGCGCCGCCCAGCCTTTTGCCACGCCGCCAAAATCGAGACCAACTCCCATTGGCAGGTTGATGGTTTTGGAATCAGAATCTGAAACCACCATCGAAAGTGGATGGTCTGTTTCTGACGGCGAGGTGATCACATCGAACTGGTCACGAGATAACCTGTCAAAGGGACGGTCATATCCCGCTTCGATCATGGATTCCAAGATCGTAGGCGTAACCAATCCTCCGCTTAATTCGTCGGCCCATAATGCTGTTTGGAACACATCCCAAAACGCCTCGCTGACCTTCATCGGCTGGTCAAATGTCCGGTTGAGGCGAGACAGTTCCGAGGTCGGTCTGAAGCGGCTGAAAGTCTGCTCCCAGTTTTCGAACCAGGCCGGGATGGCATTCAAAATGGGCGGCACGGCTTCAGAGTCCTGATCCAGAATGGCCAGCATCTCGGAACCCATCGCGCGGAAGGATAAACGATGCAACATTACGATGAAGTGGTGACAGTCACCGGATCTCCGCCGCCCTGATTCCCGCCGCCTCCGCCGCCAGATTGCATGACAATAACCTGAGGCTGCGGGGCTGTGCCGCCAAACAGGATCGTGTATCCCGGAGGAGGCATGGTGGGCGCGGGTGTGGCAGGCGCGGAAACAATGGCCGTGGTAGGCGTGGCTTGTGCGGCCTGTTGGGCTGCCACAGCTTTTTCATCGGCTTTTGAGCGATCTGGACCTGCAAACATGTTCCAAAATGCAAGCACAGATGTCATCGAGATGGCAGCAATGGTGAGCTGCACATCGGTCCATTTGCGAGGGGTGGGTTTAGCATTCATTGGATTTCACCTGTTTAGTCATCGCCATCTTCGTGTTCGTCGCCGTCTTCGTGATCATCATCGCCATTGTCTTCCTGCTGCTGTTGATCGCGATTGGGTCTTTCACCGTTGTCATCCCGATTACCAGCAGGGACTACTACGACGACAGGTTCCAATTTGGTTACAGCAAGAACTTCTCCAGTGGAGCTGACGTAGACCAGATCACCCGCGCTAAATGTGACCAAATATGCGGCAATCCCTTCGTAATCGACGACTTCAACACTGTACACGCTGGAATCCCCCAGCAATTCCACGGCAATGGTGGTGGCTTGTTCCGGCGAGATCACCATCGGTGAGACGATGGTCGGCACAGCAGTGGAGAGCGGTTGCTGAACTGAAAGCTCGGCAGGCGTCACTGCAACGGTCTGGTTATCCGTCACAATATTTTGATACGCCGAAATCACCCCAAACAAGGTCGCCATAAGAAATACGGTCAGCATGGCGGAAATGAACAAAGTACTTTTTCGCATAAGAAATCTCCTTCTACACTCAGATATTGGTTCGTCTTCTACAGGTCGCCAAGAGAACAAAATAGTTACTGTTTGGGAGATTAGGGCTTTATTAGAGAATTTGTGCGTAAAAAGATATGATTAACTCATCTTACGGTTTAAAATTTGATTTTGGACGCAGATAAACGCTGATTTACGCTGACAAAACCGAAAAAATCCGCGCTTTCAAGTCCTGTCGCCTTTAATGACAAATTGACCCGCAAAATCAATTTTGCGGGTCAATTTGTTTGGTTTAATAATTTACGGGAATGGTATGGGAACTTCCGTTACTTGAATGGCATCGATACCTGCACCATCATTAATGGGACCAGGCGGCACCTCGATAACCAGGTAAATGTAAAAGCCGGGAGGCGGGCTGCTCGCAACATTATCCACATCAACCACAATACCAGTCTGTTCTGGGTATACGCCGTAAAGGATTGTTGTAAGGATCGGAAGATTATCATTTTCCGGTGTATAGCTGAAAATATTCGTATTATTGTCAGGGACATTATCTCCCCAATTGAACACTTCATAATAATTGATTCCATCCATTGAAATGCTCAAAATAATGTTGTCCATGTTGATTCGATCCGGAGCAACAAACAATTCATAAAATATGAAATCGTAAGACCCATCTGCCGGGTTCCTCACTTCAATGGGCGTCGAGGTCAAGTCAATAATGACATAATTCTCATTTGGAATATAGCCCGCATTACCATCAGGCGCACCAACCACCAAATCTGGCGGCACAGCCGTTGGCGTTCCTGAGAATATTGGGGTACTTGTCGCAGTTGCCGTGAAAGTTGGGGTTGGGGTGAAAGTATTCGTTGAGGTTGCTGTGGCGGTTGCTGTAGCTGTAGCTGTTAAAGTAGCTGTTGGCGTAGCCGTAAATGTAGCAGTCGGGATTGAGGTAAAGGTCGCTGTGGCAGAAGGAGTGCGCGTTGCAGTAAATGTGGCCGTGGGCGTCGGGATAAACGTTGCGGTTCTGGTCGCCGTTGGAGTAGTGGTTCGAGTGGCGGTGCGGGTTGCGGTAAAGACACCCGTCGCGGTCCGGGTCGCAGTGGCGGTGGAAGTTCCTGATGTAGATGTTCTGATCGGCGTCCGCGTGGGTGTGCGCGTGGAAGTGGAAACCTGCACAGTGGCCGGCCTTCTCGTAAACGTGGCGGTAGGCGCATTGGTCCGCGTGGCAGTAGGGGCAACCCGCACAGTTGCGGTCGCTGTGGCAGGCGGACGTGGTGTAAATGTGGCCGACCCATTCGGCTGAACGACACCAATGGAAGAAACAATCGCTGTTCCGGTACCGGGTGTTAAATAGGATTGGTCAACGACGGTCCCCGCTTCTGCCACCAGGGGTGCCACAGTCCTGTCCGGCCGCCTCAGGAGAAAGTTTGGGGTAATTCTCGAACGCATATCAGCTGACAAACTCCAGCTTGAAGGGAGACGAATCGCGATTTGCCCGGCGACCAACATAAAAATGAAGCCAATAGGAAGGATGATGGCAAACAGTCTGATAGTACGCCAATCAGGAGGCGGTTTGTTCATGAATTACCTCCTCATTTTTCTCCACAGGAGCAGGCAGGGAAACATAAAAAGTGCTACCCGGATTCGTTTGCTCATCATAGCCCGGACTCTCCACCCAAATATGACCGCCATGCGCTTCCACAATGCCGCGCGCAATGGCCAGACCAAGACCGGGTCCGCCGCCTTTGAACTTCGTCTTACCGGATGAATGCAAGAGGACGTCACCTGTCTGGTTAAATTTCTCAAAGATCACATGATGCATGTCGGGGTTGATACCGATGCCAGTATCACGTATGGAGATTTCCACGCTGGGCTCCGCCTTATGATCCACCATCTTCCCGCTTACGGTAATGGATCCGCCATCCGGCGTAAATTTGATCGCATTCATAATGATGTGATAAAACACTTTTTGGAGCATATCCGGGTCGGCTGGGATGAGTGGCAGGTCGCGAAGATCGTTCACAATAAATTGAATATTTCGCTCCACCAGAGCCTTGTCGAAGCTTTTATGAACCTTCTTGATGATCAGGTCAATGCGCAGCCCGGTCTTCCTCAGGAACAGCGCATTACTATCGATGCGGGAAACATCCAGCATGCTTTCCACAATGCTGGTCATACGCTCTGAGCCATCCAGAATTCCCTGTGCCAAAGACTTTAATTCCGGGTCGTTTCGCGCGTCCTGCTCCAGCATTTGCGAATATCCCATGATCAGGGTAAGCGGCGTGCGCAGCTCATGCGCTGAGATCTGGATAAAGTTCGATTTGGTCTTATCGATGTTTTTCAGGATCTGATTCGCGCGCTCCAGTTGAACGGTACGTTCCTGCAAGTTTGCTGTCATACCGTCAAATGATTTGGCAAGGATACCGATCTCATCTTTCGAGATAATGCCGGTCCGCTGCTCAAGGTCACCAGCGGAAATGGCCTGCGAAGTGTTGACCAACCGATATAACGGATCAATAATCTGGCGTGAAACCCAGAAGCCGATCCCGATCACGATAAAGAAGAGCACTGCAAATTGAAATGTATAAGTGAAACGGCCTCTGTCTGCAGAATCGGTCACAAAATCCACAGGCAGGGCTACGGCAAAAACGCCCAGCTTGTTATTCCCCACCTGTAATGGACCCCGTGCCAGGCTGAACAGACGCCTGTCAATGGAGATATTATTTCCTGTGACCACATCCGTCAGAGCCATGATCCTTTGATAATTATCGTATGTGATCGAGATTGCCTGCAAATTCGACGGGTCCGCAACATTCAAAGTGGTGGCAATGACGCTTCCATCCACCCCATAAATGACAATATCCGCAAGAGCCGAACTTTTTAGATCCGGGAGCATGTTCTGAATGGTTGTGCCGATCACAATGACACCGGCAAATTCTCCGCTCTGAGATACTGGTATGGATGTGTAAAAATAATATTCATCATTCAGGGAATTGAGTCCCATGAAACGACGGGGATTCTCCCGTATGTTTTTACTGGTCAGAAGCTCAGTCACAAAAGACAAGCCTGCCATGCCGGAGTTTTTACTTGCCCGCTCAACGATCCCCAGTTCGTTCCTCCATAAATGAAGAACTTCATTTCCCTGTGGCGAGAAAAACACCAGGGTATCAATGCTATTCGCGCGCATCTGTATCTCTGCCTGGCTGAACAAAGTATCCGCCTTCTCACTCGCAAGCGAAGTCGCAATCCCGCTTGTGAATGAAATGACACGCGCAGTTTCCGCCTGTTCGATCTCCTTTTTCGCAAAACCATCCGAAACCACACGCCCGGATTGGATCAACTGATTGATCAGGCGCTCACTCAATGTCGTCGACAAAAGACGCGTGACCACATAAACCCCGATCACGGCTACGATCAAGGTCAGTATCAAATAAGGCAGAATGACTTTTAGACGTATGCTCATAAACGATTCCTTTGCACCACAGCGCAAAGGCTCAAATCATTATACAAAGTTAATCCCTAAGAAACCAGCCAATCTCAAAACTGCAAGACGACTACAATCAAAAAACGGGATGGTAGACCCGCATCAAACCCGACCATTAGCCTGCTCCCGTTTTCTGGGCAGTTCCCTCTATTTTACATCCTTGCACAATGATCGTACCAAGGACTTCAGTCAGGACGCCAAAGTTCCGTCCGTTATAACTGCTTCACAAAATGGACCAGCCGTTCCACCTCGGCATATCCCAGCTTTACATGGGCGCGGATGCTGGCTTCATTATCCAGCCAGGTATCCGAGGCCATCTCAGTGACGCCTTTCGCGCGTGCCCAATCTTCGGCGGCACGTGTCATCACACCCACCACACTTTTTCCACGATGCTCAGGCTCAACGAACCAGCCTTCAAGATAGCCAATGGGACTGGTCTCGCAGCCTTCCGCATAATCCTTGATCCGCACCTCTGTCAGCCCGATCGGTGTATCGCCGACACATGCGAAAAAGACAGCGTAATCAGCATCGACAAGCAGTTCGTCCATGTCGAAATTCAAATATTCATCGGGCGCCTCGGGCCAGATCCCCTTGCGCATGCGAAACCATTCCGCTTTATCTTCCTGTGTGACACTTCGAATTGTAATATCCATGATTCTCCCGAATAAAAAAAGACCCTAAGAGCCTTTTCGGCCCTTAGGGTCTTAAGTATAAACTAATCCCCGTTGCGTTTCCCCAGACGATGATCGAGCATCAGCACGGCAGTACCGCGCTCCTCGATCAGCTTCAGATTTGCCACGATCTCGGCAGCGTTCTTTTCCTCTTCCACCTGCTCTGTAATGAACCATTGCAGCATGACCTGGGCAGGATAATCCTTCTCCTTGAGTGCCAGTTCATACAAGGCATGGATCGAAGCAGTGACTTTCGCCTCATGAGCCGCCACTTCCTCAGCGACCTCCAGCGTGGATTTCCACTCGGTCTTCGGCGCATCAATGGCTTTGAGAGTCACCTTTCCACCACGTTCCAGAATGAAATCATAGAACTTCATGGCATGCTCACGCTCTTCCGCTTCCTGTATGCGCATCCAGCGGGCAAAGCCAGGCAGGTTCTTGTCTTCAAAATAGGCCGCCATCGAAAGGTATAAGTATGAGGAGTACAACTCCTTGTTGATCTGGTCATTCATTGCATCTTGCATCGATTTGTTGATCATATCGTGCCTCCTTGATATTTAAATTATACATTCTTTTGTGACGTTTCGAACATGCCCGAGGCGGCGATCAAGTTTTCAGAAAACAGGATTCAGGTGTCCCGTCAGGGTGACACGCGTTATTCGTCTGACTGCGGCTTGGTCAATTGATAAAGTAACACCACAAACCCAGTCAAAAACCAAAGTCCGCCGATCAAACCGACGACCCAGCGTGGAATGCCCAGGCTGGAGAGATCGAACGGCAGAATCTCAAAATAGAGCAGTAACACTACGCCACCTAAAAGCGAATCGATCAAACCGACGAGTAGAAGTATAAATCGTTTTTTATTTTGGGAAGATTGTTCTTCCATGGTATACCTCTTTCAATAAAAAGAAATCGGGTCAGGCTTGCACCTGACCCATTTGATATCGTTATTAAATTTCAAGTACTATTCGCCGTATACAAACAGGTCGCTAAGCGATTCGCGGTTGATGTTGTGGCGAATGGCATTGGCAAAAACGGGCGCCACAGAAAGTACGGTAAGTTTCGGATGCATTTTTTCCGGCGCAATGTGGACGGTATCAGTGGTGATAATCTCGGTGATCTCGGGAACTTCCGCGAGCCGCTCGAGACCGTTGTTGCTGAAGACACCATGCGTACAGATCACGCGGATATCCTTGAGACCTTCACGGATCAAAACGCGGCTCAATTCGAGAATGGAACCGCCTGTGGCGATCTCATCATCATAGATGAGCGCGCGTTCATGGCCGCGCACCTGATCCCCCACCAAGCCGTTGATGATGACTTGGGTATCTGAAACGCGCTCCTTGTTCCCGGCGGCAATAGGCAGATTGAGGGTCCGTGCAAAACGTGCAGCGGTTTTGGCCTGCCCCATATCCGGTGCGACAAGGATCGATCCTTCCAGATCGGATTTCGAAAGATATTCCTTGAAAACTTTGCTGCTGCTTAGCGGGTCGGTGGGAATTCCGAAAAAGCCGTGCACCTGCGGTGAGTGGAACATGATGCTCATCACATGAGTGGCACCCGCAGTCTTCAACAAATCTGCCACAAGGCGGGCGGTGATGGAAATGCGGGGCGCATCCTTCTTATCGGAACGGCCAAAGGAATAATAAGGGATGATGGCATGGACTTCGGATGCCGCCGCGCTGCGGGCGATATCGATCATCATCAATAACTCCATCAAATGATCGTTGACCGGCTTTGAGAGCGATTGAACAATGTAAACACGACGATAGCGCACACTGGCGCCTAATTGGATATAAAGATTGTCGTTGCTAAAACGTGAGATGTGGGTATCTTCCAGCGGCACACTCAAATGAGATGCGATCTTCCCCGCCAGTTGCGGATTTGAACTTCCGCTAAAAAAACGAACTTCATTTGCCGGTATCAAGCTATCTACCATTGTTCTGCCTCCATTTTAAATATTTTATTCGCTCATCGATTTTAAGGGCTTCCACTTTTGCAAAGTCTAAAACGGAGACCTTGAGTCCGAACCAAAACGTTATTTCTTCCAAAACCGTCCTACAAGGAACGCGCCAATCATATACCAAAAAGCAAGATCCAAAACCAAATACAACCCGTTGAATTCAGAGCAATTCTCCCCGGGGCGGCACGGTCCCCAGGAAAGAAAAAACTGCAAAGGAAAGCCCATCGGAAAAGTATCCGAGATGGTTGATATGACAAATAATCGCCACAGCCAGCTAAAGGCGATAAATAAAACAAACGCAACAATGATCTTCAAAAAAGTAGGTTTCAGAAAAGCTTTCATTTCCCTCGTTTCTTCAACCAATCCAACAGCTTTTTCGTGGACCAGGTGTTGATGACATCATCTTTCGTAAGCCAGGCGCGGCGCGCAGTGGCAACCCCGTAGAAAAGCATGTCGAAATCTTCGGCGGAATGCGAATCGGTGTTGATGCTGATGGGGATGCCCAATTCCTTTGCGCGGCGGGCATACATGTCGTCGAGGTCGAGGCGCGAGGGATGTGCGTTAATTTCCAACGCAACACCTGTCTCAGCGGCGGCATTGAGCACGGCTTCCATATCGAGGTCCGCGCCTTCGCGGTCGGGGATCAACCGTCCCGTCGGATGACCGATGATATCCACATGCGGATTACGGATCGCGTTGATCATGCGCTGGGTCACCTTGTCACGCGGCTGGCGCAAGCTGGTATGCATGGATGCCAGCACAAGGTCAAGCGAAGCGAGGAATTCGTCGGGATAATCAAGCGTGCCATCCGCTTTAATTTCCACTTCGCTGGCGTGTAAAATCAAAATGCTATCGCCGAGTTGTTTTTGGATCTTCTTAATTTCGGCGGCCTGCTTTTTGTGATCTTCCATTTTCAAGCCGCCTGTCACACCCAGGCTCGCGGAATGGTCAGTGAATGCGATCACCTTCAAGCCGTGTTTGATCGCCGCCTGCGCCATTTCGAGCATGGTTAATTTTCCATCGCTCCAATTGGAATGCATTTGCAGATCGGCTTTGATGTCTTTCACCTGAATCAACTTCGGGAGTTTTCCCGCCTTTGCCGCCGCCACTTCGCCGTGGTCTTCGCGCAATTCAGGAGGAATCCACGGCAAGCCAAGCGTTTCGTACACCTCCTCTTCGGTGGCGCAAAAAATTTCTCCCTTGCCGTTGGTCTTCGTCAGCGAATGCTCTGAAAGTGACAGACCCTTTGCCAACGCGATCTGCCGCAACTGCACGTTATGATCTTTCGAACCTGTCGCATATTGCAGCGCCGTGCCAAACTTTTCAGGCGCATGCACCCAAACCTGCGCGCGGACTCCATCCGTAAATTCAATGGATGATTTCGTCTCGCCTTTGCCAAGCACGCGACTCACCCCCGGTAAATTGATGAATGCTTCCATCACAGCCGCTGAATTTGTGGATGCCACCAGAATATCGAGATCGCCGACTGTGGAACGCATCCTTCTTAAGCTGCCAGCTGGTTCTGCTGCGACGACTCCCTTCACCTTTTTGAGAGTCTTGATGATCTCCTGCGCCAGCGGATACGCCCGCCCAAGCGGAATCCGTCCTGACCGGCGGGCAAGGGATGCGATGCCTTCCAGAATGGCAGTCTCGGATTTGGCGCCCATGCCTGGGAGGTCGCGAAGCTGTCCGTTTTTAGCGGCAGTTTCCAGTTCAGAAAGAGCCGTGATATTTAACGTCTTCCAGATAAGCGCGATCTTTTTCGGGCCAAGCCCGGGCACTTGCAGCCAATCCGCAAGGCTGGCGGGGATTTCCTCTTTGAGCTTCTCCAAAAAACCGAGTTTGCCTGTAGTGAGCAATTCATCGATCTTTTCTGCGATGGCTTTGCCCACACCGGGGATCTCGCGCAGTTTCCCCTCTTTCCAATATTCGCTGGCTTCACGGCCAAGAGTCATTAAATTTTCAGAGGCTTTGCGATAAGCGAGAATCACATAAATAACTTCGCCTTTGATCTCACATAAATTGGCGATCAGGGTAAATGTATCAGCAAGTTGACGATTGTTCATCATGGGTCACCTCTAAGAAGATTATACGATTAATTAGTTTCCACATCGGGAGCGGGCACATCGAGTGTTTTCAAATTACGCATCTCTGGCCAGATTCTAGCAGCAATTATCACGATCAGGATCGTGCAAACCCCGCCACCCACCACGGCAATGACCGGGCCCAACAGTGCGGCGGCAAACCCCGATTCAAAACTTCCCAGTTCATTGGAAATACCGATGAAGATACTGTTCACACCGGAGATACGTCCGCGCATTTCATCGGGCGTGTGCGTGAGCAGCAGCGTACCGCGGATCACAACGCTGATATTATCGAGGCCGCCCAACAGCGCAAGCATCAGCACCGAAAGCAGGAACCATTTTGAAAGTCCGAAGATGATCGTGGCCGCGCCGAATCCTGCCACCGCCCAAAGCAAAGTCTTTCCCGCGTTTTTCATCGGCGGCAAATGCGCGATCGCAAAGGCCATCAACAACGCGCCAATGGACGGTGCGGCGCGCATGATGCCCATGCCCTGCGGACCGACGTTCAAAATATCGGTCGCATAGATCGGGAGCAAAGCCACAGCACCGCCGAATAGAACGGCGAACATATCCAGTGTGATCGCGGCGAGAATCACTTTTGTATCGCGCATGAATCGAAAACCTTCCACCAGCGATGACCATGTCGCCGATTTGCGGGCGAGCGGCAATTGTTTGCCTTTGATCATGCTCAACAAAACCGTGAAAGTGACCGCGCCGACAGCGTCGAATAAATAAATATAAGTGACATTTCCAGCCAACGCCACAACGAGCCCCGCAACGGCTGGCCCCACAATGGAGGCGATATGCCATGTGCCGCTGTTCCAGGTTGCGGCGCTTGAAAAAAGATGCGCGGGCACGGTCTCAGGCACCAGCGTGGAAGATGCGGGATCATTGAACGCGCGTGAAATCCCCATGCCAAATAAACACAAGTAAACCAACACGAGCGAGCCCTGAGTATATGAAAGGAACGCCAGCCCCAGTGCGCACAGTCCCATGGTCAACTGTGAAAGGAACACGATTCGCCTGCGGTTATATTGATCGGCCACATGCCCTGCAGGCAGTGATAACAAGATCACCGGAACAACCTGCACCAACCCAACCAGCCCCAATGCGAATGCGCTATCCGTGCGCAGCCATAACTCCCATGCGATCGCGAAAGAAACCATTTCAGAACCGAAGGAAGTGATAAAGCGCCCCGCGAGCAGCAATCGAAAATCAAGAAAACGCAAAGCCGCATACGGGTCGCGGCGTTCCCCTGGTGTTTTATTTATTTGAGAATCCATACCTGTCCTTGCAAAAAATGGGATGGGGTATGATACCATCTCGGCATGGATCACAACGACCACGTTAATTTATTAAAGCCTGCGGATATTAAACCCGGCGGCTCCTGGGCGGACCTCGGAGCTGGTTCTGGTGCTTTTACATTCGCCCTGCGAGAGCTGACCGGTCCCGCCGCAAAGATCTACGCCGTGGACAAAGACCGTTCCAGCCTCAACAAACTGGCACAGGGATACCGCGCCCGCTTCGGCAATTCGCAAAATCTGGATCTCGTCATCGGCGATTTTTCGCGAACGCTCAACCTCACCGCACTCGACGGCATCGTGATGGCAAACTCCCTGCACTTTTCAAAGACAAGGAAAAGTATTGCGGCAGGTCGGCACCTATCTAAAAACAAACGGAACGCTCCTGCTCGTTGAATACAACGTGGATGCAGGCAACCTATGGGTGCCGTATCCGCTGACCTTCGAGACCTACCGCAACCTTGCTCCACATGCAGGGTTTTCCGAGCCGCAGCTTCTGGCAAAAGCACCTTCGAGCTTCCTGCGCGGGTTTTATTCTGCAATTTGCCACACAATTGTTTCAACACAATAAAAATAGTGTAGTATATTCGGCAGGACACTGCTCAAAACAATGAAAGAGAACCAGAAAATAATGACAGCCAAAGCCTCTGGCTCACGCAAACTCAAGAGAAAAAGCCTTCCAAAATTCGATCACGCCATTTACTCCAAGATATCATCCATTAATCTCATTATTTACTCTGTTCATTATTTACTTGAACATGGCATCGAAGTCAGAATGGAAGATGTGGTCTTTGGCTGTTTTCTGCTGTTCCCGCACAAATTCGGCCTCAAAAATATTCACGCTGGCCCGATTCAGCCGTGGTCAGCAGGCGTGTGAGCGATTGCCGGGGCAAAGGCTACATTGCGGCGAACACAGACTTTGGATTCAAATTAACGGTCAAAGGGATCAGGGTCGCAGAAAGAGTCGCCAGGGCGCTTGGAGTGGTCAAACCCAAAAAGATAATTATCCCCCCTGTAAAAGAAAAGAAGGCAGAAACAACCCCAACACCCCAAACCATTCCTGTTGAAAAAGCGGCAAAGCCATCCCCCACACCTGCGGAGAAAGCAGCCATTCCCCCGCCGACTCAAACGCATAAAAAGCCGACCGTAAAACCCCCAGGCGGTCCAACTCACATTGCTGGATACAAAAAAGGCGGAACCTGTTCCAACGCCGAAGCCTGTCCGAGCCTCCGAAAAGAAACCAGCCGCCCCCACGAAAAAGGCAAAAACCGTTTCGACACCGATTCAGCCTGCTGTCATCATTCAGCCTGTGAAGGCGAAGGAAGTACAACCTTCAAAGCCCCAGGCCTCTCGCGAAGAAAAAGTGCGTGCCGCAAAATTCGTCCGTTCCATGGAAGCCTCGGATGCCTATCGCCTGTACAAAAAGAACGGCAAAGAATCGAGAATCAGCGAATTCGATTTCAGAAGTCTGCTGTTATGCACGATGGAATCTTCAAGCGAAACGCTGACAAGGAATGTAGAACTCTTCAAAGGCTATGCCCGCATTCATGAACGTCAGGACTTGCTTACATTCCTTGGATATTGCGAGATGTCTTTTGAGACGTTGTTGAAACCAGGTCTCGCAAAGAAGATCGTTAAAAAGAAGTAGAGAGAGAAAGGTTTTTATTAATGGCAGGCAGTCGCAAATTACAATACGCCGACCGGGTGGCGCTTCAACAAGCCGACCAGGCGATACGCAAGGATGTTTTGCGCGCACTCGTGGAGATCATCACCAATTCCAACGATAGTTATTCACGGCTTGAGCATGCAGGCCTGAAAGTCAGCGGCGAGATCATCATTGATATTCAAAGAAAGCACAAAAACTCCATCATCCGCATCACAGACCGCGCCGAAGGCATGACCGACACCCGCATGGACAAGGTGGTCGGCACCTACGGCGAAGCCACCAGCGGATTGAAGGAAGATAAACACGTCCGCGGCATGTGGGGACGCGGATTAAAAGATTCCATTTTCGGTTTGGGCTATGGATCCGTGCACTCATTCAAGGGCGCTTATTTTTATTCGTGTTCGCTCCTGCTCAAAAATGGGATACCCACCTTCGAGTTGGAGATGCCCATACGCGCCACAGTTCCCCTGCGTGAAAAATACGGAATCTCCGAAGGCAACGGCACCATTCTTGAGATCATTGTCTCGCGCGACGATGTGAAAGTGCCGCAGTTCGATAACTTCCGCAATTATTTGCAGCGGCATTTCGAGCTTCGTCCGATCATGAGCAACCCCAAGCGCAAGATCATTCTCAGGGATATTCCGTCAGCGGAGAAAATTCGCCATGAGCACGTACTCAGCTACAAGTCACCGCGAGGCGAGAAAGTCCTCAATGAGAAGATCAAGATCGAAGGGTATCCTGCCACGGCGAAGTTGGAAGTGTTCAGGTCGGCTATCCAATTATCAACACGAGGCGAAGAAGGCGATTATGCCGATGGCGGACTGCTGGTCATCAGCAGAGCAACGGTTGTATCGTTGACCATGCTCAAGTTTGAGAATGACCCGTACGCCGGGTATTTCTACGGCTCGATCCAGTGCGATCATCTGCATGACCTTTTGAAGAATGACGAACCCGTGCTGACCGCCACCCGTGACGGCATCAACTGGTCGCATCCGTTTGCGAAGGCGCTGAAACTGGCAGTGGAAAGTAAACTGGATCCGCTCATTGAAGCGGAACGCAAGCATGCCGTTCAAGATGAGCAAACCCATCTCGATAAACAATTCCGCCAAAAAATAGATCACGCCTTGCATGAATTAAATACGATCGCTTTGAGTGAACTCAGTGACAGACGGGATGACGGCGATCAAAAGCGGGTGGACCTGCCGCCATCGGGAATCGGATTCTTCCCCGAGCGGGTGTATGTGCAAACGGGGCAAACGGTTTCGCTGAATTTGTTTGTACAGCTATCTGAAAAAGCGCGGCTGGGATCAACCATCACAGTGATCTCCAACAGCCCCGAGATCATTGTGTTAAATCAACAGGTTGTCATTCAGCCGCATAAAACTGATGACAGTGTTGGGCGGGCGCATATCCGCGTGGAAGGCAGGCAGGTGGGCAGTGAAGGTCTGGTAACCGCCTACATCGGAAAACAAAGAGCGCAGGCATTGGTGCAGGTCCGCTCGAAAAAAGAAACGATGACCATTGCGCCATCAAGAAGCAGCAATGCCCTGTTCACCGACATTCACTTCGACGACCGCACCGACCCGCGTCAGCGCGTATATTTTGATCGCGTGAATTCGAGCATTGTCATCGCCACTGCCGCGCCTTCGGTAAAACTCTATCTCGATAAACAAAATCGATTGGACACAACGGTTCAAGGACAGGTGCTTTTGGCAGAGTTGATCACCGAGGCCGTATGCCGTGAGATCGCCCGCAGCGGCGTGGAACGCGGAAGATACCTCGCTCCCGATGGCGCCGAAACGGATGCGATCAACAATCATTTCATTCGATTGCAGAATCAATATTCACACCTGATCCATAAATATATTGTGACGCTGGAGTAAATAAGCGATTCTTGCGAAGCCGCGAATTGATTCTGTTTCATCGAAAAAGGCCCGCCCCGAGAGTTTCGCGGGCGGGCTTTGTTTTTACACTTTGTCGATTTACCAATCAGCCATTTCTTTGACGCGCTGGCGTTCGAACATGGCAACCAGCGACAGAGCAGGGACGGCCCAGCGCTCATTGGCATCGCCCAAGTCACCGGTCTTTTCCAGCGTATATTTATCCACCAGCAAATCGCGCTGTTTTTGCAATTTGAGCACTGTCGGGCTATATAAATTCCCAAGTTTGAATTCATAGGAAGGGGCATAAGCACGCGCCGCAAAAGGCAGATTCAAAATTTGAATGCGGGTGGAATAGGGCAGGAAGTCGAACCAACCCGTGCCTCGTGAAGGTACCACCCAACCCATTACATTTCCATACTCACTGTCTGTGATCTTATAAACAAGTCTGCTGGGCAAAGACTGGCTGACCTTGTTATTGAACATATTTGCGGCGACATTCCCGAGCACACCGGCAATATCCGCCCGTCCATCCGAACCGATGCCTGAGGGTGACTCAACATGCACATCTTTGAACTCTTCCATGCGCGCCCAATAATTGGTCACCCATGCAACCGTCTTCTCTGAACTATCCACGATATTCCAACTGGTGGAGGTGCTTGCAAATTGGAACAAAAAGCGGAAGGAAGTATCTCCCTTCGCCTTCATTACCGTACTGCCTTTGCCGTTGATGACAGTCATTTCATCTTTGAAGGCAATAAAGGGGTCTGAAATGCGCATGATGAAACCGCCGTCACCGTTCTTCACATCCATCTGGCGGCCAAGGCTGATCATCGGAAATTCAAATTTGAGGGGATAGCTATACATGAAAAGAAAACTCCTGTGAAATAATTTTTCGCGATTATACGAATCACAGGAGCAGGTGATATGGGTCAAAAGTAATGGGGAGCTATTTCATCGCCAGCCACACCCCCGCCAACACCACTCCCAGTCCAAGCACACGGGTGAGATCCAATGGCCGCACCGCCGCACCCAACAACCCAAAATGATCGAGGATGGAGCCGATGAATATCTGTCCCGCCAGGAGGATGATCAATGCGGTGGCAACGCCAATGCGCGGAATCATGTAGCTCATCGAAAAGATCACCACGAGGCCGAAAGCCCCGGCACACAGCGCATACCAGGGGACGGTCCGCCAATTGCCCAGCTTTCCCCCGCCAAAATACAAAAGCGGAAGCAATACCGCGAGAGCGCCGCCAAGGTGGATGATAAAAATACTTTCCAGCACGCCCAACCGCTGGCTAATTATGCTGGACATGGGCGCCTGCAAACCAACCGCCATTCCACCGATAAGCCCAATAACGATAATCACGAGGATCGATTGCATTTTGCCTGCCTTTGTTTCTTACATGAATGTCCTTCGACTTCGCTCAAGACTCGTTAGCTGAATTGCATAATCACACCCGCGATCAAAGTAATCTGACCGAGGTGATACAAACCGATATTGTAGATCCGTCCATGCTGGATGGGGGCGACGAATTTATTCCAGGCGAGGACAATGTCAGAGAGATAAAACAGCAACGCTCCCAAACTGACCAGCGCAGAAGCGTTCGCACTCCACGTGATGTCGGTCAGTTTCATCATGGCGGAAAGCAGCATCAGCGAAATGACAAGGCTGTAGATCAGGATCGGTATGCGCATACGCGCATTTCCGCTCGAGGCAAGAGAATCGACAATGCGGCGGATGATCCGCGTGCCGCCCAAACCAACCATGAAAGCGAAGATCAGGCTCCATGCCGAGAATAACGGCAGGGGAATATTAAATCCGATCACGTAGGCGACATGCGCCAGCAAAAAGGCCACCAATCCAGGTAAAAACATGCGGTCGAGCGAGATCATTAACAGCACATCACCAAGAAGCGAAAAAAGGATTCCCAGCCCGAACCAGATCAATGCTCCATTCATTCCAACCGATGTCAACAGCCAGATGAACAGGACAACCATCACAGCAGGTTTGGCGAGATATTCCAAACGATGCCAATACTTCCACAAGGCCAGCGCCTCAAGCGCGGCAAAGACAAGAGCAAGTACCATCAGTATGTTCATGGAAAATTCCGATCTGTGCAACGCCTGGCAACATTGCACTCCAAATCACAACAGCCTGCCAAGAAGCTCAACCAATGCCTGTGCAAGAAGAATCTTGAAGATCAACGCAACAGGGTAGGTACTGGCGTAGGCAATCGAAGGCAGATCCGTTTCGGTTTGATTATTGGCGGAAGCCAGCGCAGGCGGATTGGTCATGGCGGCGGTCAACGATCCCATGGCAGAGAGCAAATTCAGTTTATAAACTTTCATCATCACGATCAAGCCAGCCAGCGCGGAAAGCAATGTGATGCTCGCGCCCGCAACCAACAAAACCCAGCCTTGATCTTGCAATACATCCACGAGATGCGCGCCTGCGTTCGTGCCTGCGCCTGCGAGAAAAAGCATCAGGCCAAGTTCACGCGTCAGATTTTTAGCAGCAGGCGGAACGTAGAGTCGAAACGGGCCGATCCTGCCGAAGTGGCCGATCAGCAAACTGGTCAGAAAGACTCCGCCCGCCATCCCCAGTTTCACGGTCACGCCTTCACCGACCGGCACGGGGATCAATCCGATCAACACACCGATCAATAATCCAAAAAGATAGGCGGTCATGCTGGTTTCACTTGCGCGGCGCGGCGAACCCTGCGCGCGCGCAACAAATGATTCCACCGCCGACTTCTCACCCACCACGCGAATGCCATCGCCCATTTCAAGGGTCACACGGCCATGCGGCACGATCTCCAGCCCCTGACGGCGAATGCGCGTGATCACCACCGTGAACTGTTCCCACACGCGCATGTGTGCCAGCGTTTTGCCGGTTAGTGATTCGTCCATCACTTCCACATCCACGCTCAATACTTCCGCATTGACATCCATGCGTTCATCGGTGCGCTCGCCAAGCAGCAAGGTCATTTTGTCCAACTCGTCAGCGGAACCGACTGCCATCACGATATCGCCGAGATATAAAACCGTTTCAGGTGTGGCGGCAAAAACGCGGTCACCATGTTTGACGCGCGAAAGATTGACGTGTGCCAGCCGACGCGGATTCACCTCCGCAACGGTTCTTCCATCACAATTTGGATTGGTAATGCGGAACTGGTGCGCGACCAACCCCGGAGATTCGACTTCCTTTTCAGCGAGCCATTGCCCCTCCTCGATCTTGACCGGACGTTTGAGCAGGGTCGGCAAAAACTGTATGATCAGCACGATGCTAATCATGCTGAACGGATAGGCAACGCCATAGCCAACCGATGCAAGCGCGGCCTCATCGGGCGCGATGCGATGCAGACTATCGAGTACGGAGGCCAGTGCGGGGGTGCATGTCATCGCGCCAGTGTATAACCCCGCCGCAAGAGCAGGAGATAACTTCAATAAATATGCAGCCAGCGCAGTTAATAACGCACCGCTTCCGACGATCACAATCGCCAGGACAACGAATTGCATCCCGCGCCGACGAAAGGTACGAAAAAAGCTTGGTCCCGCCGTCAACCCAACCGAGTAGACAAACAGGATCAAGCCGAAGTCCATCACTTCTTTGGGGATGCTCAAGCCGAAGTGACCGAAGACCAGTGCGGCAAACAACACGCCCGCCGTCCCAAGCGAAATGCCACGCCACGACCATTGACCGATCCACGCGCCGATGGTCAGGATGGCGAACAACACGAACATTGATTCAGTAAATGGATTCATGAGCGAGCATAATTGTAGCCCATCTCAAGCAGCGTGACTGTCACGTTAAAAACGTGACCTGCGTCTTTCAAATCGTCATCAGGACAATGGCGGTCAAGGCGGCGGCAATGCCAATCCACTGATTGAGGGAAAGCCGTTCTTTGAGGAAGATCCACGCCAGGATGACCGTGGCTCCAGGAAAGAGCGAGCTCAACACGGCTGAGACATCCAAACGCCCCATTTGACCCGCAAGGATGAAGAAGACATTTCCAGAAATATCAAGGATGCCGTTCAACGTAATGATCGGCCACGCAGATGCATCTTCCACTTTCCATGAAGAACGAGTGACCAGCATATAAACCGTGATCAGGATCAGGCCGCCGCTGCGCGATGCAACCATCGGCCAGATGGTCGAGCCGGTATTCGTGGCTTCGTGCATGAGAACAAAGTACAGGCCAAATCCAATGCCTGCGATGAGAGGCAGTTTCAAGTCGGCGAGATGCGCGAGGATATCGGTCACGCCATCTTCGCCTTGCGAGATCATCCACACCGCAAAGAGGGCGAATCCGAATCCGATGAAAGTGGTCCACGCGGGCAGACCTTCACGGAAAATGCCAACGACAACGGGAAGCGCCGCCGCCAGCAAAGCGGAAACGGGAGTGGCAATGCTCATCAAACCAAGAGTCATGGCATGATAAAGCAGTACCAGCCCCAATGTGCCAAGCGCCCCCGCCAGCATGGCAAACATCCATGAGCGCAGATCAGGGATCGGTTCGGAAAAAATCGCAATGACGAAGAATAAAACAAAAATACCAATGACCTCGCCATATAAGACAGTGCGATACGCTCCCGTCTTGCGCGAGGCAATACCGCCCGTGAAATCACCTGCGCCCCAACCAAGCGCGGCAAGTAAACCCAGAAAAATGGACAGCAAATTTACCTTCCTTGAGGAATGCGGACTTTAGTCCGCGCTCTGAATTAAAATTTATCATCATCGAACAAATCATAGATCGGGAATTCTTTTCATAATCTGCAAGCCATTGATTCCATCGTCGCGCAAGTAAAAGAGTAACTGGAAAATCTCCACTCTTCGGGATCATCTACATAGCCATGTTTGACTGGATTGCAATGAATATAATTAAACCTCGTCCAGAAATCATGCTCATTGCGCATACATGTATCATAATAACTATACCAAACCGATCTTCCCAATTGATTATCAATGAGATTTAATTTGCGCGAAGTGCTTCCATTGAGCCGTTTCATAAAAGAGCCTATTTCATCAGCCCTCGCTGGTATGAACAGGATGTGATAATGATTTGGCAAAATCACCCATGAAACCAGTTTTATTTTGAATTGGAGCGCAAGTTCCTTGGATGTTTCAACCCACAAATCCAAATGGGTATCTGTAGAAAGAATCTTTGTCGCATTAACTGTGGAGGCAGTAATGAAATACCAGGCATCGTCCACATAAAGGTGCGGTGGACGATGCGGGGATGTGGACCATTTCATTGGATTTCTCTTTCTGTCTCTCTCGGATCGCAGACTTTAGTCTGCGAATAACAGATCAAACGCGGACTAAAGTCCGCGATCCAACCCACGTTCCAATACTTTCTTCGCGTTCTTCAGCAAGGGCATATCGATCATCTTGCCATCCAATGAATACGCGCCCTTCCCCTCTTTGACTCGCTTCAAACGTTTCGACAATTCGTTTTGCGTAGGCAATCGCTTCATCCGATGGAGTAAATGCTTTTTGCACAGGCTCTACTTGCGCAGGGTGGATGATCTGCTTGCCAACAAAGCCGAGCCGCGCACCAAATTCAGATTCAACCCGCAAGGCTTCGATATCCTTGTAATCAATTGTGACGATATCAATAGGTTGAAGATCAAACGCCGCGCAAGCGACAATCACCGCCTGCCGCGCATACAGCAACTCAACCGCATCCCTCGTGCGCGCCGCTCCAATCGATGCGGCGAAATCCTCGCCGCCGAAGATGATTGCATCCAAACGCGGATGCGCCGCGATCTCCTTGAGATTCAAAATCCCCTTCGCTGTTTCCACCCCAATCAAAACGCGGACTGAATTCACAGGCCAGCCATGTTTCAACTCGGCAGTTTCGATGATGCGGCTCGCCCATTCCACCTGTTCAAAAGATTCCACTTTCGGAATCACGATGCCATCGGGGTGAAACGGCAGAACCGCATCAATATCATCCTGCTCCCAACCCGAGCCAACCGAATTGATCCGCGCCAGTTTTTCGCTGGCGCCGAAATCCAATTCACGCAAAGCCTTCGCGATGGTTTCACGTGCCTCGGCCTTTTTGTTGATCGCCGTGCCGTCTTCCCCATATCCATGCAAATCGGATCCACACCCAGCGTGATGGATTTCGTGATCATCTTCCAGTTATCGCCTGGCATGTAAAGCAGTGCGCGTCGTGAGTGCATGAGGTCTCCAGTTACAGGTTCAAGGTTCAAGGTTGAAGGTTGAAAGTTACAGGTCGTAAGATTGGCTTTCGGATCTTGGCAAAAAGTCGAGGCGCTGACCTTTCTTCAAGAACATTGCACTTCGTTCAAATTGAACCACAATCGTACCATCCGATTTTTTGCCCAGGTGTGCCTAAATTTTACGATCCCCGCATTCGAGCGCGATTTCGACTCGCGTTTTTCAAGCACCTCGGTCTCGGCGTAGATCGTATCGTTGTGAAAAGTCGGGTTGGGATGCACCACCTTTGTCATACCCCAAGTTGGCAATGATCGTCCCTTCGCTCAATTCAGCCACCGTCAACTTCACCACCAGCCCGAGCGTGAAAATCCCGTTCACGATGCGCTGACCGAATTCCGTGTTCGCGGCAAAATCCTCGTTCACATGCAGCGGCTGGGTATTCATCGTCAGCGACGAGAACAGCACGTTGTCCATTTCGGTCACTGTGCGCCCCGCCGAATGTTTGAAATGCATCCCTACTTCCAGATCTTCGAAATATTTACCAGCCATCAATCCTCCATTTCGATCAAGATCTGTTCGCGCTCCACAGTCTGTCCCTGCGAAACGTGCAGAGTTTTTACCGTTCCGTCTTTCAAAGCCTGAATGCGGATTTCCATCTTCATGGCTTCCATCAAGTAAAAGTTTGACCTTTCTTCACGACATCTCCCACACCCACAGCAACGCTTCGCACCTGACCTGGCAATCGGGGCGATCAATCCCCCGGCATGATCGTGTCTGACGCCTTGTTTTGCGCCCGATGTTTCCGTGAGCACGATCGTGTGCCGTTAATCGTCACCCATCTCTTCGCCATATCCGAAGAAACGTAATCGGAAACAGATCGGTTCCTGGACGGGATCGATTCTGAAAGTTCCGTGAAGCGTAAATCCATACGCCCCTGCCCTGCATCCACGCGGACGATTTCAACAAGGATTCTTTTGCCATCCATCACGGCAACGTAATCATCGCCCAATGGACTGATTTCAATGGTTTGTGTGCCAAAAGTTGTTTTCATTGTTTTAGAAGTTTATCCTTACGTAAATCCCAACGCTTTAAAGAGCCGCTCAAACCATTGCCCAACTGCAATCATAAATTCAAAATCGGTATGCCTATTAATCCAGCCAGAACGCTTACCCATGCGAATGATAAGCCAGATAAGGCGAAAGGAAAGGAGATGCTGCCATCGTAAAATCGTCGCGTAGGTCTCTGCAGGCAAGCGCCAGTAAACCACGCCAATTGAATAGCCCAGGGCCATAAACCGGGTACCCAAAAAAGATACCAGCAGATCCGCCGTTTGCCGGACAGCCACAATTTCAAACAGCAAAAAGGACAAAGCCAACGCAATTGTGACTGGCATAAAAGTTCGAAACGCCTGTTTCAATTTACCTTTTGTTGATATGCCTTTACCAGCCAAAAGGGAATCATTGCAATACCCATTTGCGGTTTTATCAATACAAAAAATAACCCAATGGATGCGGGAAGGGTAAAACCGATCAACACGAAAACATCCACGTTCAGCATTTTCAAGCCATACACAACGGGCGGCGAAAGCAGAAA
>NZ_JADJKT010000028.1:0-54365 GCF_016705895.1 Candidatus Villigracilis affinis | reverse complement strand
GAAACAAATGACGAAACCCTCCTCCTTTCAAGAAATCATCCTCAAACTACAAGACTTCTGGGCATCGCACGGATGCCTGATCACACAGCCCTACTACACCCAGGTGGGCGCAGGGACGATGAACCCTGCCACCTTCCTGCGCGTGCTCGGACCCGAGCCGTGGAACGTGGCGTACGTCGAGCCGTCTGTCCGCCCCGATGACGGGCGTTACGGCGAGAACCCCAACCGCTTCCAACTGCACACCCAGTATCAGGTCATCCTCAAGCCCGACCCAGGCAACCCGCAGGAACTCTACCTCGAGTCGCTCAAAGCCCTCGGCATCGACCCGCGCCAGCACGACATCCGCTTCGTGGAGGATAACTGGGAACAGCCCGCCATCTCCGCGTGGGGTTTGGGTTGGGAGGTCTGGCTCGACGGGCAGGAGATCACGCAGTTCACCTACTTCCAGCAGATGGGCGGCGTGGCGCTCGACCCCGTCTCGGTCGAGATCACCTACGGGCTCGAACGCATCCTCATCGCGCTCAACAACGCCAAAGCCATCTGGAACGAAGAATACGGCGCAGGCGTCACCTACGGCGAGATCCGCCGTCAGGAAGAGTTCGAACACTCCAAATATTATTTCGAGACCGCCGACGTCGAACGCGTCCGCGCCATGTACGACCTCTTCTCCGCCGAAGCCGACGCCTGTCTCGCGCAGGGTCTCATCGTCCCCGCGCACGACTACGTCCTCAAATGCTCGCACTGCTTCAATATTTTCGATACCCGCGGCGCCATCTCCGTCGCCGAACGTCAAGCATTTTTTAGACGCATCCGCGAATTAGCCAAAGGTGTAGCAGTCTCCTATGGCGAACAGCGCAAGGGGCTGGAGTATCCGCTTCTCAAAAAGGATGAAGGCGGAAGGATGAAGGATGAAATCAAACCCTTCAATCTTTCGACATTCATCCCTCATCCTTCATCATTCATCCTTGAAATTGGAGTTGAAGAATTACCCGCCAACGATGTCGACTCCGCCTACGAACAACTCAGCCAACGGATGCCTACCTGCTTAAGGAACTGAATCTCACCCACGGCGACATTCGCATCTTCACTACCCCGCGCAGGATCGTTGTTTCTATCGACTCTCTCTCCCCGAATCAGCCAGACCGCGAAGACCTCGTCAAAGGTCCGCCCGCTGATAAAGCCTTCGACAAAGACGGCAAGCCCACGCAAGCCGCGCTTGGTTTTGCCAAGAAAAATAATCTCGACCCTGCCACGCTCGAAGCCCGCGAGATCGACGGTGGAAAATACGTCGCCGCTGTCGTCAAGCAAAAGGGACGCCCCACTCCCGAAGTCCTCGTGGATGCGTTGCCCAAATTGGTCGAAAGCATCAAGTTCGAAAAGTCCATGCGCTGGAACGACTCAGGCATTGCCTTCTCGCGTCCCATCCGCTGGTACGTTGCCCTGCTCGGTGACATGGTCATCCCGTTTGAATATGCTGGCGTGACATCTGGAAATATTTCTCGTGGCTTACGCCCCTACGGCTCGCCCGACATCACCATCCCATCCGCTGATAAATATTTTGATGTGATCCGCGAAGCAGGCATCCTGCTCGATAAAGAAGAACGCAAAGCCTCCATCGTCGAACAGGTCAACCAAGCCGCAGCCCTACTCGGCGGACAAGCCATCATCGAAGAAGGCTTGCTCAACGAAGTCACCAACCTGATCGAAATGCCCACCGCAGTCATGGGCGGCTTCAACGAAGAATTCCTCGCCCTGCCGCGTGATGTGCTCATCTCGGTGATGAAGAAACATCAACGATATTTCCCTGTTCAATTCTCCTCGCTGAGCGCTGCCGATGTGCATGGTGGTGGAAAACTTCTCCCAAATTTTATTGCCATCCGCAACGGTGACGACATTCATATTGATACCGTGAGAGAAGGAAATGAGCATGTCTTGGGCGCGCGTTTTGCCGATGCCAATTTCTTCGTCCGCGAAGATGTGAAACTGAAATTGGAAGAGTATCGTCCCAAGCTTTCGTCATTAACCTTCCATACAAAACTTGGCTCAATGTTGGATAAATCCGAACGCATCGAGAAACTGGTTAATGAATTGATTCCCGTATTGGGACTCGAAGCCGACCAAGCTGTTTTTGCCCGTCGCGCCGCGCATTTGATGAAAGCAGATTTGGCGACTCAGATGGTCACTGAAATGACTTCCCTCCAAGGCATTATCGGCGGTGAGTATGCTTTGCGAAGCGGCGAACAAAAGGATATTGCGATCGCCATTGGTGAACAATATCAAACTGTTCCGCAATCGAAAGCGGGCCTCATCATTGCCATCGCTGACAGACTTGATTCATTGGTGGGTTTGTTTGCCGCAGGTCTTGCGCCGACTGGCGCGAAAGACCCGTTCGGTCTGCGCCGCGCCGCAATTGGAGTTGTCCAGCCGTTGATCGAACATGGCGTTGATTTTGATCTGGCCGATGCCGTGAAGAAATCTGCAAAGACACAGCCGATTGAAGTCAAAGAAGAAGTGCAAAAACAAATTTTGGAATTTATCACAGGCCGCTTGAAGGTTGTGTTGGGTGATCTCGGTTACAAGCACGATGTCATCGAATCCGTTCTTGCGGCGCAATCTAATAACCCTGCGGGAACTGTCCGCGCGGTGAAGCAGCTGTCCGCTTGGGTGGGACGCGAAGATTGGTCCACTATTTTGGACGGCTTCGCCCGCTGTGTCCGCATCACACGCGACCAGAAGACACAGTTCGAGGTGAGTGAAAAGCAACTCGTCGAAGAATCAGAAAAAGGGTTGTACGAAGCGGTCAACCGCCTGCCATCCGCTGTTGCAGGCGATGTCGATTCGTTTCTGAAGAATATCGCCGCCCTCATCCCATCCATCACCGCCTTCTTCGATAAAGTGCTGGTCATGGCTGAGGATAAAGCCGTAAAAGAAAATCGGCTGGGCCTCTTGCAAAAGATCGCCAGCCTCGCAAACGGCATCGCAGACTTGAGTAAGCTGGAAGGCTTCTAGGAAAAATGGACGGGACTCAACCCGTCCATTTTTCTTTATACTGGAACAGGAGAACCCCATGAAAATATTTCACTTCCTGTTTATTCTGTGTATCTTGATACTGAGCGCGTGCGTCACCGCGCCGACGGCGACTGTAGTGCCAGTAATCGACACTCAAACACCCCGCCCAACTTTTACGATCACAGCAACCGTCACTGAAACTCCCCCAGCAACTTTTACACCCACGCCAAATGTAGCGCCTTTGCCTGCGGGCTCATTCTCTCCGATCCTCTATCGTGAATATGTAGATCGTTTTTACAGTTTCAAGATCCTGGGCGGGGTCCGGGATGGCGCCTGGATAACGGATGATGATGTGGTTCAACAGATCCGATATGACCAGCCTTACGCTGTTTATAGCTCCAGAGGTTTTACAGCCTCCGCAGCGATAAGCAACATCGATTCTGTGGAGCCTCCATATTGTGGGAGTTACTATGTGGGTTCGGATCTGACTGATGATTCATCCGTTCTGTTTGGCTTTGTTCAAGGCTGGCAGGTCACCACCCGCCCTGTTGAAGATATTGCGGCGGATAGCCCCGTGTATCAAAAAGCAGTGGCTGACTGGCTCATTGCGCAGGGAATGGCCCAGCCTGAAGTGGATATCACCCGCATTTTGCGCACCGACATCGAAGGTGACGGAACTGATGAAGTGTTCATATCGGCATCACATTTTGCCAGCACCGTCATGCCTGTCACTGCGGGCGGTGATTATTCCATCGTCTTAATGAGAAAAGTGAATGGAAGTGAGGTCATCACGACCCCGCTTGTTGCGGATGTTTATCTTTCCGCTCAGCCTGAGGCAACCTATCCTTACACATATGTCTTGAATGATTTTCTCGACCTTAATCAGGATGCCAACCTCGAAGTGCTTATCAAGGTCACCCGCTGGGAGGGGATGGGGGTGATGGTCTATGAAGTGAAAGATGGCAGCATTGTTCAGGCCATCAAGGAAATTTGCCCTGAATGACCCTGCCTTGCCCGTCTTTTGCAATGAATTTCATAGGGGCGGGGCCGCGCGAGGGCGTTATACTGCGAAACGGTACCAATAAGATCATCAGTACGGCAGGATTTACTTGGTCCTGCCGTACTTTCATCTTAGGATAAATGTCACCTTTGCGTTGCGTGAAGCGGAGTCTATAATCCCAACATGGCTGAACAAAACAACGGCTTGGAATATATCGAACAACTCCTGCGTGATGGAAAAAAACAGGAAGGGCGGGCAGCCCTGTTGCGCTACGTCCAAAGCCATCCCGATTCCTCCCGCGCCTGGTGGATGCTCAGTTTTATATTGACCGAGCCGAAACAACAACTGGATTGTGTGGAGCGCGTCTTGAAGTTCGACCCGGGGAATATCCCCGCCCGCAATCGTTTGTTGAAACTCCAAAGCGACATCGCCCCGAAATCGAATTCATTCAGTCAGGAACCGTCTCGTCTCAACCCGATCACTGCTCCGTTCATCACGGACGAAGAGTCGGCCCCGCAAACATCTTCCAACGCGTTTGAATCCTCCTTTACCCGTCAGGATGTGTATCGCCCTCCGGAGGCTGTGTCGTTCCTGCCCGATGACGATGTGAATGAACAGTCAGCTCCCAATGCATTCGAGTCTTCCTTTCACGGTCAGGATGCCTATCAATCTTCATCAGCCTCCTCCCCGTTTTTCCCGGAAGATGAAGACGAACTTCGGTCAACGCCGAGCGCGTTCGAGCGTTCCTTCCCCGATCAGAATTCGTATCGTTCCGTCCCGGCGTCTTCCTCATTCCTTCCCGATGATGACGATCTTCCGCGCCCTGCGCCAAGTGCGTTTGAAAGTTCCTATGGTCAGGATGCATACGATTCTTCCGGGGTCTCTCCATTTCATTCTGAAACTCCCCAGCAGCCTGCCCGTCCTGCGGGGAAAAAGCCCGCTCCCAAAAAGAATGCGAACTTAATTAAATACGTGGTGTTGATCGTGATCTTCCTGTGCGTTTTTATCGCGATCCTCGTCGGCTTTTTCTTCGTTCTGCGCAGTCAAACGGTCGTCTCTCCCACGCCGCCGGTATTTGTCGGCCCAACAGAGACTCCCACCACCATCCCAACCCTCGGCCTTCCGCCCACGTGGACGCCCGCTGCCTCGCCTACACTCTTCCCGACCAGCACGCTCGCCTTCATCGAAGCGACTCCCACGCTGATATCTAACGTGATCGGCACGGACGACCCCAATGCGGAAGTTGAAACCGGTCTCGCCACTGGAATGCAGGCGCCTAACTTTACATTGAGGAATTCCAACACCGGCAATCAAGTGAGCCTTGACGATTTCAGAGGCAAACCTGTGGTGATCTTCTTCTGGGCCAACGGCTGTGGCTATTGCGACACCGAAGCCGAGGCCATGCAGGATATTTACACAGAATATAAGGATGCCGGGATCGTTGTGCTGGCCGTGGACGTGTGGGGTAACTCCGACCATGCACGCGCCTATCGCGATGCCCATGACCTCACCTACCCAATGCTGGTCGATCCGAATGGGAATACCTTCAAAAAATATGGCGGAAAGAATTTATTCCCGCTGAATTTCTTCGTGGATGCCAATGGAAATGTGTCGTTCGGTCAACTCGGCATGATGGATTATTCCATGCTGAACATGAACGTGCGCCGATTGTTGAATTTGATTCCCACCGTTGCCCCGTAACCTGTTTTGCCAGAAATCAAAAGGCCGTGCATTTGTTATGCGCGGCCTTTTTGTTTTTTATTCCGCCGCATCGGCAGGCGTGACGTTCTCCAACAGGTAATCATACTTGCCTGTATTGAAATTCCATATTTCGATCACCCGCTCCCAACTCCATAACTCGCCCCTGACGATAAAGGAAAGCTTGTCGTAATACAGGGCGATGTCCTTGTTCTCAATGCGATTCTCTCCGCTCTTGAGCGTTTCTTCATATCCCTTTGGAATGATATGCCGAAAATGACCGATGCGCCAGCGTTCGATCTCGTAGAGCGGCATACGCGTCATCAATGGATCAGCCAGTGAGTTTACGTCGATCACATGAAAATTAGGTCCCAGCGTCATTGAGTTCAATCCCAGCGGACCCAGAATGCGCACTCTCACAGGCTCACCGGGCAGGTACACCCATTTATCGCGGGCATAATTCGTGGAAGGCGCGCTCTTCTTTTTTATCCGCTCGAAAAGCCCCAGCCCGGTGTACACGATGCGCTCATCTGAAATTCCACGTTCATCGACGAATACGCGGTGATCTCCCTCGTCCCCGACGCCAAATGCAGGCGCGCGTTCAGGGATCACAAAAATGGGCGCGATGCCCACCAGCAAAACGATTCCAATTGCAAAGCCATACACCTTCGGCGATTTGAAATCCATGGTTGCCAGCAGCGTGACACATATCAGCAGCGGCGTGGAAAAATATCGTCCGCTCATGAAATCGCCGCCGATGTAGATCGTGTAAAGCAAATACAGCAGCACCCCCGCAAGGATGGTCTTGTGCGCGGCGTTTCGATTCATCCAACCTGCGATTGAAACCGTAATGATCGTCAACAACGTGATCGGGTCGAGCTTCAACGAATTCAGATAATAGAAGATCCCCTGCGTAATAAGGCTCGATTCAGGAATGCCCGTGTTGATCTTCGCATACGCCGTATTTGGAAATGGCACCCCATAATAAAAAAGAGAAAATAATTCCCACGCGATCAGCGGCAGAAACCCAAAACCGAGCGTGATCAATGTCTTCCCTTTATTTGGACTCTGCCAAAACAACAGGATCAGCGCCGGGAAATAGAACAACAACGTATCGAGACGGTCCACCCCGCCGAGAGCTGCCAGCGTTCCAAGGATGTAGATGCTGCGCTGTGAGTCTTCCTTCTTTGTCAGATAGGCAAGTGTGAACAACAGCAAGATCAAATGCGTAAGCGGATTTTCCAGCCCGGACGTCGAATAATCAACGAATGATTTGGAGACCGAAAAGATCAAAAGCCCCAAAATCGCTCCCTTTGTGGAAGATGTCGTATTAAAAGCAAAAATGATCGCCACCAGCAGCGACAACCCAATGGAGATAAATACGTTCAGGAAGTACATCTGCCCCTGGCCGAAGGGATTGCTCTTCCAAAGATTGAACACAAACCCCGCTGCCGCCTGCAGCAAAAACCACAGCGGATGCGTAAACGTCTGCACCCGTTCGCCAATGTTGAACACCGGCCCATACCCATGCAGGAAATTTTCCAGTGAACGGAAGGTGATCACCGCATCGTCCCCGACCCACGAAGTGCGGATCACCAGCCACGCATACACCGCCAAAAACGGGATCGCGAGCGCCTTGTTTTTGATTAGCCTTGAATTCATAGGGGGCAAGTATAATTCAAACCAAACCATGTCCACCATTGATGAGATCAAAGTCCGCATTGATATTGTCGACCTCGTTTCCGAGGCCGGGGTGAAACTGCGCCATGCGGGGAAGAACTACACGGGCTTTTGTCCCTTCCACGATAACAAGCACACGCCTGCCTTTGTGGTCTGGCCCGAGTCTGGCACGTGGCGCTGTTTTGGTCAATGTAATGAAGGCGGCGACATTTTCAAGTTCGTGATGAAGCGCGACGGCCTGGATTTCAAAGAGGCCATGCAAAAACTGGCTCTGCGCGCAGGCGTGGAGATCAAGGATTACCAGCGCGAATCGCCCCAGCAAAAGGAAGCCTACGAGCACCTCCGCAAACTGCTTGAAGATGCGGTCATTTATTATCGCAGTCAGCTTTTTAGCAATAACACGATCCTGACCTACCTGCGCGAAAAGCGTGGACTGACCGACTCCACCATCGAAACCTTCGGCCTGGGCTATGCCCCGCCCGGATATGACAACCTGTTGAAGCACTTCCTCTCCAAGGAGTACAGCCAGCAGGATTTGATCGACTCGGGCATGGTCACTGTCCGTGAAAATGACGAAGCGCGCACCTACGATAAATTCCGCAACCGCATCATGATTCCCATCCGCGATGAAAATGGAAAGATGTCTGGTTTTGGCGCGCGTATCGTGGACCCGAACGATATTCCCAAATTTTTGAATTCACCCGAAACGCCCATCTTCTCCAAAGGCCGCCTGCTCTATGGCCTCGACCGCGCCCGCAAGCCCATCCGCGCGGCGGATCAGGCTGTGATCGTGGAAGGTTATCTCGATGTCATCGCGCTGCATCAGGCAGGCTATGAAAACGTCGTCTCGCCAATGGGAACCGCGTTGACCGAAGATCAATTGCGTTTGTTGAAGAAATCCACGCGGCGCATTGTGCTGGCGCTTGACCCCGATGTGGCAGGCCAAAAAGCCGTCCTGCGCGGACTCGACGCCGCCCGCTCTGCGATGGACCGCGAAGGCGAACTCGGTTTCGATGCGCGCGGCCTGCTGAAAAATGAAGCCCGCCTGCAAGCCGATCTGCGCGTTGCCACCATGCCTGATGACCTCGACCCCGATGAGATCGTGGCGCGCGATAAAGAAGAATGGAAGAAGCTCATCGAGAATGCCAAGCCCATCGTCACGCACGTGATGGATTCGCTGGCGGCTGGGCAGGACCTGAACGATGCCAAGGTCAAGAATCAAATTGCGGCACAGGTGCTTCCGCTGATCGAAGACCTGCCGAATGCCATGGAACGTGACACGTACCGTCAGGCGTTGTCGCGAATGCTGCGGGTTGATGAACGCTCCTTGTTGAGCTCGCAGGTTCAGGGTCCAGTGGCGAAGCGCAAGCCTCGCGGCGTGGAACAAAGTCACAAAGTCGTATCGTCTGGCATTGTGGCGGTCAATCCCACTTTGAAGATCGAATCCTATTGCCTCGGTGTTTTGCTGCGCAAGCCGGAGTTGTTATACCGCCTCGATAAACGCATGCAGGAAGCCGACCTGACCGCATTGGCCGTGGAGGATTTCGAGTATACTGACCATCAGTTGTTGTTCGATGTTGTGCGTATGGCGGTCGAGCAGGATGAAAAGGATTACCATCATTACGTGATGACCCATGTGCCTGAATCGGTCAGCGATCTTTCGAAGGAATTGGTCGCGCGTTCTGACAACCTCGACCCCGTGGAAGATAAGGTCCTCGATGACCTGCTGGCGCGTTTCATGGATCTGCGCCGCGCGAATGCGATGTTGAATGTCAATCAATTGCGTTTTCTTCAGGAGGAAGATCAGCAACAGGGAGGGGCGAATATGAAGTTGTATCAGGAGCAAACTTTGCAGATGACGAGATTGCTTCATAGTTTGGATCAGGCCAAGAGAAAGTTGTCCTCAAAGCGGTAGTGAATGCAGCTATCAGGGAGAAGGTACCGATGACCGCAAAACCCAAGTCCAAATCAAGAGTCAAGCCCGCAACCATGCCAAAACCAAAATCAAAGACCGCGCAAAAACCAGCGGGGCGTAAATCAAAAGACGCCAAAATGAAATTTCCAGAGAGCGATGTTTTGGATGCGCTGTCGAATGGGGGGAATATGCTGTTCGATCCTGCCGCCGATGAGATCATTGAACCCGATGAATCCCTGCTGACCCAGCAGGAGGATCTCGATGAAGTTGTGCCGCTGCATTCGCACGAATTGGAGTCGGAGCTTTCGGAAGACCCTGTACGTTTGTACCTGCGCGAGATCGGTCTGGTGAAACTGCTCGATTCAGACAGTGAGTTTCGCCTTGCCACACTCAGCGAAGCCGACCGTCACATCACCGCGCTGCGAAAATTAAAACAACGCAAGGGCGTTTCACTTGCTTCTTCCATTTATCATGCCCTGCTCGTGGAAATGTCCACTTCGTGGGATCGTCTCATTGAAGATACCGAGCAGCTTGATTGTGAACTTCCCAACCTCGCCTTGATGGTCGCTGAAGCCCAGTCGCTTCACTCGGGCTGGCAATTCGATTCGCCTTCGTATTTCCGCGCTTATCTGGATAACGGCCATTGGGGAGTGGACCATCTTTGGGATAACTTTGCACGACATGCCTACGGTGTCTTTCTTAACCTGCACCTGCTTCCGTTTAAATATGCAGAGTGGCTGCTGACGAATGTCCGCGCCCAAAACGCCATGCCCGGACAGCGCACACTCTACCGCAACCTGCCGTCAGACGAAGACCTGCTCAGCGAAATGGACGCAGTCCACGCCCGCGCTGTAGATGGGAATCAGGCGCTCATCCGCGCGAATTTGCGTTTGGTGGTGAGCGTTGCCAAGCGTTATCTTGGCCGCGGCATGTCCCTGCTTGATCTGATCCAGGAAGGCAATATGGGTCTGCTGCGCGCTGTCAGTAAATTCGATCCGCGCCGTGGATTCAAATTCAGCACCTATGCAACCTGGTGGATTCGCCAATCCATCAATCGCTCCATTGCCGAACAGGCGCGCACGATCCGCATTCCCGTTCATTTATTCGAATCCATTTCACGCATTCTGCGCGCGCAACGACATCTCACGCAGGTATTGGGCCGCGATCCAAGCAGTGAAGAACTTGCGGTGGAAGTCGGTTATCTTTCCGCTTCTGATGTGCAAACGATCTTGCGCTCACATGCCGAAGGCAAACCGCTTAAACCTGAATTGCAAAAATTGCTCGACCTCGCCACCCAAAAGATCACCCGTGTGCTTCGCTCTGCCGAAGAACCTGTCTCCCTCGAAGGCCCGGTGGGGGATGAGGATTCCAGTTCGCTGGGCGATTTCATTGAAGATGAAGACACCCCGTCACCGATGGATGCCGCCGCGCGCGAAATGCTCCGCGAACAGGTGCAGCACGCGCTTGAGTCGCTTTCAGACCGCGAGCGCGATGTGCTCGAGCTCCGCTTTGGCCTGCGCGATGGCAGGGAACATACACTCGAAGAGGTCAGCCGCTACTTCGATGTGACCCGTGAACGTGTCCGCCAGATCGAAGCGAAGGCGCTGCGGAAGTTACGTCACCCCGCCAGAAGCCGTGAGTTGAGGGATTATTTGGGAGACTGAAAAGAATTTTTGGGCAATAAAAAGACCGCCGTAAAGGCGGTCTTTTTATTGTTTTTTCTTCAATATGACAATTATCATCATTTTTGTGAAAAGTGACACTTTGTCTATTCCCTGAAAGTCTCTTATGATATACTTCGCCGAACGTGCCAGATTTCACGCACCGATTTTACACACCAAGAGGTGTTTTTATGTTATTGGAATATATTGCCATTGGAGTGATGATTGCGGTCGCCACGCTGATCGCATTCATCGCGATAGGCTTGGGGGAGTTATTTGGGCCAAAGAAAAATACGGAAGCGAAGTCCATGCCTTATGAATCTGGCATGAATCCATACGGTGAAGGGACACGGCGCATGCCCGTCCGCTTTTACCTGATTGCCGTATTGTTCATTTTGTTTGATATTGAAGTTGTGTTCTTTTTACCCTGGGCGATCGCATTTCGCAATCTGGGCATTTTTGGGTTGCTTGAAATGGTCGTCTTTATCGTTATCTTATTGATAGGTTATGTGTATGCCTGGAAAAAAGGAGCCCTGGAATGGGAGTAGAACAAAAACTTGGAAACATGGGCGTGGTGACCACCACGCTTGAGACCGTGGTGAACTGGTCGCGTACCAATGCGATGTGGCCGATGTTGTTCGGCCTCGCCTGCTGCGCCATCGAAATGATGTCTGCACAATCAGCGAGCTATGACATGAGCCGCTTCGGTATGGAACTCATGCGTGCCAGCCCGCGCCAGTCGGACCTGATGATCGTAGCGGGACGCGTCTCGAAAAAAATGGGGCCCGTCCTTCGCCGTTTATATGACCAGATGCCCGAGCCGAAATGGGTGATCGCCATGGGCGATTGCGCCTCCTGCGGCGGCGTCTTCAATAACTACGCCATCTATCAGGGTGTGGATGAAGTTGTGCCTGTGGATGTATTCGTGGCGGGTTGCCCGCCGCGCCCCGAAGCCTTGATCCACGGTGTGTTGACCGTGTATGAAAAGGTCAAGGGCGAGAAATTCAAGGATCTGGCGGTTAAGTAAATCCATTCATAAGACCTGACAACGAAAAACTGTCAGGTCTTAAGGAATATTTTTTATGAATAAAAATCTTGAACCCGTTGTAAAAGCAATTCAGGATAAATTCGGCGCGACGTATGAGGAATTCCGCGATGAAGTGCATCTGTTCGTGAAGCCCGAGCAGATCGTGGAGGCGTTGACCCTTTTGCGCGACGAACAGGAATTTGAATTGCTCTCGGCATTGACTGCCACAGATTACTGGCCGCAAGAATCGCCGCGTTTTCATGTCATCTATCAATTTACCTCGCTTGCAAAAAATCTTTCGGTGCAGATCAGAGTCCCGTTAAACGGGAGCAGCCCGAAGGTCCAGACCGTGACCGCTGTATATGCATCTGCGAACTGGCGTGAGCGTGAACTCCTCGATATGTTCGGCATCGAGGTCGAGGGCCATCCCGATCCGCGCAGAATTCTCATGCCCGACGATCATGTGGGACACCCGCTCCGCAAGGATTACCCGCTTGGGTATGAAGAGCCGCAATTCACGTTCAACTTTGATGAGATCGATCTGCGCAAGCCGTACGCAAAGGAATAGTTATGAGTCAGATTGAAGAAGTCAGCTTAGAGAAATTCAAGCATCTGGTATCTGAGCGAGCGCTCACAGGCGAGACCATGCTATTGAACATGGGGCCGCAGCACCCGTCTACACACGGTGTTTTGCGGCTTTTGCTTGAGCTGGATGGCGAAGTCGTCGTCAACTGCATTCCCGATATCGGCTTTTTGCATACGGGTATCGAAAAAAACATGGAAGCCAAGACCTATCAAAAGGCTGAAGTGATGACCGACCGCCTCGATTATATGAATACGATGGGAAACAACCTCGCGTATGTGATGGCCGTTGAAAAACTGGTAGACCTCGATGTGCCCGTGCGCGCGCAGGGACTGCGTGTGATCCTCACCGAGTTGCAGCGCATCGCTTCACACTTGGTTTGGCTTGGTACTTCGGGCCTCGACCTCGCGGCGATGTCCATGTTCCTGTATTGTTTCCGCGAACGCGAACAGATCCTCGATATTTTCGAACTGGTCTCGGGCCAGCGCATGATGACCACCTACTTCCGCCCCGGCGGCGTGTGGCGCGATGTGCCCGTCGAATTCGAAAAGGCAGTGCGCGACTTTATCAAGATCTTTCCGAAGCGCATCGATGAATACGAAACGTTGTTGACGAAAAACCCGCTTTTCATTGACCGCATGGTGGATATCGGATACCTGAGTAAGGAAACGGCTCTTTCCTACGGGGTAACGGGTCCTGCACTACGGGCATCCGGCGTCGATTGGGATTTGCGCAAAGCGCGTCCTTATTGCGGCTATGAACAATATGATTTCAACGTCCCCACCCGCACCGAAGGCGATACATATGCGCGCTATCTCGTCCGCATCGATGAACTGCGCGAGTCTTTGAGAATCGTCGAGCAGGCTTTGAACAAATTGCCCCTTGGGCCGGTTCGTTCTGAAAATCGAAAATTCGTCCCGCCGCCGCGCTCAGAGATCGGTGTGAGCATGGAAGCACTCATCCATCACTTCAAGTTATGGACGGAAGGTTTCCCCGCACCGAAGGCTTCCATTTACAGCGCAGTGGAATCACCGCGCGGTGAATTGGCGTTGATGCTGGAAGGCGATGGCGGTCCGAAGCCTCTGCGTGTGCATTTACGCACACCTTCGTTCGATAACCTGGGTGTGCTTTCAGAGATCGTAAAAGGGCATTTGGTGGCTGACCTGGTCGCCATCCTTGCTTCCATTGATATTGTCCTCGGAGATATTGACAGATGAGCCTTGAGAAAACTTATCCGAAGGAAGTTAAACAGATATTGTCAAAATACCCGCCTGAGCACAAACGCTCGGCGGTTATGCCGCTCCTTTACCTTGCCCAGCGCGAGGAAGGGTATGTCAACAAAGCCGCAATGCAGGATATTGCCCGCATGCTCGATATCACCGAGACGGAAGTCGCTTCGATCATCGGCTTTTACACCCTGTATCACGATGAAAAAGCCGGCAAGTACCGCATGCAAGTCTGCACGGATCTTCCCTGTGCCCTGCGCGGTGCGGATGATTTCCTGAAAAACCTGTGCGGCAACCTCGGCATTCAGGTTGGTGAAACAACCCCCGATGGAGTTGTGACCCTGGAAGCTGTAATGTGTCTCGCCGCCTGCGACAAAGCGCCCATGTTCCAGACACAGGGACCCGATGGCATCAAATATCACGAGAACATGACCGTGGATAAGACCATGGAATTGATCGACGCCTTGAAGAAATCTGACGCGGGGGTGAAATAATGGCAAACGTCCTTTTACGTCACCGCGACATTGCGGATATCAACAAGATCGATGTCTATAAAAAGAACGGCGGTTTTGACGCACTCAAAAAAGCCGTATCTAAAATGCAGCCAAACGAAGTGACCGATATGGTCAAGAATTCAGGTCTGCGCGGCCGCGGCGGTGCGGGTTTCCCCACCGGTATGAAGTGGTCTTTCATCGACACCAAGAATTGGCCGCACTATGTGGTCGCCAATGCCGATGAATCTGAGCCTGGTACATTCAAGGATCGTGAGATCATGGAAAGCAATCCCTTCCAGTTTTTGGAGGGATTGGCAATCGCTTCCTATGCGGTCGGCGCGAATGCAGCCTACATTTATCTGCGCGGTGAATTCTGGCAGGTAGCCGCCACTCTCGATGAAAAGATCGCGGACATGGAAAAAGCAGGATACCTCGGTGAAAACCTTTTTGGCACCGAATATTCATTGAAGATCTACACTCATCTCGGTGCAGGCGCATATATCTGCGGCGAAGAGACCGCTTTGCTCGAATCGCTCGAAGGCAAACGCGGACAGCCCCGTGTGCGTCCGCCGTTTCCGCCTTCGTTCGGCCTGTATGGCAAACCCACCATCATCAACAATGTGGAGACTTTTACCAATGTGACTCCCATTCTTGCCAATGGCGCGGAATGGTACAAGTCGATGGGCACCGCCGACAGCGCGGGCGTGAAGATATTCTCGCTCTCCGGCCGTGTGCGCAAGCCCGGTAATTATGAACTTCCATTCGGTACAACCTTCCGCCAGTTGATCTACGAACACGGCGGCGGCATTTTGGATGGCAGACCTGTCAAGGCGATCATGCCTGCGGGCGCATCCTCTTCCCTGATCGCGGTGGATGACAAGGTGCTTGATACGCCGATGGACTACGCCACCGTGCGCACGCTCGGCGCGGATCTTGGTTCCGCCTCTGTCATCGTGCTGGATGACACGGTGGATATCGACTGGGTGATCAACAAGACAATCCACTTCTTCAAGCATGAATCCTGTGGCAAATGCACCACCTGCCGCGAGGGAAATTATTGGATGAAGAACCTTACAGAACGCATTCACTCCGGCACGGGAGCGCAAAACGATGTGGACCTGCTCCTGAACGTTGCCAAACAAATGCAGGGCAAATGCCTGTGCGCGCTCGGCGAATTTTCCACAATGGCTGTGGTGACCGGTATCGAAAGATTCCCGCAGGATTTCAAAAAAGCGGTAAAGGCTTAATGGAGCACGCATGACGAAACAAGTCACGCTATCAATCAATGGAATAACAGTAATCGTTCCCGATGGAACGTTGATCGCCGATGCGGCCAAGATGGCTGGGATCGACATCCCCGTATTTTGTCACCACCCGAAACTGGAGCCCGTTGGCATGTGCCGCATGTGTCTGGTGGAAGTTGGCCGCCCCATGTTGGACCGCGCCACCGGCCAGGTGGTGATGGAAAACGGCCAGCCCAAGATCCAGTTCATGCCCAAACTTGAAACGGCCTGCACCAATCGTGTTTCAGACGGCATGGTGGTGATGACCACAACGGACAAGGCGCTGGATGGACAGAAGGGCACGGTTGAATTCCTGCTTACTTCGCACCCGCTGGATTGTCCGGTCTGTGACAAGGGCGGCGAATGTCCGCTTCAAAACCTGACCATGGCTTTCGGTCCGGGACAAAGCCGCTTCATCTATGATGAGAAGGCGCATTTCGAAAAGCAGGTTCCGCTTGGAGATTTGATCTGGCTCGACCGCGAACGCTGCATCCAGTGCGCGCGCTGTATCCGATTTCAAGATGAAGTTGCCGGTGAAGCGGTGCTCGGTTTTGATGAGCGCGGACGCAACACGCAGATCATTTCCCTCTCAGAGCCCGGGTTTGATTCCGTTTTTTCAGGCAACACCACCGATATCTGCCCTGTCGGCGCATTGACCACTGCAGACTTCCGCTTTGGCGCGCGCCCCTGGGAATTAAAAGCGCAGGCTTCCATTTGTACGCAATGCCCTGTGGGTTGCAACACCACACTCAATACCCGCCGTGAGGCCAAGGCTGGCGGCGATATCGTTGTGAAGCGTGTGATGCCCCGCCAGAATGAAGAAGTCAATGAGATCTGGTTGTGCGATAAGGGCCGCTTTACCTATCACTTTACCGAAAGCAAGAAACGCCTCACCCGTCCGCTCGTTCGTAAAGAAGATAAGCTGGCGCGCGCTTCGTGGGATGCAGCGACAAAACTTGCCGCCGAGAATTTCGCGAAATCGAAAAAGGATTTTGTCGTGCTGGCTTCGGGCCGACTGGCAAATGAAGACCTGTTCAACTTGAAGTCGCTGGCCGATACGGCTGGTGGCACGACGATCTTATATTCCAACATGGGCGGCGGAGATCTGACCGCACTTGTCGGCGTTGGGCAGGGGACGAACATCGGCAAGATGGGCAAGGGCGATGCCATTCTCGTGGTCGCTTCTGATCTGTATCAGGAAGCTCCCATTTGGTGGCTGCGTGTGAAACAGGCTGCCGATCGCGGCGCGACGCTCATCGTTGCCAATGCGCGCGAGACCAAGTTGGATAAATTTGCGAAGTTCGTTATTCGTTATGCACAGGGCGATGAATCGAAGGCTGTAAACAACCTGAGCAACAAAGGCAAGATCGCCGATGAGTTTGCCAAGGCGAAGAATGCTATTGTTTTCTACGGCAATGATGGTCTTAGCTTGAGCGATACGGCGAGCCTTTCCTCCGCTTGTGCCACACTTTTGAAAGAGACAGATCACGCTGGCAGACCGAACAACGGTTTGGTCGCTGTGTGGGAACGTGTAAATGATCAAGGCGCATGGGAGATTGGTTTCCGTCCCGAGCCTGATCTAGAGAAGGCCCTTAAAGGAAAAGTTGTTTATATTGCAGGCGCCGACCCTGTTGGTGATGACCCTGCCTTGGCAAAGGCGCTCAAGGGCGCGAAGTTTGTGGCGGTACAGGATATTCTTGAAACCGCAACAACCGAAGTTGCAGATGTGGTCTTCCCCGCGCAGGCTTATACCGAACGCGAAGGAACATTCACTTCTGGAGAGCGCCGTGTGCAGCGTTTTTATGCGGCAGTACCAGTAAAGGGTGATGCGAAACCCGATTATGCCATCACTGCTCAGGTTGCCAAGCAAATGGGCGTGATCCTTGAAGGTTCGTCTGCTTCGGTGGTGTTCGATATTCTTTCGAACTCACTTGAGGCATTCACCGATTTGAGTTACGACAAACTGGCCGAGACACATGGTCAATGGCCGATCGTTGGGCGCGGTGACTTGTACTACGGCGGCACGACTTACGAGAACACACAGGGGTTGGGCGTACAACTCGTCCCGACCGCTCAGGCTGGTGGAACAGTACGCATACCCAAGGTCAGGAAAGAAGCGGCTCTTCGTCCAAAAGAAAATGAATTGCTGGCTGTTCCTGTTACCAAATTGTACGATCACGGTGTGACCGTCAGTTCATCTGCTGCGCTGCTTGGGCAATGGGTTGGGGAGCCGACCGTAACCCTGCACCCGATGGCTGCGAAGAATTTGGGTGTGGAAGCGGGCGCACGTGTGAAGATCAGTTTGAACGGCGTAAACGCTGAAGTGGTTGTAAAGATAGACGATACGATCTCGGCGGGTGTGGCATTGGTGCCGCGCAGCATGGGCATTGCGATCCGTGAACCTGTAGTGGCACGTGTCCTGCTTGCAGGGAAGGTGAAGTGATATGGATTGGACCATCTGGCTTGAATGGGTATTAAAGGGATTTATTCTCTGCCTGATCCTTTTGACAGGCTTTGCATATCTGACCTTGTATGAACGACGCGCGCTGGCGCGTATGCAGGTGCGTGTGGGTCCGAATCGCGCTGGACCTCAGGGCTTGCTCCAGCCGATTGCAGATGCGGTGAAGTTGATCTTCAAGGAAGAATTCACCCCATCACGCGTGTATAAGGTTGTATTTGTGCTTGCGCCTATACTGACCGTGGTGCCTTCATTGATTTTGGCGGCTGTGATCCCGTTGGGTTCAAAGTTCATGCTTTTTGGCCGCGAGATCACACTCTATGTTGCCGACTTGAATGTGGGCGTGTTGTACCTGACCTCCATTGCCTCCATCGCGGTGTATGGCATCGTGCTGGCGGGTTGGTCAAGCAATAACAAGTATGCCATGCTGGGCGGTATTCGTTCCTCTGCACAAATGATCTCTTATGAACTTTCGCTCGGCTTGTGCATTGTGATCGCCATCCTTCTCGGCGATTCGATGAATTTGAACGACATTGTTAATGCTCAAAAAGGGATGTGGTTCGCGGTCATTCAACCTGCGGGTGCGTTGGTTTTCATGATCGTGACGCTTGCGGAAGTGAACCGCGCTCCCTTCGATATGCCCGAAGCTGAGCAGGAACTGACCGCTGGCTATCACGCGGAATATTCGGGCATGAAGTTCGCTTTGTTCTTCATGGCTGAATACCAGAAGATGATCGTCATTTGCATGATCGCAGCGACCCTGTTCTTTGGCGGATATCGTGAATTCTGGTTCCTGCAAGGGACCATTTTTAGTGTGGATCGCTTCTGGTTCCTTGGCCCGATCTATTTGTTGTTGAAAGTTGTTGTCCTGCTGTTCTTTATGATCTGGATCCGTGCCACCTGGCCGCGCATCCGTTACGACCGTTTGATGGCATTCGGTTGGAAGGTGCTTTTACCGTTATCGTTGATCCTTGCCTTCATCACTGCCACGGGTATTCTGCTTGCGAAGGAATTGAATAATCAGTTGTTCTTCTGGAGCATTCCCGTCCTGTCGATTATTTGTGTGTTGGTGGCGGTGGTGTTTATTAACAGTGACTTGAGGAGAAAATCCCATGGGCGTATTTGATCCCATTATCGAGCTTTCAAAAGGTTTGGGCGAAACCCTGCGCTCCTTCCTTTTTGAGAAGACCGTAACCTATCAATATCCTGAAGAGAAGCGTCCCGTGCGTCCGCGTTATCGCGGCCGTCATGTGTTGAAGCGTTATGACAACGGCCTCGAAAAATGTATCGGATGTTCGCTGTGCGCCGCGGCCTGCCCTGCGGATGCGATCTTCGTTGAATCGGCTGAGAATACGGATGAAAAACGCTTCTCCCCCGGACAGCGGTATGCCTCCACTTACGAGATCAATATGTTGCGCTGCATCTATTGCGGCTTCTGCGAAGATGCCTGCCCGACCGAGGCAATCGTGCTCGGTGATAATTACGAGCTTTCCTTTACTGACCGCCGACAGGCGATCTACCCGAAGGAGATGCTGCTCGAACCCGTCGCCACAGTGGAAATGACCACACCGCGCAAGGTGGATGCGGGCGTGTTTACACGTTCGGTGCCTGAGATGCAAAATCCGTCCGATTAACGATTTACGATGGGCGATTTGCGATTAGTAATCTCGTAAATCCAAAATTACAAATCGTAAATGGAGTTTTATGAATTCTGACATAGTCGTTTTTCTCGTTCTCTCCCTGATCGCCATTTCGAGCGCCCTGGGGATGATGTTCAGCCGTAACGCGGTGTATTCGGCGCTGTTCCTCGTGCTGAACTTCATCACGGTAGCGGTGTTCTATCTTTTGCTTGGCGCGCCGTTCATTGCCATGTCGCAGATCACGGTGTATGCAGGCGCGATCATGGTGTTGTTCCTGTTCGTGATCATGCTGCTCGGCGCGGAAAATCTTGCGCCCTCCAAGTCGCTCCCGTGGCAGAAGCCGCTGGCGTATATTCTGGCTTTCGTGCTGGTCGTGGAATCGGTGTATCTGGTCATCTCCCGCGCGCAGGTCGATAAATTCATCTCATCGCCTGAAGCCTCCCTCAATTCGATGGACAATTTGCGTGAAATGGCGATGACCTTGTTCAATCAATATCTTCTGCCGTTCGAGATCACGTCCATTTTGCTTTTGGTTGCGATGGTGGGCGCGATCGTGCTGACCAAGCAGGAAAAGGGAGAACAGAAATAATGGTCCCTGTCAATTATTACGTGGCGCTTTCCGCCATTTTATTTTCCATTGGCGCGCTCGGTGTGCTCATCCGCCGCAATCCGCTGATCATTTTCATGTCCATTGAATTGATGCTTAACGCAGGCAACCTTGCCTTTGTGGCATTTGGCCGTTCCTACGAAATTGCAGGTGGACAGCCCTTCTTTAGCGGACAGATCTTCGTGTTCTTCGTCATTGCCGTGGCTGCCGCCGAAGTGGCCGTGGGCCTCGCCTTGATCGTTGAGATCTTCAAGACCAGGAAGAACATCAACATTGATGAGTTGAATTCCCTAAAAGGATAGAGATTAGACGACTAGGGACTAGATAAATAGTAGGAATACTATTCTCTGCTCTCTACTCTCTGGAGACTTTTATGCACTTAAGCGAATCAGTTAGTACAGGATTTTTCTTTCTTGCCCCGTGGCTGGTCTTTGCGCCCCTCACCGGCTTGCTGATCAATTTGATCTTTAGCAAGTGGTTCAAGTTCAGTGAGAACTGGGTCGGCGCAGTGGCAAGCCTGGCGTCCGGAGCGGCATTTGTCGTCTCGGTGCTTCTGGCGTATTCTGTTTCCCTCAATCATGGGGAAGTGGTGCGCTGGAAACTTGCAGAGTGGATCCATGTCGGCACGCTCAACCTCGATTGGACCTTCCGCATCGACTCGCTCTCGACCACAATGATGCTGGTTGTCTCGGGGGTCGGTACCCTCATCCACATCTACGCGATCGGATACATGCATGAGGATGTCCGCTTCAAGCATGAAGAGGGACGTTTCAACCGCTTCTTCCTTTTCCTCAACCTGTTCATCGCGGCGATGATGATCCTCGTCTCAGGCGACTCGTACATGATGCTCTTCGTCGGCTGGGAAGGCGTGGGTCTTTGCTCCTTCCTGCTGATCGGCTTCTGGTTCGAGATGGACACGCTTGCGCGTCCTTCGTGGGCCAATTCCAATGCCGCGAAGAAAGCTTTCATCACCAACCGCGTCGGCGACTTCGGTTTCCTCATCGCTGGCTTCTTGATGTTCTGGTATCTCGGCTCCTTCCAATTCGATGAGGTCTTCAAAGCCGCCCCTGAAATCGCACATTCGATGCCGTGGGTGATCGTAGCAATTACATTATTTATGTTGGTGGGTGTTGCTGGTAAATCTGCACAGATCCCGCTTTACATCTGGCTGCCAGACGCGATGGCTGGCCCAACCCCTGTTTCGGCGTTGATCCATGCCGCGACGATGGTGACCGCTGGTGTGTATCTTGTGACGCGTTCCGCTCCGCTTTATACGCTCGTCCCGCAGGCACAGTACATCGTTGCGATGGTCGGCGCAGGGACGGCGCTCTTCGCCGCGACGATTGCAGTTGGTCAATACGATATCAAGAAAGTCCTCGCGTACTCCACCATTTCACAACTTGGATTCATGGTTGCGGCGGTGGGCATGGGTGCGTACGTGGCTGGGATGTTCCACCTCATCACACATGCTTTCTTCAAGGCTTTGCTCTTCCTCTCCGCTGGTTCTGTCATCCTTGGTCTGGAGCGCGGACATCATGCGCATGCGCATCACGTAGCCCATGATGATCATGGCAAAAAGAAGAAAGAAGGAAAGCATGCCCTGAGCAAAGAAAGAAGAAGAACATGGACACGGTGGCGGTCACGATGAGCATGGCGAGGTTTTCGACCCAGGCGACATGCGCAACATGGGCGGACTTCGCAAGACCATGCCTGTCACATTCTGGCTGTACATGATCGGCACGCTGGCTCTTGCGGGCATCTTCCCGTTTGCTGGCTTTTGGTCGAAAGATGAAATCCTTTTGGATGCAAGCCTGCACTTCACCAGCGTTTATTGGCAGTTGACCATTGCCGCCTTCTTCACCGCATTCTACATGGGACGTCAAATTTGGATGGTCTTCTTCGGCGAGGCGCGTACTGACGCAGCCAAGCACGCAGAAGAAAGCCCAAAGGTGATGACCGTGCCGTTGATGGTGCTGGCAGTTTTATCGGTCGCGGGTGGCGCGTTGAATCTTCCGTTTGAAGGTTTCCACAATCTCGGTCACTGGCTGGGACACACCCTCGGTGAAGTCGAAGGCCTTCCGCTTGATATGAAAGTCGCTGGCATTTCCACTGGGCTGGCGCTGCTTGCCATTTTGATCTCGTGGTTCCTGTATGGACGTAACCCGCTCAAGACTGGCGAAATTGATCCGCTGAAGAAACCGCTGGGTCCCATTTTTACCGGCATGGAAGGCAAATGGTTCGTGGATGAAGGCTACTTCGCCGTCATCATCAATCCGTTCAACAAGATCTCGCAGTTCCTTGCGGATGTGATCGACTGGCGCTTCTGGCATGACTTTGTGCATGATACGGTTATTCTGGGAACTTATAACTGGCTGAGTGAGATCGCGTTGAATGAATACGCCGATCAAAAAGGCATCGATGGCTTCGCGAACTGGCTTGGCAGTGCAACACAATCTGTTTCAGCAACGTTACGCAAAGTGCAAAATGGCTTTGTGCGTTCGTATGCGCTCTCCGTTTTGTTGGGCGTGGTTTTGATCTTAGGCTATTTGATTTTGAAATAACTCGTAGAAACCGAGGATAGAACATGGAATTTCTTTTGCAACCTCTTACACTCCTGACCTTCCTTCCGCTTGTGGGCGTGCTCGTGATTCTCTTTATGAACTCCGAGTCGAAGAACGCCATTCGCTGGGTTGCGTTGGGCACATCATTGATCACCTTTGTCGTTTCGTTGTGGGTGCTCACGCAGTTTGACTCATCCAATCCCGATTTGCAGCTGGAAGCCAAATACCCGTGGATTCAAGTGGCGGGCTGGAACATTTACTACTACCTGGCCGTGGACGGTCTGAGCATTTTGTTGGTTTTGCTCACCGCCTTCCTGACCCCCATCTCCCTGCTCTCCACATGGACAGCGGTTGAAGAGCGTGTCAAGGATTTCATGATCTTCTTCCTGCTTTTGGAAGTGGGCATGATGGGCGTATTCCTCGCGCAGGATCTGTTCCTGTTCTACATCTTCTGGGAATTTACCCTCGTTCCGATGTACTTCCTCATCGGCCTGTGGGGCGGACCGCGCCGCGTATATGCTGCGGTCAAGTTCTTCCTCTACACCATGGCTGGTTCCATTTTGATGCTGGTTGCCATTTTGTTCCTCGGCATCAAGACCGATACCTTCAATGTCCCGACCATGCTTGCCCGTCTGCCTGATCTGTATGCCACCAGCATCAGCCCGCAGACTCAGATGCTGCTCTTCATCGCCTTTGCTGCGGCATTCGCCATCAAAGTTCCGATGTGGCCGTTACACTCGTGGTTGCCCGATGCCCACGTGGAAGCTCCCACCGCTGGTTCCGTCATCCTGGCTGGCGTTTTGCTCAAGATGGGTACCTACGGCTTCCTGCGTTTCAATATCTCGCTATTCCCGGATGCCACCGTCCAAGCCGCCCCGTGGATCGCGCTCCTCGCGACCATCGGTATCATTTATGGCGCGGCAGTTTCCTATGCTCAAACAGATGTGAAGAAGTTGGTTGCGTATTCCTCTGTCAGTCACCTTGGCTTCGTGATGCTTGGCTTGTTCGCGTTGAATCCTCAAGGCGTGGCAGGTGCCATTTTACAAATGATCAACCACGGGTTAAGCACAGGCGCGCTGTTCCTCCTCATCGGTATGATCTACGAACAGACCCACACCCGCGAGATCAAAGTCTACGGTGGTTTGTGGAAGATCACCCCGATCTTCGGCACCATCATGCTGATCGCGTCCCTCTCTTCGATGGGTTTGCCCGGTCTCAACGGCTTCATCGGTGAATTCACCATTTTGCTTGGCGCATTCGGTTCCAAGGCAATTGGCAATCCGTGGTATGCAGGTATTTCCGCCATCGGCGTCATTATGGCGGCTGTGTATATTCTTTACATGTTCCAGAAGGTCTTCCTCGGCCCTGCCGGTGAGATCACTGAACATCACGAACTCAAAGACCTTAATTGGCGCGAGATTCTCACTGTTGCTCCGTTGGTCATCTTCATGTTCTGGATCGGTCTCTACCCCAAGCCGTTCTTCGATCTCCTCGCCCCTGCGGTTGAGAAACTTTTATCTGCATTGCCTTTATAACGACCATTGACCATAGAAATAAACCATGGCCAAGATTTTGGAGCGTTCATGACGCAACCTAATTACCTGGATTACTACACTATTCTTCCGCTGATCACCTTGATCGTATGGTCATGTGTGCTTTTGCTGGTGGATTTGTTTATCCCCAAAAAGCAAAAAGGCTGGACAGCTTTTCTTGCTGCTCTGGGTCTTGCCATCACGCTTGGCCTGACCATCACCCAGATCGGCCTCAATAATGCAGGCTTTAGCGGCATGGTGTTGGTTGACGGTTTTTCAACCTTTGCCAATGTGCTGCTTCTCGCCAGTGGGCTGCTGGGAATTGCGCTGGCCTTCGGGTATACACGCCGCATGGGTATCGAGCGCGGCGAATATTACACCCTGCTTATTTTCAGCGTCTCAGGCATGATGTTGATGACCCAAGCCGCTGACCTGATCATTGTGTTCCTTGCGCTTGAGCTTCTCTCCATTCCACTCTATGTGCTGGCCGCATTTGCCCGTCCCAATCCCTCAATCTCAGGAAGCGGGTGTCAAATACTTCCTGCTGGGTGCTTTCGCAACTGGATTTGTTGTATACGGAACCGCCCTCGTTTTTGGAGCGACTGGAACCACATCCCTAAGTGGGATTTTCTACGCCGTTTCAAACGGAGCCTCGATCCTGCTTCTGACCATTGGGGCTGCTCTCATCCTTGTCGGTTTCGGTTTCAAGGTTGCGGCTGTTCCCTTCCACATGTGGACTCCAGATGTATATGAAGGCGCTCCCACTGCTGTGACGGCTTTCATGTCCTCGGGCGCGAAGATCGCTGGCTTTGCCGCTTTGCTGCGCGTGTTCTCCACCGCATTCCCAGCCCTTTCCACAGATATCTCTGACATTCTCTGGGTATTTGCCGCATTGACCATGGTGGTCGGTAACCTCACTGCCATTTCGCAGACGAACATCAAGCGCATGCTGGCATATTCCAGTATTGCACATGCGGGGTATATCCTCATGGCGTTCGTTCCTTATGGCAATCAGGAAGTCGGATCCGTTTCGGTTGCGGCAGGCTTGTTCTATCTTGTAACCTATGTGTTGACGAACTTCGGCACATGGGCGGTGGTCATCACCCTTGAAAAAGCGGAAGGCAAAGGGCTCGAGATCAACGATTATGCGGGACTCGCGAAAAAGTATCCCGCTCTCGCCGCAGCCATGACCGTTTTCATGCTTTCGTTTATCGGCTTCCCTCCAACCCTTGGCATGGTCGGCAAGTTCTATCTCTTCCGCGCCGCGATCGCTGGCGGATATAACGGCCTTGCGATCATCGGTGTGGTGACATCGCTCATTTCAGCATACTACTATCTGCGTGTGGTGGTCACCATGTACATGCGTGAAGGCGACCCAACCATTGAGCGTGAACCCTGGCTTGGTGTCACCACTGCTGTGACCGCGATCGCAACCGTTGTGTTAAGTTTCGTTCCGCAGTTCCTGTTCCTGCTGGCAAGTACAGCGATAATTCGATAGATTGGTTTTCAAATAAAAAGCGATGGCGTAACTGCCATCGCTTTTCTGTTACAAATTTCCAATCGCAGAGCTTGGAGGATTGGGTTTAGAGAAGAATTTTCTTTTGATGATCTGAAAGAGAATGACGAGCGGGATAATCACCAAAAGTGTCAACACAAAGCTGACGGCCAGTGAAATCCAAAAATATTTCGGGAAATATTCCAACGCGCCGTAGCCGAGGTCCTGGGCGGGGAGTTGATTTCCCTGCGCATCCTCGCAATACCCGTAAAGAACCTTTTCTCCGGGATGAGTATAGGTGGTTTCCTCCCAACCGGTGACGAGTGTGGTACCCGGCGGGCAGGCGATCTCCTGCAGGATATCCTTGTCAAGAATGGGGACAGCCACCGTTGCGATGCATGCCAATGTCACAGCCAGCAGAGCAACTGTAAGGAGGAAGAGGGAAAGCCCTCCACAGCCGAAAAAAGTCTTCCATGCTCTATTTGAATTGTTCGACATGTCACACCTTCCGAAAATAAATTAATGATTGAAAATATTGTAGGCTTTTTTTCATCCCCTTGAAATGGGATGAAGGTCAGGTGTTTGGTAGAATACCCCGCATGCCGATCAAATCGAAAGACACTATTAAAGGGCGTGCCATTTATGTGCTGGCCGTGATCGTACTGCTCAACATGATTTATCCGATCACAGCGGGGAACGACCCTGCAGCCTTGATTTTGTATCAGGTTTTGTACGCGGGGCTGTTCGTGGTTGGGATTGTCATCACCAGCGACAGCCGCGCGCACATCACCTGGTCGATCGCCATTGCGGTGGTCTGGTTGATCGCGGCGGTTCTATATGCGCTTGACCCCACCAATGCCTGGAAGATTCAGATCACTTATTTGATCTTGCTGGTCTATCACGTAATGATCGTCTCGGTTTTGATGCGCTATATTTTCACCGCGGAATCCGTCACGGCTGACGTGATCTACGCCGCTTGTGCTGTCTACTTCCTGCTCTCCTTCTTCTTTGTCCCCATTTATGGCATGCTGGAGACCGCCATCCCCGGCTCGTTTGTGGATAATACCCTCGGCGCGCCCGTCCAGTGGCAGCAATTCGTGTATTACAGCCTGATCACCCTCAGCACGGCGGGGTATGGGGATGTACTTCCCGCGAGTATGTGGGCGAGGATGCTGGCGGGCATCGAGGTCACAGTAGGCGTGCTTTATGTGGCTATTTTGGTGGCGCGGCTCGTCAGTCTGTATGACATTCAGCGCAAACGCTGATGCCGCTTTTTTGTTGACACACTTTTTCTTTGCGGTATAATACCGCTCGCAAGTTTGGTGAATGGCTCCGTAGCTCAATGGCAGAGCAGTTGCCTCTTAAGCAATTGGTTGAGGGTTCGAATCCCCCCGGAGTCACAGGCGGAAGTCCGATTTTGAAGAATCGGACTTCAAGTTTTTAAAACAGATTTGTTTTTATCCGCCTGAGGAAATGAAATTTGGATGAATATGTTTCGGGGAAACTGATGTTTGGGATGTTGAACCCAGATCAACGGAAGTGCGAAACGTCGATTGCGCATAACAATCCCGTGTTTCAATTAATGCGAAAAATCATGGTTTTCGAACGATCCTGTACATTTCCGCTTAGAGGCATATGAGAGATTGAAAACCCCTGCTTGACTTTGATTTCATGAAAATGGTAATATAAAAAACGATGTATCTAAAAGGAAGTAAGTGGAGTATGAATCGCAGGCGGACCCGCCCGAATTGGTTCCGCATTATTTTATTGTGCCTGTTGGTCTTGGGTGCCTCCTACGTGAATCGATTTGTGATTGCGGCGCGGCCATCACCATTTTTACCGACCCCCACACCCACGCGTTCGCCCGAATCGTTCGTCACTGAGGCGCAGGAATATTTCAAGCAGGGACAGCTGCTTCGCGCGATCGAATCTTATCAAGAGGCGATCCTGTCGCGGCCTGATGACCCAACCGTATATGTGGCACTTGCCCAGACCCAGGTTTTTGCAGGTGAGTATGAAGATGCGCAGCAAAGCGCCGAAAGTGCGATTCTGCTTAATAATGCAAATTCGATGGCGCATGCTGTGCTTGCCTGGTCATTGGGCGAGCAGGGAGAATATATAGAAGCGGAAGACAGCATTGAGCGCGCGCTGACACTTGACCCCAATAACGCACTTGCACATGCCTATTACGTGGAGATCCTTGTGGATTCAGGCTCCTTCGATGTGATCGAAAAAGCAATTGATGAATCAAGGATTGCTGTGGCGCTAGCCCCCAACACCCTCGAGACCCATCGCGCGCGCGGGCTTATCCTCGAAGCTGTCGGCGAATATGAGGAAGCCATTCGCGAATACCAGTTTGCCATCGATATCAACCCCAAAATCGCCGACCTGTATCTTTCGCAGGGAATCAATTTTCGCGCGATGGGCAGTTATGAAGATGCGATCACCGCTTTCTCGAATGCCGATGCGCTTAACCCCGAAGACCCTACGCCTGATTTTCTCACCTCGCGTACCTATGCCACGCGTGGTGAATTTGGAAAAGCCATGCAATATGCCGAACAGGCGGTTGCGAATGACGGTGCGGATACGAATCTGCGCGGGAATCTTGGCGTGATGTATTATCGCAATGGATATTGGACCGAAGCCCTTGCAGAATTTGATTATGTGATCAACGGCGGTTTTACGCAGGATGGCACCCCGATCAAGGCGTTGCCGCTTGTGCCCAACAATGTGCGTCTTGCCGAATATTATTTCACCTATGGCCTCGCACTTGCGCGCACCAACAAATGCGGCGATGCGCTGAACATTGCACGCACCATTCTGGAACGCATCCCTGCTGATGAACTGGCCGTGGAAAATGCCAATGCGATCATCAGCAAATGCGAACAGAATCTGGTGCAGACGCCAGAACCGCTTCCCACTTCGCCCGAAGCTGCTCCTGTTTCGACGGAAACTCCCACACCGACACCATGAACATCTACCAAAAACGCGACATCTTTCGACGGCGGGGGGAGATCAACGTTTACCGTATGTTCTTCTGGACCACTTTGATCCTTGGAGGCATTTGGTTGATTCGCTCTGTGCAGAGCGGCGATGTCAAGCCTTTGTTCTATCCCACGCCCACGCCCACGCGGTTCGCGCTTTCTTATGCTCTCGAAGGCGATGCGCAATTTACCGCAGGGGAATTGGATGCTGCCATCACCGCTTACGGTGAAGCCGCGAAAGTGGACCCCACCAACGCCAAGCTGCTGGCAGACCTTGCGCGCATCCAGACCTATTCATCCGCGATGATGGTGAGTGATGCGGATACCAAGGTGCGTCTGGCTGAGGCGCTTGCTTCTGCCGAACAGGCGGTTGCCCTTTCACCTGATGACAGCTATGCCCAGTCTGTTTATGCCTTTGTTCTGGATTGGAATGCCAACCCCGTGCTTGTTCCCGATGAAAGGGAAGTGCAGCGCCTGTTGACCAAGGCCAATGGCGCCGCTGTGCGTGCCTTGCAACTGGACCCTAACAACACCCGCGCTTTGGCTTTCTATGCAGAGATTCTGGTCGACCAGCAAAAATGGACAAATGCCCAGCAGATCATCGACCAGGCATTGGAGCGTGACCCATCCTTGATGGATGTGCATCGGGTGCACGCGTATGTGCTTGAGTCGTTGGGCGAATATGCGCTTGCCATTGAGGCCTATGACCGCGCAATCAACATCGCTCCCAATTTGACCTTTTTGCATATTCGGGCGGGTGCGAACTACCGTATCCTTGCTTTTAACAGTCCTAATGAAGAAGTACAGACCCAGCTTTTTGAAAAATCGCTGGAGTATTTCGACAGAGCGGCAACCATCAATGACCAGTTGGGGATCAATGATCCTGCGCCGTATCTTTCCATTGCAAAGACCTATTCGCAGATGGGGCAATTCTTTATCGCCATCCGTAACGTGCAAAAGACGATCGAGTTCCAACCTGACAAGGCGGAGTTCTATGGCGAGTTGGGCGTGTTGTATCACAAGAATCGTAACTATGAGACCGGTATTCTTGCGCTGAAGTGTGCCATCCGCGGCTGTAATCAGGACGAATCCTGTGAAGGGCGCGGCGGCTGTGGGAATAGCGATGTCCCTGCAGATGTATCAGGCCTGCCACTTACTTCCAACACGGTCTATTATTATGATATTTATGCCTCCGAACTGGCGGCTTTGAGCACCCCGTCGAAGAGCTATTGTGGGGAGGCGCTGGATATTGCCAGCGAGATCGAAGCTTCGGAATTTGACAACGACCCGAACATCGCCGCCGATATCGTTGTGGTGCGGACGATCTGCTCCACTTTAAATGATGCCCCCGCTGCAGGTGCGGAAGGAACCCCGTCGGCCACAGACACAGTGCCGACCGCCCCTCCTTGATGATTTTTCGGGGCGGGAATGCTTAGTGAGACCGAATCAGCGTTCGGTTAGGCGGGGAGGCGAATGTTGGCATCCATCAGAGTTTTGTAAGAATTTATACAATCCCCTTGACTTGACCAATTTAACTAGGTAATATTGCAATTAGCACTCGTAAGCATTGAGTGCTAATTCTGTGCTTATTCAAAAAATTCAAATCTCTTAATGGAGGCAGGAAATGGCAAAACAACTCTCATTTAAACCCTTGGGCGGCCGCGTGTTGGTCGAGCCCATCGAGCAGGAAGAAGTAACCGCTGGCGGTATCGTTCTTCCTGAAACCGCAAAGGAAAAACCCCAACAGGGCAAGATTTTGGCGGCTGGCCCCGGCGACCGCAATGACAAGGGCGATCGCATCGCCATGGATGTGAAGGCTGGCGATACCGTGCTTTTCGCCAAGTACTCCGGCACCGAAGTGAAGATCGATGGCAAGAAATTGCTCATCATGCGCGAGAGCGACCTTCTCGGTATTGTCGGTTAATCCCAATAGAAAAAAAGGAAGTGAACCATGGCTGCTAAACAAATTGTATTTTCAGAAGATGCTCGCCGTAAGCTTAAGAACGGCATGACTGTTGTTGCGAACGCTGTTTCCGCAACCCTTGGCCCCAAAGGCCGCAATGTGGCAATCGACCGCAAGTTCGGTTCCCCCACCATCACTCACGACGGTGTTTCCGTTGCGAAGGAAATCGAACTCGAAGATCCTTTCGAGAACATGGGCGCCCAGCTCCTCAAGGAAGCTGCCCAGAAGACCAATGACATCGCCGGTGACGGTACAACCACCTCCACCGTTTTGGCTTATGCCATCGTAACCGAAGGCCTCAAGGCTCTTGAAGCTGGTTACAACCCGATGCTCCTCAAGAAGGGCATTGAGCTCGCCACCGAGACCATCGTGACCGAACTCAAGAAGAACTCCGTCAAGATCGATACCCGCGAAGAGATCGCTTCCGTAGCGACCAACTCTGCCGCAGATGTTGAGATCGGCGAATTGATCGCAGACGTGATGGACAAGGTCGGCAAAGACGGCGTTATCACCGTTGAAGAATCCAAGACCATGCAGTTCGAAACCGAATTCGTCGAAGGTATGCAGTTCGACCGCGGTTATCTTTCCCCTACTTCATCACCAACGGCGACCAGATGGAAGCCCAGATCAGCGACGCGTATGTCTTGATCTATGACAAGAAAATCTCCGCTGCACAGGACATCGTTCCTTTGCTCGAAAAACTCGTTCAGCTCGGCAAGCGCGAACTCGTCATCATCGCTGAAGATGTTGACGGCGAAGCTCTCGCTACCTTGATCTTGAACAAGATCCGCGGCATGCTCAACGTGCTCGCCATCAAGGCCCCTGGCTTTGGTGATCGCCGCAAGGCCATGCTTCAGGATATCGCCGCCCTCACCGGTGGACAGGTCATCTCTGAAGAGACCGGCCGCAAGCTCGAATCCGCCACTGTTGCCGACCTCGGCCGCGCTGAGAAGGTTGTCTCTGACAAAGAGAACACCACCGTCATCGGCGGCAAGGGCAAGAAGAGCGAAATCGAAGGTCGCATCAAGGAAATCCGCATCGAGATGGACAAGAGCACCAGCGATTACGACAAGGAAAAACTTCAGGAACGTCTCGCCAAGCTCAGCGGTGGTGTTGCCATCATCCGCGTAGGCGCCGCGACCGAAACTGAAATGAAGGAAAAGAAGCACCGCGTGGAAGATGCTCTCTCTGCCGCTCGCGCCGCAGTTGAAGAAGGCATCGTCCCCGGTGGTGAGATCTCCCTCATCAACGCCGCTGGCAAACTCGACAAACTCGCCAAGGCTCATGCCGATGACGAGAACGAAGAGATCAAAGTCGGCATCAACATCGTCAAGAAGGCGCTCGAAGCCCCGATCCGCAAGTTGGCTTCCAACGCTGGCCAGGATGGCTCCGTCATCATCGACACCGTCCGCCGCACCGCTGCCGAGAAGAAGAACCCGAACATCGGCTTCAACGTCCTCACCGGCGAATACACCGACATGATCAAGGCTGGTGTGATCGATCCCGTGAAGGTGGTTCGTGGCGCTCTCGAAAACGCCGCTTCCATCGCCGCGATGATCCTCACCACCGACGTGCTCATCACCGATGTGCCCGCGAAGGAAAACGCTCCTGCCATGCCTCCTGGCGGCATGGGCGGCATGGATTACTAAACCGATCCGTCAACAAATTTGTAGAGACACGGCATTGCCGTGTCTCTATGTTTTTAATATATAATTCCACGAATGTCTTCAAAACCCCGTTTTTTTGCTCAATTGACTCTGGCTTTTGTTTTGGGATTAAGTGCCTGCGCTTCGCTCGGGACCTCGAGCACGCCCACTCTCGAATTGCCGACTTCCACGCCTTTGCCTCCCACTGCCACTCCGCCGCCTTCTGTGGCGACTGTGAATGGGGAATACATCACCATCGCTGAATTTCAATCTGAACTGGAGCGTTATAAAGCCGCACAAACCGCGCTGGGACTCTCCTTCACGGATGAAGATGCAGGCAAAGCTGTGCTTGAAGATTTGATCGCGCAGGTTTTGTTGTCACAAGCTGCCAGAGCGGCGAATTTCACTTTGACAGAAGCAGACTTACAGTCGAGGATTGATGCGCTGGCCACTCAACTGGGAAGCGCCGATGCGTTAAGTCAATGGCAGTCGGCTCATGGCTATGACGATGCTTCCTTCCGCTTTGCACTGAAGCGTTCCATCGAAGCAGCGTGGATGCGTGACAAAATCATTGCGGATGTTCCAACCGTTGTTGAACAAATTCACGTCCGCCAGATTTTGACCTATAATGAGGTTGACGCGCGTGCGGCGTTGGATGAGATCAAGGCTGGCGCAGATTTTGACGCGAAGGCCGCGCTTTTTGACCCTGTCACTTTTGGTGAGTTGGGCTGGGTGCCGCGCGGTTATCTGCTCGACCCGGCGGCGGATGAAGCGTTGTTTGCCTTACAGCCAGGCATGTATACGGATGTCATCGCGACAGATGCGGGATTTCATATTTTCAAAGCCGTTGAACGCGGCGAGCACCCGCTCACGCCCGATGCCCTGTTGACCGTGCAGGAACTTGCGGTTCATACCTGGCTTGCAGAACAGCGCGCAAAAAGCGAGATCACTTTAATTCCCTAGTGTAAATGCAACCTTGCAGTTGCAATGATATAAAGTTGTCATTGGAGTTGTGTAATGAGTAAATACGATTATAACTATGAAGAGACCTCCAGCCCAAAGCAAAGCGCAAAACTTGAGGTCTGGGATATGCTAAGTATTGCGACACTTTTGTTGACGCTCTGCCTCGGTGTGTATTTTGTTGCGGTTTTTATTTTCCCCCAATCGGCTTTGAATCCCTTTAAGGCAAGCATGGTTGACCCCAATGCTCCGCCCACAGCGACGATCACGCCGCTTCAAATGGATGCCACCTGGACAGCCACTCCATTCGCGCTCGTGACCGAGACGCCGACCCTTCTTCCTACCCATACACTGATCCCTTCACCAACACTTTTCTCGCTCGTGACCCCTTCCGATACGCCCACACCGACCCCGCTGCCCAAAGCGCAGTTTTCTGCGACCGTCACTTATATTGACAGCACGATCATTCATCCGGAAGCGGCTTGTAAATGGCAGGGGATCGGCGGCACCATCGTGGATTCGAATAATGCAGATATCCTCAGAATCACCGTCCGCCTTGTGGGAAGTTACAACGGCAGCACCAAGAATGAATTGACCGTCAGTAGTATTGCCCCCGCATATGGAAAATCTGGCTATGAGTTCTTTTTGGGAACGACCCCGATCACAACCAGAAGCAACCTGACCCTGCAGATCCTTGACCAGGCAGGCCTGCCTTTGTCTGACCCGATCGAGATCGACACCTTCAAGGAATGTTCAAAGAATTTGGTGCTGGTGCGTTTCAAGAAGAATCCGTAATCAGTCGGGAGTATTTTCAATGTTGGCTGGACGCGTCACTCTTAGAAATATCTTCCTGGTTTTGTTTGTAGCGTCTACGCTTGTGCTTGTGATATTGGCCGTCAGCACGTCGATGGTAAAGCAAGCCATGAGTGAGTTCGCTCCATCCGCGAACGATGACCCATCCACGACACCGCCGGTGCAGGATGCGGATGGTCTGGGCTTTTCGGCAGTGATCGGTTCTGCCATTACTTCCATTACTTCGCTGGTTGGATTCATTGTCACAACAGTCATTACCTGGCGCAAGGAGAGGCGGGAGTCGTCACTGGCGGAAGTGGAACGCAAGAAGCTTGAGCTTGAATTGGAAAAGAACAGGCTGGAGCTTGAAGAGTTGAAAAAGGGTAGGAAAGCGAAGAAGAAAAAGTGAGAATAATAAAATGTCCGCTGCCTGATAAGCAGCGGACATTTTTGTTTGATAGTTTTTTTACCCGACTTCAAGATTCCATTTTTGATACTTCGGGTGTTTTGCGCGGACGATATCATCGAACAGGATGCGCAATTTCTCAGTGATGGGTCCCATTTTGCCGGTACCCACAGGGCGATGATCAATTTTCGTCACAGCGACGATTTGCGCGGCGGTGCCGGTCATGAAAACTTCCTCGGCGATAAATACTTCTGTGCGGTCGATGGAGCGTTCCAGGACTTGCAGGCCGAGCTCGCTGCGCGCCAATTCCATGACCGAGCGGCGGGTGATGCCTTCGAGGATATTGTCTGTGACTGGCGGCGTGATCAGAATGCCGTCACGAATGATAAAGATATTCATGGCTGAGCCTTCAGAGACATGGCCGTTGTTGTCGAGCACGAGCGCCTCGTCAAAGCCTGCGCGGTTGGCGTCGGTCTTGATCAGCGCCGAGTTGGCGTACGCGCCCGATATCTTTCCACGCGCAGGGATGGAATTATCGTCAATGCGCCGCCAGGACGAGAATGTGATATGCGCGTTCGAATCATTGGGAACATATTTTTCAAATGCCATCACGAACATGGCGAATTCGTCTTTTAGATTGTGCAAACGCACACCGATGCCCATGTCAGCTTTGTAAATGGTGGGGCGCAGATACACATCTTCCTTCCAGTTGTCCATTCGTAAAACATCGAGAGTCAACTGGGTCAGACTCTCTTCGTCATAGGGGATATCCATTGCCATCATGCGCGCGGAATTTAAAAGGCGCTGAAAATGGTCAAATGGACGAAAAACGAAGAGACGTTTCTTCTCTTCGTTCCAATATGCCCGCATACCACTGAACACGGTGGTTCCATATAAAAAGCCATGTGTTGCTATGTTGATTTTCGCGTCCGCAAGTGGGACGATCTTTCCCTCAAAGAAAGCGTGCTTCGAGAGATCCACTAGACACCTCCGATTTGAATTGGTTATTGCCATGAAATTATAATCCATTCAATAGGGAAGCCAGATTCGAAAGAACCCGGCTTCCCTTTACTGCATGAATTAACTAACCCCCGTGTTTATGAATCGATTTGCGAATCCCGTTCCGCAATGGACTGTGAGTTGGCGCGGCCTACGAGGAACATGGCTGGCAAAAGCAGCAGTCCCGATGTGGTGATGGCCGCTACAACTGAAAAGAATCGCGCAACGAGTCCCACGCTGGGGCCGCCTGCGATCTGCCCGAAGGCATCCACCTGCCCGGTCATGGAATGAACCGTGGCGCGGGTTTGCGGATCAAGTTTCTGGTTCACCCATGCCGAGTTGAGCGGACCTCGAATATCGCGTAAAACGTCGATGACGAGATACAGGCCCAGGGCTAGGACAAGAAGCGGCGAAAGGGCGAATCCGATCATGGTGGTGGCGATCAATCCCGTTACGATCATCATGGCGCGGCCAATCGCAAGCGGACTTCCCGAGTCGACGCGTTTTTCCACGAAACGGATCGCGAAGATGGTCAGGACGGATGCCACGATGCGCAACACGGCAAAGAAGGCCACTTGATTGTTCCCGAACAGGACCGGGATATCAAAATTATCGAGCAAGTGCTTCACCCACAGACGGTCGAAGCCTTCGCTGTACAGGCCGTAAAACAAACCGATGCCAAGAATGGTGATAAGGCGTGGACGTGCTCGCACTGCCTTCACACCTTCATTGAATGTGTGCCACATATGCTGCCATGTGTTGCGGTCTTCCTGCGGGGTGGGGTGGAAGCCTGTTTCAGGCATGATGAAGATCAGCACAACGCCGATCATGATCACGCCGACTGCACCGATCTGAATCGGCAGGGCCACGTTGTTCGCGCCGATGAGCATAGCTAGCCCCATCCCAAACAGGGATGCGGTCAGCCCTACGCGTGTGGCGCGCATGAAAAGCTGATTGGCCTTTTCTTCCCCGACCTCGTCCGAAATCCATGCCTGTGTGGCTCCGCTGGTGAATGTATATCCCAGCCCCCAGATGACTTGCGCAAGCAGGATCGGCAGAAAGGCGGGAAAGAGGCCTTCCACAAGAAAACCGAGCCCCATCAAAAAGTACCCGATGATGATGGACAGGCGGCGTGAATATGAATCTGCCACCACACCCGTGGGGATTTCAAAGACGAACGCTGAAACCTCCAGTGTGGTGCCGACCAGCACGAGCTGTAATGGCGTAAGCCCCGCAATTGTGGCCTCGTACAGTGACATGGTCACGAACATCATCGAGAAGAAAGCCGAAGCGGTGAATTCGATAAACAGATAAACTTTTGTGGCATCTAACTTTAAATTTGAAAACATGTTATTCCTTTTTGTGAAACGAGAACCGTGCGTCAGGCGCGGAAGGCTCCCTCCGTATGCCGAACATTATTTAAAAAGGTGAAGATTTTCATGACAGCCTCCATTTTTGTTTGTTGTTATATGAGTTTAAACGACAAAAGCGTAATCAAACGCTGAAGTCTTAAAAAATATTTATGAAAAAACTGGAATACTCGCACAGAGTGTCAGATCAGTGAAAGTGCCGAAGGTCCCGTGCGCATCGCTTCCCCGTACAATGCTGGAAAACTATTCCTTGAACTTCATCAAGGTCTGGCCGTCGTACTTCATTGCAGCCCATCTGCCTTCGCCGAGCTGCGCCCAAATACTTTCACTGTTTCCCCATGTAGCGGTCACTTCCACTTCGTCGCCTTCCTTCAAACCTGCAATGGCCTCACTTGATGCATCATGATCCACACGCACATGCAGGCTTTTTACAAGCACGACGGCGATCCGTTTGGCGTTTTGATTCATGTGTGTTCCTCCAGCAGCCGCTTCAACTCTGCAATGCTATCTTGTGGGTTCTTGAACAGGATGCCGGTCATGCCGAGATCTTCACAGCCTTCGAGATTGATATTTACATCATCGACGAAGACCGCTTCTTCTGCCTTAACTCTGGCCTGCTCCAACGCAACTTGATAGATCTTTGCCTCGGGCTTGATTGCGCCAACCTCCGCCGAAATGGTGACAGTGTCGAACACATCGATGACCTTTTCACGTGCGATGAAATCACGCAACCCGCTCCATGCGTTGGAGATCAGTCCGGTATGGACCTTCCCGCGCAGGGAGCGGATATATTCCACCAGATCGCGGTCGATCACGTCGCCACCGAAGAATTCATCCTGAAAGGATTTCATCTCGGAGATTGGGTGCTTTAACCGCTTCAACACTTCCGCCCAATGGGCATGTTCGGGGATGGCACCCACCGATGCGCGCCGCGCAGATTCACTTGCGAAGACGACCTTATCGATGTCGTCATAATCCATGCCAAACCGCTCCGCCAAATGCTGGCGCGGAGACTGGTACTCGGTACGCATGATCACGCCCCCGAAATCAAAGAACACAGCGCGGACGGGCATGTGCTATTTCTTCTTGGTCTTCGAAGCTGCAGGTTTCTTTGCGGCAGGAGCTTTTGCTTTTGCCGTGGAAGATTTCGCTGCGGCTGGTTTCTTTGCAGCAGACTTTTTCTCAGTGCCGATCTTTGTCGTTTTTGGAAGGGGCTCGGTCTTAAGGAAAGCAGTGGCTGGAACTTCAGCGTTGGCGCTGGCGGCAGCGGCTTTTGCATCAGCAGAAGCCTGTTTCTTGGCGGCATCCTGCCAGTTGGGGAAGAACAGTTCCATCCTCTGTCGAGAAATGGAATTGGCGCGGCGGCAGCGCGGGCAGTGGCCGTCATAGTGGTTCATGTTCTTTTCATTCATCGTCATAATGGCAGTAAGCATCTCAGTGCGGCTAAGGGTGAATGGGGTCTGGCAGTAAATACAACGCAGGTTCATAGGTTTATCCTTTCCAAAAAAGCGCGAATATATCTTGATTCTACACTGATTTCACCCGCATAGCGAATCAGCTTTTTATTTGCTCAGTTCTTTCTGTAATTTGCGCCTAAAAAACCAGACCCTAAAGGCTCTTTTAAAGGAATCAGGCCAAAAATCGGGCTGATTCCCTGTTTGAAAACCTCTAGAGTCTTTTATTTAGAAGAAGTGGACGGTAAAAAATATTTATTCCTCCACTTCGCGGCCTGGGCGAAGCTCTTTTTCATAAGTGAGGTGTTCGCTGGCTACAACCATGCCAGCCCGCTGATATAAACGCGTTGCGCCCGTAGGGTTGGAGGCATCCACGCCGAGGCCAATAGTGGTTGTGCCGCGTTTGTAGAATTCGCCGAAGGAATGCCGTAAAAGGGCAATTCCAAGTCCCATTTTGCGCCAGGGGCGGCGGACACCAATTGTGCCCACCCAGCCAGATCCCATGCGGAAGCGGTTTTGTGAAAACCCTGCAATCTGATCTCCATCCCAGACAACCATCCAAAGGGTAGGGTCAAAATTTGGATTGTCAAATTTTTGAGACCACTTTTCATAGGTAAATTCATGGCTACCCCAGTGGTCGCGGAAAACTTCGTTGTCTGCCTGCCAGACGGCAACAGCATGTTCGTCTTTGATGAACGGCCGCAACTCAAGGCCGGTAGGGAAGGTCACTGCTGCAGGAGCTTCCTGCAACTTGATTTCCATGCGCCAAAAATAGCGGATGGGAGAGTAGCCCATGGCACGGAGCAAGGGATCCCCAGCCTCGTTCCTGGTATTGATCATGCTTTGGATCACCACCCGCGTATTCGGCTTGGCAAGTTCCATTTCAGCCTGCGCGCGTACTTCCATTTTTTCAAGCAGGGAGGTTCCAATCCCCAGGCCTCTGAATTCGGGATGAACGCATCCGTCTGCTATAAGTTTACAGTGACCATTCTCGTTATAAAACTCTTCACTGCCAACCACACGTCCCTCCTGGGTCTCCACGACAAAGACGTCGCGTTCCACAAGAAAGCCTTCGTTACGCCATGCGTTTGCCAGCTCTTCGGCCGTCATTACAAAACTCGCATCGCCTTCCATTTTAGCAACTTCATATGTGAGTTTTGCAACTGCATTGACATCTGCCAAACTCGCTGGGCGCAGTGTCAGGCCGTGGTCGAGATGTGCTTTTTCAGTCATGGCGATCTCCTAACTTTATTCCTCCACCACACGTCCGGGGCGAAGTTCCTTTTCATAAGTGAGAAACTCACTGGCTACAACCATGCCAGCCCGTTGATAAAGACGGGTTGCACCTGTTGGGTTGGAAGCATCCACGCCGAGACCGATGGTGTTTGTGCCGCGTTTGTGGAATTCGCCAAAGGATTGTTGCAGCAGAGCGAGGCCGAGTCCCTTTTTGCGCCACGGACGGCGAACGCCGAGTGTACGGATCCAGCCGATGCCCATGCGGTAACGGTTAATCGAAAAGCCTGCCACTTCGTTCCCATCCCAGGCGATGACCCAAAGATTCGGGTCAAATTCAGGGTCGTCGAAGCGGCTGTGGACAAATTCCTCGAAGGATACATCGTGGCTTCCCCAATGGTCTCGAAAGGATTCGTTTTGCGCCTGCCAGACGGCCATTTCATGCTCTGCCCTTACAAACGGACGAATCTCCACGCCTTCAGGCCAGACTGCGGCTGGGGGCGCGGAATCAAGTTTTATTTCCATTCGCCAGTGATAGCGTTTTGGAAAGTAGCCTTCGGTTTTGTGCAGTTCATGGCTGGCGGCATCGCGGCTGTCGATGGTGCTGCGCAGGAAAATGCGCAGGTCGGGTTCGGCGAGTTGCATTTCTTCGATGGCGCGTGCTTCGGCGCGACGCAGCAGGGTTGTGCCGATTCCCAACCCTTTGAATTGCGGGTGGACGTATCCATCGGTGCGCAGGTTGTAGTGTTCGTGTTGGTTGCCGAATTCTTCGTATCCGACTATGCGGCCATCTTTTGTTTCAATAATGAAGGCGTCGGTTTCTGGATTGAAGCCTTCGCTTTGCCATTCGTTTTTCAGTTCTTCAGGTGTGACTGCGACCGTGGTATCTCCATCGGCTTCACACACGGCGTAGATGACTCCTGCCACGGCTTCGCAATCTGCCCATTGAGCAGTGCGCAGGCTGAGGCTTGAGTCGAGACGCGTTTCATTTAGTTGAGGTTGTGTCATGGTTCAATTCCTTCCATTCATCACGCAGAATGCCCATAAGGAGCACATCCCAGCGTTTGTTGTCTTTTATGATTCTGCCGCGCATACGACCCTCAACTTGAAAACCGCATTTTTCATAAGAGCGGATGGCGCGTGGATTGTATTCAAAGACGGTAAGGGTGATACGGCGCAGGTTGAGTTCGATGAAGCCAAATTGCAAAATCAGTTTCATGGCTTCGGTGCCGTAGCCCTTGCCCCAATCTTCACGTTTGTAGATTCCAATACCCACAAACGAATCACGCGAACCCCAGTTGTTGATCACATCAATATTGATATCGCCCAACAGGCGGTTATCATCCAGGGCGCGGATACTGAAGAAATGATTCGCGGGTGAATCATCTTCAATTATTTTTTCAAGGAATTTTGTCGTCGCTTTTGCGGAATGCAGGCGGGTCGGGCCCGTATCCATCAGGCGCATTAATTCCGAATCGCGTCCCAGCGAGGAAAACGCCTTGCCGACCTCTTCAGAATCCATGGCAGAAAGGCGCACAAGATTCCCCTTGAAAATATCTTTCATTTCGCCTCCTGTTGGGCGAGCCATTCCTCACGAAGGATGCCCATCCAAAGGCTGTCAAAGCGGACGCCGTCGCGCAGGCCTTCGCCGCGCATGCGTCCTTCCATTTTGAATCCAACTTTTTCATAGGATTTCAAGGCGCGTTCGTTGTAGGCGTGCAGGCCGAGTGAAACACGGCGCAGATTCAGCTCGATAAATCCATATTGCACGATGAGGCGCATGGCGTCGGTGCCGTAGCCCTTGCCCCAGTATTCGCGCTCGCCAATGGAAATGCCAACCCATGTGTCGGCATGCGTCCACGAATTGACCCACAGACTCACGCCACCGATCAACTTATCATCGGCGAGTGTGCGTATGGAAAACGGGAATGCCTGCGGGTTTTTGCCCGCGCGTTTTTCGATGAAGTCCTTGATCTTTTTTTCAGAAAACAACATGGCGGGGTCGCTGTCGGCCAGGCGGTGCTGTTCGGTGTCTCGATCCCATTTGACGAAGGCCTTGGCCATGATCTCGGGGGAATCATTCGCGAGGCGGACGAGGGATCCGCGATAGATGTCTTTCATCGCTTCACCCTCGACCGTTATTCTGCTCCCGCCATTCGGTATTCAATAAGCCGAAAGAGACGAGATCCCAAATTTGACCGTCGCGATTCAATGCCTGACGTCGTCGAATCTCTTCCATAAAACCAAACTTCTGGAAGAGGCGCATGGCGCCCTCATTGTAGGCAGGTACCACCGCAGTCACGCGATAGAGATTCAGCTCATTGAAGGCATAGCGCAGCAAGAGACTCAAGGCTTGCGAGCCGTATCCCTTGCGGCGATCCTCCACGGCACCGATACCGAGGCGAAGAAACCCGTTGCCGTTGGTCCAGTCGATCCATTCCAAAATGGCTTTTCCGATCAAACGGTCATCTTCGCGGGCACGGATGGTGAAGTAGAAGAGGTTCTTATCCTCCTCCATTTCCTTTTCAACGGCTTCATACTGCTTCTTCACCATTGCGGGTGAAAGCGGACGGGCGGGTTTTAAGTCCAGCAGGCGCATGAATTCGGCGTCATGCGTCCATTTGGATTCGATTTCAGGATGCGTTTCATGGTCGATGGGACCGAAACGGATATCCGTCGCTTCGAACAACTGAGTTTGTATATCCAACATTTTTTCCTCCAAACCAAAAAAACAAAAAAGCGGTCACAGGTCACATTGACCCATGGCCGCCTTTCGCGCGATTAAATAAAAACGGCCACGGGTGTGTAGTGCACCGTGGCCGCAAGACAACTAGGACAGTCTAACGGTGAGCAGGCGCACTGCGAGAATCAACATCGGCTTTACCGATGAATGCAGGGAAGGTGTAAAACTTGTTCATCAACATTGGGCGTGCGCCTCCTTTCGTAAGATTTGCTTTTATCAAGCGCCGTGAGTTTATCATGCAAGAGAAAATAGAGTCAAGGGTATTGTGGAAAAATATTTTATGACGGAATCATAGTGCATCAAACCTTTGGGAGGTTGTATCCTCTGTTTGGATTCGATACAATAATTGTCAACTGTGTATTTTCGCAAAAACAATTAGAGGTAAATTATGAAATTGAATTCTGCAAAGGAAGTTTGGGTTGCCCGTTTGATCGCGTGGTTTGCGATCGGTGCAGTTTCGTGCGGCATCATTTTTGTCACCACCTTCATGGTGGGACCCTCCCTGTTTGCCATTCCCAATCTGAGCGAAAAGATCGCCGTATCTGTGTTTTGCCCGGGCGCGGAAAGTACCTCGCGCCAGGATGGCGCATCCGTTCCAACAACGTCCAGCCCATCGGGCACGTACGGTCACACGGTGGAGATCACCTGCACCTTTGCCGATGGCAGCACGGAGATCATCCGCAACGAGCAATATGCGCTGGCCTCCATCGGCGGCATGTTTGGGCTGGGTGGTTTATGCGGATTGGGGATTTCTGTTTTGCTGATGCTTTTGCCTTTTTTTGTAATTCGCAAGAAAAAAGAAGAATAAAAAAGAGAGACGCCAAAGTCCTCAGACTTTGGCGTCTCTCTTGATGATGTCACGCTGCAAGTGGACCTACTTCGGATTCGCCACTTCGCTCATCGTTTTGACTACCAATCCATTGGCTTGTTGTTCACCGAGCCACTTTGCAAATTGATCGAACACATTGAGTTTGATCGCATACTCATTACAGCCGTCGCAGACGTGATGAAATACAAAGATGACCCAGCCGCCGCCGTCATTTTCAACTTCGGTCACATAGCGGGTCATTTTTGGAAAGCGCGTATCTTTCACAATGTAGGGCATGGCATTCAAGACATACATATCCACGGGCGGAATGGTGTCCGGTCCGCCGGAAACGCCGCGTGCATTGTTATATCCGCAATCGACCACCATTTGTTTTGATTCATCGTCATAGTGGCCGTAGGGATAGGCGAAGGAATTTACTGCGAATCCGTGCGCCAGCAGATTTTGCCTGTCCTGGCAGATCTCACGTTCGAGGTCTGCGCCGCTCAAGTCAGGGACATTGCTATGGCTGAGCGTGTGTCCGCCGATCTCGTTGCCGTCGTTGTACAGGTCGCGCAGTTGGTCTTCGGTCATGTAGCCGTTCGTGCCGGTGAATCCGCTTACGATGTAGAAGGTGGCCCGCAGGTTATTCTCCGCGAGGATATCGCGCACGGCGTAGTTGTCGGCGTCACCGTCATCGAAGGTCAAGCTGACCACGGTATTCTTGAATGTGAGTGCAGGCAGAGCTGGTTCGGGCTTGCTGGTACAGCTGGCCAGAAGCGTCAATACCAGTAGAAAAAACAGCCTCGTTTTATTTCGTAATTGCAGATTCAAATCCGCAGTCCGTGTGGATCGTGACACTTCGTCTCCTTTGTGATTACGGCTCAAAATCGATCTTTTCCGTCGCGCACGTTCCCTGTTGACCTTTATCCGAGCACAGTGTAATGGTTACAAAGAGTCTATGGCTTTCAGGGTTGTATTTGAATGGGGGTGTGCTAATGGTGTAAGTCTCGCCGATGCCGAGGATTTCTTTCGCGCTTTTCGTCTGGCAATCGTCGAGATTGATGAATCCATCAGCGGTATCAGAGACGACCACATCGGTGATCTTATCCCTGATCGAGATGTTCACCGATTTGAACGGGATGCCGCCAGTATTCCTGAGTTTCAGTTCCACCCACCAGAAGCCGTTGCATGAATCCATGCTGGTGTATTCAACGGTGAACTTCGGCGTGGGCAGGGAAGTGGCCGTGGCGGTGGGCGTGGGCGGCGGCGTGAAGACCGGCGCGAGCATGACTGGCCCCGTCAGTGTGGCATATTTTCCCCATACCCAGCAAAACTCGGGGTCACTGCCATCTGGGTTGCGGATGTACCAATAGTTATTGGTTGGGTCACGTGCATACACTTGGGCGATTTCACCGACCAGCAAAGCCCCGACCATATCGTACACTTTGCCTGGTCCGCTGCGGCAATTGGTATCGACGGAAACGGTGATGAACGGCGTTTCCAGCGTGGGAGTGAAAGGCAGGGTCGGCACCAGTGTTGGAGTGGGAGTCAATGTGGGCGGTTCGAGCGTGAATGTTAAAGTTGGGACGAGGGTGGGGGTATCTTGCAATGTGGGTGGAGTGAGGAGTTCGTTTATTGCGTCCTGGGTTTGGCCCGCCATCACTGTCCCTGCCACGGCAGTGCTGATTTCATTTTCGTTCGATGGAAAAATGGATGGAGTGGCACAAGCCATGCTGGCAACTAACAGCACAATGGCTAGCAAACGGGTTTTTTTGAAGAATGACATGATACTTTCCTTTTATGAAATTAAGCAGCGGCTCTTAAATCTGACGTTCAACCTTCTGCGCTTGTTCCGTTTTTCAGGATCAGCCAGCCTTTTGCCAGCCATTTTTTATGCGTGTCGATCTTGAACCCTTTTGCCGCCAGGCTTTCGGCCGAGGCGGTGAACCATTGCTTCCACCCGAAAACTTTTGCATGCGCGGTTTCGGCGGCAGAGCGTTTCCACGCTTCGAAAAAATTATGGATGGGTTCGCCTGCCACCACATGATGGATGTGATTCTTTGGCAGCACGGTTTGAAAATCGGTGATGTCGAATCCCATACGGAAGTTTGTGCTGAATACAAGCGCTTCGAACTTCCATCCGCTTTCTATTTTTCGAACGAGGTTCGCCACCCAGATACTTCCAAACGGATTCGACGTGCCTTCGATCATCAGCCCGCCCGGTAAAACATATTCAGCGAGACGTTCATACGCGGGCGCAAAATCCTTCTCTTCATATTGACGCAGGACATTAAATGCGCGGATCAATCTTACCCTTTCGCCTGATTGCAAAGGCAAGTTAAATCCTCCATGCCGAAAGTGGGTGATGCTGTCGGCGAAGGGCAGCGCGGCCTCGACCCGCTCCTTGTCGATCTCCACGCCGAGGATGGGCAGTGACGGGTTGACACGCCTGAAGCGTTCCGCGCTTTCGAGGGTGGTTCGGGCGTCGAAGCCGTAGCCAAGATCAATGAACATCGAATGCTGAAACAGTCCATCGGTCCGCGTAAGAAGCGCAGGCTCATAGAGCAGGATAAAGTTATCGACACGGCGGAGTCGGTTCGAAGCGGTCTTTCCGCGGGTCGGGTTTCCAATCGGTTTTTTGCTTGAAGTTTTTACCATTCGCTCCAATTATAAGAGCGAAATCGACGGGGTTCGTTATGGTAAACTCATGCCGATTAATATGTTGCGCTGGAAAAACAAATCCTTCACCCTTGCGGTCTATGGGCTGCTGATCTCGGTTGGCGCGTTTGTGACGGCCTGGGTGGTGTATCAGGTGCCTTCTGACCCGAAGAATAATATTTTTTTGGGGCTGTCACTGCAAAGAATGATTCTGATTGGCAGTGTGTCGCTGGCGGGGTTATTGACGGCGGCGCTTTCGGTCCGTTCATTTCGCAATCAGGCCTGGGCAGAGCGGGCTTGGACTTTTCTCTTCGGGAAGACGACTCTCGCCGTGCTGATCCGCTGGCTGGCCGCGGCGATCGCCATTGCAGGCTGGGTGATCTGGTTCACACCTTTGTATCGCTGGGAGAACAATCAGGATTATTACCTGCGCCTGCATCCCATTGTCGTTTGGTTGACCCTCGCTGGTGTTTTGACTTTTGTTGTTTCAGGGGTGGAAGAATATGGTTTTGACCCGCAGAATTTTTTGAATACACTCACTTCGAATAAAAAGATTTTTGGCATTGCGCTGGGCGTGATGTTCGCTTTTCTTTTGATTTGGGCATTCATCGCGTTGACCGGCTTGGGGGTGTGGGTGAGCGATGGTTTTTGGTATGGCGCGGGCGTGCCTGTGCTGAGTTTGCAGATCGTGCTGGCGATGGTGATCGGCCTTGGCGTGTTTGCGTTGGAGCGTTCGTCATTCAAGGCGCGTTTTCCAAAATGGACGGACCTTTTCGTTTTCTTTTTGATCTGGTGCCTGGCGGCGTATCTTTGGGCGCGTGAACCATTGCCCACCAGTTTCTTCGCGCCGGGGCCGTTTCTGCCTGATTATGAACTGCATCCATTTTCCGATGCGGCAACCTTTGACCGCGGCAGTCAGTTTGCGTTGATCGGTCAGGGCATTAACAACGGTGCCTATTGGGACCGCGCCCTGTATATGGCGTTTCTGGTTTTCCTGCATCAATTGTTCGGGCAGAATTACGAGCACTTGATGAACGTGCAAGCCGCCATCTATGCTGTTTTTCCAGCGCTCCTGTATTTGCTGGGGCGGGATGTTTTCAACCGTTCTTTTGGTGTGATCCTCGCGGCATTGGTGACAATGCGCGGTGTCAACGGAATCGTGGTCAGCACCTTGATCGATCTTGCCAATCAGAAGTATATGCTCACCGATTTCCCGACGGTCATTTTCGTGGCGTGGTTTGCCTTGATGATGGTGCGCTGGTTGAAGGCTCCTGCGAAGAATTATTTATATGCGTTGTGGGCGGGTGGCGTGGTGGGGCTGGGAATCATGCTGCGCACGAATACGCTTTTTCTTTTGGTGTTCGCGGGAATTTTGATTCCCTTCGTGTATTGGCGGCAGAAATTGCGCGGCATGGTGATCGGCATGCTGGTTTTGGTTACGATGTTCGCGAGCACGTTTGCGTGGGGAGCGTATCACGACAAATCCGTTTTCGATATTTATATTTACAGAATCATGATCGTTCTTAAGGCGCGTTATCCGCAAGCGGCGCCGCAGCTTGCGCCCGAGGAAGAGCCGCAGGGAAATGAAGCAGCTCCGGTGAGCGTTGCCGCTGTATCATCCACAGGTCCGCGTTTGGCTGAGCCTGCAAGGGTGAAACCTGTTTATGAATTTGTGACCATTCATTTCCTGCACAACATCATTTCGTCGGTCTTTATTCTGCCGACAGATGACGAGTTCCACGATCTGTGGCGCACGGTGCGCGGCGATTTCCCGTATTGGGAACCGTATTGGGATGGCCGCTTCGCTGAAAGCGCGCATCATTTCCTGACCTTGAACCTGCTTCTAGTCGCGCTGGGCATTGCCGCCGCCTGGAAATACTCCCGCGCTCCGGGGCTGGCTCCATTGGGTATCTTCCTTTTTTATGACCTTGCCAATGCCTTCGCCCGCACCTCCGGCGGACGCTACGTTGTGCCGATCGATTGGGTCATCCTGTTTTATTTTGCGTTGGGTTTGTTTCAAGTCATTTTGTGGGGACTGGCTTTCTTTGGCCTGCGGGAAGAGACTGCCCATGTCGCTGAGCAGGCTTCGTGGAGTTGGGAACCGCTTAAGAAGCAGGCTCCGTTGATCGTCATTTTCTTCCTGTTCGTTGGGTCACTGGTGCCGGTGTCGGGTCATTTCATTCCACGCCGCTATCCTGACCGTTCGCAGGAGGAATTGTTCACGCTGCTTGAATCTCAGGGCGATATTCAAAAGATGGGATACGATGCGGCGGAATTGCAGACCGCCTTCGCGCAATGGCCCGAACTTAGGATCGTGGCCGGGCGCGCTTTGTATCCGCGTTATTTTGAGGCGGGCAGGGGCATCCCCAAGAATCGTTTTCCGTACACCGCGATGGATTTTCCCCGAATCGCGTTTACGGTGATCGGTCCGCAGGGGTTGAGCTATGTGCTTTTGCCGCGGGCCGATGTGGATTACTTCCCGAACGCCTCCGATGTGTTTGTTTTGGGGTGCGGGCTGGGGGCTAATATCGATGCGCTGGCCGTGGTGATCGTGGATCAGCCGAACATCGTGTACACGCGCCGCCCGCCGGTGCCGCTGCAATGCCCTGTGCAGTAGCCGTTTCTGCGGCTTTTTCCCGTATGGTAGAATCGAAAACGCTGTTTTAAATCCCGTTCGAGAATCCGCACCGCGGATTTTTCTGACCTGCCTGTTCTGGCTCTGATTTCGGGTCGGGTTCCTGAAAATAAGTTACCTTTTGTGAGTGGTATGAAAACATCTGAAGAATTTATCTATGATAGCGCCCGGCGCGGGCCGGTGGCGTTGGAGGAATTGCGCGGTATCTTTCGATATCGCGACCTGATCTTTCAATTGATCCGCAAGGACATTGTGGCGCGTTACAAGCGCTCGGTTTTGGGCGTCGCCTGGACGATGCTCCAGCCCCTCGGCATGATGGTGATCCTTTCTGTGGTCTTCTCGACTCTGTTTAGCCAGGTCAAGGGCTACCCGGCTTACATCCTCAGCGGCCTGATCGCGTGGACGTTCTTTTCACAGGCCACCAGCGCCATGATGACGCAGATCGTGTGGGGTGGCGCTTTGCTTCGGCAGATCTACGTGCCGCGCACCTCTTTTGCGGTCTCTTCGATCGGCACCGGGCTGACCAATTTGGGGATTTCGTTCATCCCCCTCGTTTTGATCGTTCTCATCATCGGCCTGCCGCTGCGTTGGAGCATCCTGTTCGTGCCGGTTTCGATGCTGCTGCTGGGGGCGTTCGCTTTGGGGGTGGGGCTGATCATTTCCACCATGTCGATCTACTTCCCTGATGTGGCGGATATGTACAACCTTGTGCTGACTGGCTGGATGTATTTGACGCCCATCGTCTATCCCGAAACCTTGATCCCCGAAGCCTATCGCTATTGGTTCTTTCATTTGAACCCAATGTACTATTATGTGAAAATATTCCGCGCGCCGATCTTCGAGGGAGTGCTTCCCGATGGGGATATCCTGATCGTTGCGACGTTGATCTCTGTCACGACTCTTATCATCGGATGGCTGTTCTTTTCGAAACGCTCTGATGAGTTCGCCTATCACTTATAAACATGATCGATTCAAACAAACCATCAGAAGACGTTATCCGCATTGAAGGTGTCTCCGTGCTGTATCGCAAGCCGGGAGAACGGATTCGTACCTTCAAGGAATACGCCATTCGTATTCTGCAGAGACGGATCCAATTTAAAGAATTCCGCGCCTTGAATGATGTAAATCTGCAGATCCAAAAAGGCGAGATCTTCGGCATCGTGGGCAATAATGGCGCCGGGAAAAGCACCCTGCTCAAGGTTGTCTCACGAGTCTTGATTCCTACGGAAGGGCGGGTGTGGATCAAAGGCGTTGTCACGCCGCTGTTGGAGTTGGGCGCGGGCTTTCACCCTGAATTGACCGGGCGTGAGAACATTATGTTGAATGGCACCATTCTTGGTCATCCGCGCCGTGAGATCGAAGAGCACATGGACGAGATCATCGAGTTCTCTGAGCTGGGCGATTTTATTGATTCGCCCCTGCGTACCTATTCCAGCGGCATGTATGCCCGCCTCGGATTTGCTGCAGCCACCACCTGGGAACCGGATATCCTCCTGCTTGATGAAGTGCTGTCTGTGGGGGATGAATCCTTCCGCAGGAAATGCGAAGCGCGTATGCGTGGATTCCGCAATGGAAAGACCACCTCCATCATGGTTTCTCACTCCATGGAATCTGTGATGAATCTTTGTCAGCGTGTTGCCTGGCTTGACCATGGCACAGTGCGCGCGGTTGGCCCCGCTGCCGATATCGTGGCGGAATATCGCAAGGCACAGCCGGGCGCAGGAGCATAAATCCACATGCAATTCATACCAACCAGCCTGCCTGAAGTGATTCTGGTCGTGCCGAAAGTCTTTGAAGACGAGCGTGGATTCTTTTTGGAAAGCTACCAAAAGGAACGCTTTTTGGCGGCAGGCATTCAATTTGATTTTGTACAAGATAACCATTCGGCTTCCACGCGGGGGGTGTTGCGCGGATTGCATTACCAGATTCGCCAGCCTCAGGGTAAACTGGTGCGAACGGTCGTTGGCGAGATTTATGACGTGGCTGTGGATATTCGCCGCAGTTCCCCGACGTTTGGAAAATGGGTCGGGGCGGTCCTTTCGTCAGAAAACAAGAACCAGCTTTGGGTCCCGCCCGGATTCGCGCATGGGTTTTACGTCATGAGCGAGCGGGCTGAGATCCTTTATAAAACGACAGATTATTATGCTCCGCAATGGGAGCGCAGTCTGTTATGGAACGATCCTGCTCTGGGCATCGATTGGCCCGTTGCGGGCGATGGCTTTCCGATTCTGTCTGGGAAGGATGCAAAGGGCGTGCTCCTCAAAGATGCTGAGATTTATGATTAGACTCCGGGAGACAAAATGAAAAATGTTTTGGTCACTGGCGGGGCGGGTTTTATCGGCTCCAATTTTGTTCGTTATATTTTAGAGGCGGATCCACAGGTTCAGATCATTAACCTCGATGCGTTGACCTATGCGGGCAGCCTCGAGAATTTGAAGGACCTGCCCAACGCGGATCATCACACCTTCGTGCAGGGTGATATTTGCAACCGTGATTTTGTGCGCGATTTGCTTCGCCAACATCAGATCGATACCATCATTCATTTTGCCGCCGAGACCCATGTGGACCGTTCGATTTTGGGACCGGAGCCGTTCATTCAAACGAATGTGATCGGCACGTTTACATTGCTTGAAGCGGCGCGGCAATACTGGCAGGTGGAAAATGCGTTGCCTCTCGATCAAGTCCGCTTTCATCATGTTTCCACCGATGAAGTGTATGGCACGCTTGCGCCCGATGACCCCGCCTTTTCTGAAACCACCCCCTACGCGCCGAATTCACCTTATGCCGCTTCAAAGGCCTCCAGCGATCATCTGGTGCGTTCTTATAACCACACCTACCAACTGCCGGTGACCATTTCGAATTGTTCGAATAATTATGGCCCGCGCCAGTTTCCCGAGAAATTGATTCCGCTGGTCATCCTCAATGCGTTGACAGGCAAACACCTGCCCGTGTATGGCGACGGCCAGCAGATCCGCGATTGGCTGTTCGTGACCGACCATTGCGAGGCGATCCACAAGATCGTTGTGGATGGCAAACCCGGCGAAACCTATAACATCGGCGGCAATAACCAGCCCGCCAATTTGACCATCATCGAAACCATCTGTGATCTGTTGGATGAACTTCAGCCGCTGGCAGAGCCGCATCGTAGTTTGATTAAATTCGTAACAGACCGCCCTGGTCATGACCGCCGCTATGCCATGAATATCAGCAAGATCGAACGCGATCTTGGCTGGAAGCCGCGTCATTCCCTGACGGACGGCCTGCTTGCCACGGTGCAATGGATCCTCGCCAACCCAGAGTGGGTGAGTGCCATTCAAAAGCAGCACGAATATCAAACCTGGCTTTCCAAAAACTATGAAAAAAGAGAGAACCCGTCATGAAGGGAATCATCCTTGCCGGTGGGCGCGGCACACGCCTGCACCCGCTGACTTTTTCCATGAGCAAGCAATTGCTGCCGGTGTACGACAAGCCGATGGTGTATTATCCGCTTTCCATGCTGATGCTGGCGGAGATCCGTGACATTCTCGTCATCAGCACGCCCGAAGATTTGCCGCTCTTCCGCAACCTGCTTGGCGATGGGACTCAGTGGGGGCTGAGATTCTCCTACGCAGAACAGGACCAGCCGCGGGGTCTGGCGGATGCGTTCCGCGTCGGCGCGAAATTCGTCGGGAATGATTCATCCTGTTTGATTTTGGGCGATAACATTTTCTTCGGTCACGGCCTGCCCGAGATATTGCGTCGCTCTGCCACGTTGACTTCCGGCGCGCGCATTTTTGCCTACCCCGTGCGCGACCCCGAACGTTACGGCGTGGTCGAGTTCGATAGCGATGGCAAAGTGGTAAGCCTCGAAGAAAAACCCGCCCAGCCAAAATCGAATTACGCGGTGCCGGGCGTTTATTTTTACGACCCCGGCGTGATCGAAATGGCGGCGAATTTACAGCCCTCGAAACGCGGCGAACTGGAGATCACCGATTTGAACCGTCTTTACGTCGAACGCGGCGACCTGCGTGTGGAAGCGCTTGGCCGCGGTGTGGCCTGGCTCGATGCCGGCACCCACGAGTCGCTGTTGCAGGCTTCGAATTTCATTCAGGCCGTGCAGGAACGTCAGGGCATGATGATCTCCTGCCCCGAAGAAATCGCCTACCGCATGGGCTTCATCGACAAAAGACAACTTCTGGAGCTGGCTGACAGACTCAAGAATAACTCCTACGGTCAATATCTTTTGGATCTCGCAAACGGAAAAATATAAATGAAAATTTTATTGCTGGGTAATACCGGCCAACTGGGATGGGAATTACAACGCTGTTTGCCGCCTCTGGGCGATGTACACGGTCTGGACTACCCGCAAATTGATCTGGCAAATCCAGAGACTCTGCGCGAAGTGATTCGCGCCTACAAACCCGATACCATTGTGAATTCCACTGCCTACACAGCCGTGGACGTGGCTGAAAGCAAAAGCGATCTCGCGTATGCCATCAACGCCAAAGCCTCTGCCGTCATGGCTGAAGAAGCCAAAGCGTTGAATGCGACCCTGATCCATTACTCCACCGATTACGTTTTCGACGGCGCAAAAGGCTCAACTTATGTTGAGACAGACGCCACCAACCCGTTAAACGTCTATGGGGCTAGCAAACTGGCAGGGGAGCAGGCGATTCAATCCGTCGCCGGTTCATATCTCATTTTCCGTACCGCCTGGGTGTACAGTTTGCGCCGTGATAGCTTTGTGACCAAAACCCTGCAATGGGCGCGTCAAAATGAGACCCTGCGGCTGGTGGATGACCAGATCAGTAATCCCACTTGGGCGCGCATGCTGGCGGAGACCACCGCTCAGGTGCTGGCACGCGGCGGCGACTACATCCGTGAGCGGGCTGGTCTGTACCACCTCGCTGGAGATGGCTTTGCCAGCCGCCTCGAATGGGCACGTCTGGTGCTCGAACTCGATCCCAACCGTCACGAACAGAAGGTAAAGGAAATCCTGCCTGCTCCCACCTCCGATTTTCCGACCCCGGCCACTCGTCCGCTGTTCTCAGCCCTGAACTGTGACCGCTTCACATCCACCTTTGGCCTGCGTCTCCCCAGCTGGGAATCCACTTTGCGCATGGCCATGGACCGTTAATCTGCATGTTTTTCCCTTTTAATGTACGGTCCAGTGCTTTTGTGGCCCTTCATGACCTTTCAATTATGCAAATTCGTGGCAATTTTGGTTTTGCCGGTCTCTTTTTTCGATCTCATACGTTATGAATAATGAAGCATCACATATTTCTCAGGGTTCTTCATCGCCTGAAACCGACATTCCCCGCCTGGTAGAGCGCACCCAGGAAGGTGACTCTCAGGCTGTAGCGACTCTGTATAGTCTGCATTACCAGCGAATCTATACATTTGCCTACTATCGCCTGGATGGGAACGTACCGCTTGCCGAGGATATTACCGAGGAAGCTTTTATGCGTGCGTTTCGAATGATCGGCACCTTCCAGTGGAAGGGCGTTTCATTCGGTGCCTGGGTGGTCACGATCGCCCGCAACCTGATTGTGGATATGTTGCGCCGCCCCGAAGCCCTGCAATTGCAGGAAACATGGCTGGATGCCTCACTCGATCCGGAGAAAGCCGTCGAGCAGGACATAACCAATAAAGAATTGGGTATGGCCCTTGAAAAACTGACCCCGGACCAAAAGGAAGTTATCATCCTGCGATTTTTTGAAGACTTCAGCATCGCAGAGACAGCAAAGATCACAGGAAAATCAGTTGATGCCGTGAAACGTTTACAAGCACGTGCATTAATCGTACTGGAAAGTAAACTAACAAGAGACGAATCATGAACAAGCATTGGAATCAAGCAGACAAAAAC
>NZ_JADJKT010000027.1:0-167656 GCF_016705895.1 Candidatus Villigracilis affinis | reverse complement strand
CAATGATTTTCCCGAATTTACAGGAAGATGTATACCAAAATTATTCTCGGGGAGATTTGGTTTGTCTAGAAAGTCACTTGCAGGTTCGTGAATTAATAAATGGATTAAAAGAACGACGAGGGTCTACAGAGAAGGCTTATTCTTATCCATTACTTGGTGAAATAGGCATATTTTTTGATTTGCCCTTATTTTCAAGGAATTACTTCACTACAGGCGCAATTATTACTCACCCAGTATTCAATCAAGATAAAGTTGATGTAGCACTTATTGCTCAATTCGTATATGAGGCGTTTATTCTTCTGATACCATACGAGAGGCAAGATATCAATTACGCAACTGACAAGTTTAGAATCAAAATAGATCCATTAAAGAAAGATGGAAAGTTTATAGCAATTTATGATCAAACATATGGAAGTTTACGTTTGACTAGCAGAGTCTTGGAAGAAGATGTCTTGAATCGAATTCTTGTAGAAGCAAAAAATGTTGCTTCAAAACAGGAACTTATAGATGTCAATCAACAAACATTAGATGCGTTTGATTTGCTAATAAAGGCAACCAATAAATCTAAAAACAATCTATCCTTGGGCCAAAAAATTATCCCTTTGCTTGGAAGCAATTATAAACGAGTGATTCTTCCTAAAAGTAAAGGCGTTCTTCTCACTATGAATAACGAGGAATTTACTATTGAAAGAGTTTTCTTGACTCTTGATGGTCTTAAGTATGAAGGAAAAACACCTCACCAACGTTCCGAAAAATTAATGCCAGCAATAGAGCATGTTAAGGAACTACCAGGTGAAAGCAAAGTCGGATATTACAATTTAACAACAGGAATTATTGAGAAATTAACAAAGAAACAGATAGAAGCAATTGAGAAGGAATACAAAGAGAATACTATAGTTGAGTAGAAGAATCGAAAACAGCCCGCAATGGTAGGATGTAGTATGACCTCTTCCCGATCAAGATAATTTTTGAGCTGGGCGATTGACCTCTCCCTGATTAGCGTCATAATCGGCATGTTGACTTGTCCCTCTCCTAAAGGAGAGGGTATTTTTTGTCTTCTTTTCTGCGTGATAAGGTTGAGCTTTCCTAGCCAACGCTTCGTTTGAGGAAGGTTCCAGCCTCTCCCCTTTAGGCGAGACGGGAGAGGGGTTAAAATAACGCCATGAACAAAAAATTCTCGGGAGACAACTTCGGCGGTTTTTTGAAAAGGAAAAAGCTTAAGGGGGCTCCCCCGCTCCGGCAATCGCCGTGGGGTGAAAGTCAATAGGGAGGAACAATTTTACCCTTCCACGCAACGTGACGGGACAAGTTGAAAATCGAAAAATGGAGGTTAATTGGCTGGCATTTAGAGTAAGACAATATGCTCCCTGAAGAGGGATTTTGATTGTGGTCTGTGCCCCCTCCGCCTTCGGCACCTCCCCCAAATGGGACAATAAAAAGTATTCAAAAAATTGTATGTATTCCATCGTCCCATTTGGGGGAGGACGGTGGGGGTCGAGTCTGCGCCAATCCAGGCGATTTTTGGGCTGAGTGATTGTCCCCGCTTATGATAGCAATTGACAGTAAGAAGTCGTATGATGAACCTATCCCTGTCGCAAATATCATTATGGAGAACATCATGAACAAAGACACACTTCGTCAACTTGCCAATGCACTGTCCGTTGTCATCGCACTGACCGTCAACATCCTCGCCAGCACCCTGCCGCTCAACGGGCAGAACACAGGCGAGATCTCAGACCGCTTTCAAGTCTACTTCGTCCCTGCGGGGTACGTCTTCGCCATTTGGGGCATCATCTACATCGGCTGGATCGCATTCAGCATTTATCAATTTCGAGCCGACCAAAAGGAAAGTCCGCGCCTGCGCAAGCTCGGATATTTATTTGCCCTGAGCGGCATCTTCAACGCGGCCTGGCTTTTCTGCTGGCATTACAACCTGTTCGGCTTGAGTGTGCTTGTCATGCTCACCCTGCTCGGTCTGCTCATCGCCAGTTATCTCAAACTCAACGTCGGGCGCACACCTGTCAGCGCCGCTGAAAAATGGAGCGTGGATGTTCCTTTCAGCGTCTACCTCGGCTGGATCTCCGTCGCCACAGTCGCCAACGTCACCGACTATCTTTACTTCATCAACTGGAATGGATTTGGACTCGCGCCGCAGGCTTGGGCGGTTGTCATGCTGGTTGTTGCGTGTCTGCTTGGTCTGCTCATGACGGTCACACGCAGGGACAGCGGATACGTCTTCGTGTTGGTTTGGTCCTTCGCTGGGATCGCTCAAAAGCAGTCCGATACGGCTCTGGTGGCGAATAGCGCCTGGGTCGCAACCGTGTTCGTGCTTGGGCTGGCGATCTACAGCATTATTCAACGGCGGCGCGCGAAGGCATAACCAAAACAATTCAGGAATCAAAAGGACGGGCGATTTGCCCGTCCTTTCTTTTTACACTCAATCTAGGAGGAGAGAGATGCTTCTTATTGAGGCGGGAGAAGAACCGCGTCAATTACGTGGATCACACCATTGGAGGCTTCGATGTCAGTAATGATGACTTGCACGGTGTCGTTCAGGAAAACCTTGCCATCCTTGACGGTGATGGTGACATCCTTGCCAAGTACAGTGGTGGCGCCGGAAAGAGTAACTACATCCGCGGCCATGACCTTGCCAGAAACGACATGATAGAGCAGGATGTCGGTCAGCGCCTGCTTGCTTTCGGGCAGGAGCAATGTGTCAAGGGTGCCAGCGGGTAATGCAGCGAAGGCATCGTCCGTGGGAGCGAAAACTGTGAAGGGACCATCGCCGCTCAAAGTCTCGACCAGATCGGCGGCTGTCAGAGCAGCTACCAGGGTGGTGAAGCGGCCGTCAGCGACAGCGATGTCCACGATGGTGTTCTTTTCTTCCATCGCAGCTTCATCGGCTGGAGGCAGGAGGACCGCATCGATCACATGGATCACGCCATTGGAAGTGGCTATATCAGTAATAATCACTTGCGCATCGTTGATGTAGACATTGCCCATATCAACTTTGACGGTAACATCCTTGCCAAGCACGGTGGTGGCGCTGGTCAGAGCGGTCACATCAGCAGCCATGACGTTGCCTGAAACGACATGATAAAGCAGAATGTCGGTCAGAGCCTGCTTGTTTTCGGGCAGGAGCAAGCTATCGAGTGTGCCAGCGGGTAAAGCGGCGAAAGCATCATCGGTGGGGGCGAATACGGTGAAAGGACCTTCGCCCTTGAGCGTATCCACCAATTCAGCGGCTTGGACTGCGGCCACAAGTGTTGTGAAGCGGCCATCCGCGACAGCGGTGTCTACGATATCGCTGAGCATCGGCTCAGGGGTGGCGGTTGGCTCAGGCATCGGTGTAGCCGTGGGAGCGGGAGTGGCAGCGGGCGCACAGGCGGCTAAAGCCAGAGAAGCAACTACGAGTAAGACTGCGAACATTGAAAAACGTTTCATTTTTTTCTCCATTTCTAAGGTTGTTATATGTTTGCACAGGTTTTGCACATATATTGTTCGTATTTTACGTGTTTTGTACAGGTTGTCAATATACTAGAATATTCTCTAATAAATTACTTAATCTAGCCAGTGTTTTTGGATACGATCACGAGGGTTTGATGAGAACGCTATAATATTGCTATTAATCTTCCGAAGAAAACAAATTTAGAATGTCGTATTTGCCTACAGGGTTTTGACTTCTTTTAGCCAACATTTCGTTTGAGGAAGGTTCTAGCCTCTCCCCTTTAGAGAACATCGTACCCGAAGCGAAGATGAGAGGGGTAAAATAACAAACGTGACAATCAAGTTGTCAAATCCGACCAACTGGAGTTCGCCATGCTTGAATACGTCAACCTCGATCTGGCTTTAGGGCAAGAGGAATATAAAAAAAGATTAAGGCCATTACAGCAGCGCCTGTATGAATTGGAGCACGCCGTCTTCGACGCGAAAGTTCCAGTCATCATTGTGTTCGAGGGCTGGGCCGCCACAGGCAAGGGACGGCTGATCAGTCTGCTCGCCGAGCGATTGGATCCGCGCGGCTTCCGCGTCGTCCCGATCACGCCGCCGCGCACTGCCGAGCTGCGCTACCCGTGGATGTGGCGCTTCTGGCTCAAGATCCCTGCCCGCGGGCAAATGGTCGCGTTCGACACATCATGGTATCGCAGGGTCTTGATCGACCGCCTGAACAAGACGATCAACAAGGATGAACTGCGCGCCTCCTATCAGGACATCGCCGAGTTCGAAGAAATGCTGGCCGCAGATGGAACGGTCATCCTGAAATTCTGGCTGCACATCGGCGAAGAGGATCAGAAGAAACGCATCAAGAAATTGCGCAAGGATAAGTTGACCGCCTGGCAGGTGGGAGAGGAAGATGAACTGCAAAACAAGCGCTATGAAAAATACGCAGGCTATGTCGAAGACATGATCGCGCGTACCGATTCGCCTCATGCCCCCTGGACGATTGTTGAAGCAACCGATCGATATTACATGCGCATCAAGGTTTTTGAAACGATCATCGCTTCGCTCGAAGCGCGTCTGGGGCTACCTTCATCAGCGGGGACGAAAGCCAAACGTCCGCGTGCAACAAAGGAAATGAAAGGAGCCGTCAATGCTTGAGCGACTTGATCTTACATTGGCACTTGAGCGTGATGAATATGACAAGCAGCTCAAGGCTTTACAGGCTGAGTTGCATGAACTGGCCTTTCAAGTCTACGCACAGAAGCGGCCCGTGGTCATTGTCTTTGAAGGCATGGATGCCTCAGGCAAAGGCGGCTCGATCAAACGCCTGACCGAACGCATCGATCCGCGCGGCTATGTGGTCTGGCCCATCGCCGCGCCATCGGGCGAAGAAAAAGAACGTCATTACCTGTATCGTTTTTGGCGGCGATTGCCCGAGCAGGGACAGATCGCCATCTTTGACCGTTCATGGTACGGGCGCGTACTGGTCGAGCGGCTGGAAGGATTTTGCACCGAAGCGGATTGGCGCCGCGCCTATAGCGAGATCAATCAGTTCGAGCGTCAACTCACCGACTCTGGCACGATCGTCTTCAAATTCTGGATGCACATCAGCAAGCAGGAACAACTACGCCGCTTCCGCGAACGCACGAAGACAAATTACAAAACATGGAAGATCACAGATGAAGATTGGCGCAATCGCGGCAAATGGGAGGATTACATTATCGCCGCAGAAGAGATGCTGTTGAAGACCAGCACCCCCGATTCTCCCTGGACGCTGGTGGAAGCCAACGACAAATATTTTGCGCGCATCAAGTCCCTGCGCACGGTTGCGGAGAAATTGCGGCGGGCGTTGAAGTGAAAAGCCAATAGCGCCATCATCATAAATTCAGTTCAATCCTCTCCATTTAGGCACACATCCTGAAGGAGAGGGTATCTTGTTTCTGGTCCGCGACCCCAGCGCGGTGAGGCAATTTTCCGTCTCTAGGCCCAATTCCCTGCTGAAACCCAACGGCCAGATATGGGCCTCCGCCGAAGCACAACCCGCAGCATGGGGTTACTATATAAAACCATTTTACAGGTAGGCAGGTATGAAACTTCTTCGCATTACTACGTTCGTTGGTGGTCTGGTCATTCTCCTCGTTGCATTCGGCTTTATCTATCGGCATCCCTTCGCCACATCCATCTGGCCCTGGGAAGATGGCCGCTACTCCTACTTATTCGTCGGCTCCATCCTGGCTGCTGTCAGCGCCGCCATGCTCTGGGTCGGCTGGACGGGCGAATTCGGCGCACTGCCCGCAGGTTCGCTCAATGTCTTCGTCATCGCCCTCACCACTTCCATTTACTTTTTCAAACTCGCATCACAAGGACGTGCAGGCATGACTCTCTTTGGCGTATTAGGTATCTTCTCAGCCATTGCCAGTCTCGCCACATTCTTCTGGAGTTTGAGGATTCCGCTCAAAGAGACTCGTCCCATGCCCAAGCCTGTCAAAGTCTCGTTTTGGATATTCATCGCTTCTCTCTTCGCTGCGGGCGGGTCGCTGATTCTAGGAGCACCCATCTTCCCCTGGAAATTAAACCCCGATTCATCCGTCGTCTTTGGCTGCATCTTCCTTGGTGACGCCTTCTACTTCCTCTATGGCATGTTCCGACCCAACTGGCACAATGCCCTCGGTCAACTGCTCAGTTTCCTCGCCTACGACCTTGTACTCATTGTCCCATTTGTGGGATTACTCAACACCGTGGAACCTGACCGCCTCATAAGTCTCATCATATATACAGCCGTCCTCATCTACAGCGGCGGGCTGGCAGCTGTATTACCTATTTATCAACCCACAAACCCGTTTCGGCTCGCAAACTATATAAGTGCTGATAACAAACAAAAAGTTTTATTCTTCACACCCGCCCAGCCTGAAAAGCTGATTGGTTATACTCTCACGCAGGAGAACATTATGAACACAAAACTACTTATGACATCCAGCGCTCTCGTCCTCGGGCTGGCTGGGATACTCTTTTTGTTCATGCCTGACCTAGTCTTGTCGGCGCAGGGAGTGACCGACACGGGCGTAATGTCCACGCTGGTGCAGTTGATGGGCACGTTGTACTTCGCCTTTGCATTAATGAATTGGACGGCAAAGGATGGCATCATCGGCGGCATTTACGCGCGGCCCGTGTCACTGGGAAATTTCGCTCACTTTTTTGCAGGGGCGCTGCTGTTGGTGAAGGTTCAATTCTCCAGTGAATTCAATGGGTTGATATTTGCCGTGATGATTGTGTATGTGGTTTATGCCGCCAGCTTTTATTGGCTTGTATTTCGGGCCACGGGGATCAAGAGCTAACGGGCTTTCCGTCTTCGGCTTTCCATGCTGATGTAGAAGACAAAGATCGCGATCAACATGATGCCCATCAAGGCGGTGTACCAGTTAAAGATGCCCGTGCTGAAATCGGCGGGGTTCATGGCTGCAGCGACAAAGATCAGGCTGTAGGCAATGAAGATGCCTTCGAGGATGGCGCGCCAAGCCGTCCAGCGTGGGTCGAGGGAGATTGCCCATGCGCCGGTGCCGATCACGGAGAGCCATCCGCACAGCACGCGCGCGGTGAGCGGGGATAATGTCCACGGCCAGATGGGGATGAGTAGATTCGGGAAGATAAAACCCAGTAGAACAAAGACCAGCACTAGGGTCCCAAAGATGCGGGTGACCAGTCGGGCAATCGGTGAAACGTTCAGGTCTGATTCCTCAGGCAGATTCGAATCGGTCCGCCTGTTATAGATCCAAAGTGCGGGAATTAAAAACGGGGAAATGATGTAAAGGATCAGCCATGCCATAAAGGGGATCGTGCCGAGCGAAAAACGGTCCCAATGCAGCAGGGTGGCGACGAGCATCGCAATGGTGAAAACGGTAACAGCGGGGAACACGGCCTGCACACGATGCCAGCGCTTGCCAAAGGCGGTCTGCGCGAGGATCCATGCGCCGCCAAGATACGCCGAGCCGAAATACATCGAAGACATGTGCGGTTTAATGGCCCAGGCAAATAACTCGCCTGTGCGGTCTGGCAGAAAAAACAGAATCCCGAACGCAGCAACTAAAAACAGAACAACAACGGCTGTGATCACACGAGTTAATGGAAGGATCGAATCGTTTTTCATGGCGGCATCTTCTCCATTTTCAAATGATAAATTTCAGCGATGTTACCATGCCTGCAATCAAACTCGCCCACGAAAATTATCTTCGTGAGCGAGTTTTAGTTTTTCAAAGCAGGTGATTGTTATCGCACGATCACCGCATCAAACGAAACGGTGGCGTTAATGGTAGTCAGCGGAACAAAGACCAGTTTCAATGTATGGTTTCCTGGTTCGAGCTGGCCAGGATAATCCCAGCGAAACTGGAAGGCAACCGCAGATGACCTTTCATCGATCGTCCCAACCAAAATATCATCCACATAAACATCCATCTTTCCATAGGAAGGGTCGGCCTTGTAGACAACGCTAAAGGATTGTCCCGTGAAAGCAAAGGTCAAAAAAGTATCTCTCCGGGCTGTCTGCTTAAGAGAACCATTATAGGCTCGCGGTTTATACACATCCCTCCAACCATCAGAGTATACGAACGCACTATCCTTATCGTCGTAGGTCGTTTCAAAGGCGGGCGGTATGGATGTCGATGTAAAAGTAGGCACGACTGGAATGAGGGACGCCGTGGGAGTAGGAGATACAGGCAAAGCAGATGCGGTCGGACTCGGCGGAGGCAGGGTCGCTGTCTTTGTGGCAGTCGGCAACACTGGAGCAGGGGATGCCGTTCGCGTGACCGTGGCTGGAATGACAGTCGGCGTAAAGGTCAACGTGGGAGCCAGCCGGGTTGGTGTGGGGCTGGCCGCTCGTGTGGACGTAGCACTCGGCGCGATCGAAGTATTGGTTGGCGCAATTGCACTACAAGGGAAAGCGCCCATATAGGTTCCGCCAACGCCGCCCGTACAGGCTGGAGAATTCGGCTGTAAACGGAAATCACCTGCGGCGGAATTTACGAACAAGGGGCTGGCAAAAACGCCATGTACATCCAAACCCATCGACTGCCATTGCGGGGTGGTTTTGTTGGTGAAAGTACTGTCTATTCTTTGCACAAATTTTGCGCCATCGTACAAGTTGTAATCACTCGTGAAGCCCGATAACCCAGCGGATGAACTTGTAAACAGAAAAGAGACATTCTTGCTTGAAAGGATGTTGTTTTTCACCTCCCAATCACGGGAGTAATACTCGCCGTACTTAGCCAGAGCAATGGCTCCGTAATAGCCAGTCCCTGTCTGCGGATACTGGATGGTGTTGTTCACGATCCTGCCGCCCGCAGCGCCATAGACGTAAATGCCATTGGAGGTGACGTTATAGATCAAATTATTCCTGACCGTGATATTGGAATAGGTGTTGCGATATTCCGCATCGGCGTAGAAATCAGGTCCAAGACCGTAGTTTTCGATCAACATTCCAAACTGAACGTTGTAGATCACATTGCCTTCGAATGTCGAATCGAATGCATTTTCGATCTGGATTCCCATGCCTGCATCATGAATAATATTATTCCTTACATTACAACGGGTCACCGGATGCCCGGCGCCGTCGCAGTCGATGTGACCATCAACGATGGTGTTCCCTTCGATCAAAATGTTATCGGTATATTGCATCGACCAGATGCTGCGGACCTTATAGCCATGGATGAAGTTATTGCGGTAGGTATTGTCATAGCTCGTGGCGTACCAATCAGTGATCCCGTTGTTCCAGATGTTCTTCCCGTTGAATTCGCAATTTTCAACCAGATTATTATGGCCGTAAAACTTTACGTCCCCTTCCACGTAGCAATTCCGCAGAATAAAGCCGTTATTGCCGAGGGTCTTATCGTTCTTGCTCCACACGGTTCCCTGGCCAAAATATAGCGTCGCCTGACTGGTGACAACAGCAGAGATGAAGCGCAGCCCGTCAAAGGTATAGTAATGGGTATGGTTGCTTGTTCCCAACGTTTGGGCATTCCCAGAATTGACCGTACAAGCCCCAACCGCTGAACACTTGACCGTAATAGGCAAAGATACAGTACCGCTGGTCTTCAGCGTCAGGGATTCGTTATATGTCCCTGCTGTGACCAGACAGGTATCGCCCGCTACGACAATATTCAGGCATTTTTGGATCGTCCTAAAAGGGGAAGAGGAAACCCCGGTCCCCGCATCATTTCCGCTTGTTGAAACGTAATAGATCTTCGCGACCGCCCCCGGGATGGGTGCCGATGAAGCACCAACAGCGGCGTAACTCCCCAATATCATTGCCAATAATACGAACCCTGTCCAAAATCTGACAACCAATCTATTCATTATTTTCTCCTCATGAAACATTCCAGGAGCAATGTGTCTCTCAGCCTTGTAATTTTGCATTCCTGTTTTTAAATTTTGATGTTGCGTGAATTTTTGCAACTCTTGGGCGTTTTGCCTATATGGAGATTAACATAGCCACCATTCAGGCACATACTCCTTGAATAGGAATTGAGTACTGGGCAACCCCACACTTATGCAAACCTAAAAACAGGCATTACAAATAAGCAAGATGCTTTTGTAATGCCTGTCTATAAATGGCCCAAAAACGCGTCCAAGTTGAAATAAAAACCGGTGTGAATCACAAACGCTGCAAAATAAAAATTCTCCCACCTGAGCGTGGACAAAACCCGACATTGAACACTCAGCCAAAATTTGGTACTATATATATGACAAAATTTATCCGAATTAGACTGCACAATCCACGCTCTCGGCGGGTAATTTCCACTCGTACGGCTCACACACAATTTATTGGTATAAGAGGAGATGAAATTATGTTTGCAAGAATGGTCAGATCACACGTACTTCCCGGTAAAACAGACAAAGCCTTAGCCATCTGGAGAGACAAGATAGTACCTATTATGAAGGAGGCAAGAGGGTTTAACGGCGCCTACGTCATCGGAGATCGTGAAACTGGGCAGGGCATTACCATCACATTTTGGGAAACGGAAGCCGACGCCATTACAATGAACTCTTCATTTGGGACAGTTATCGTTTTTTTTGAAGGGCTGCTTGAAGGGCCGCCCGAACTAAGTCAACTGGAGGTTCTATTACAGGTCTGAAATAAGAAAACTCCCCCTGGGCTTGAAAGCATTTGCATTGCGCCCCACAGAAATGTATACTGATATTGGGTCGTGTCTGCCTTTCAATCAACATCAGGAGGTTCCATGGAAAAGCTTATCGGCTTGTGGATCGATCGAAAGAAAGCGTTGATCCTGATCATCGAAGAAAAGAAGGAGCAACTAAAGCAAATTCAATCTAATTTGGAAAAAAACACCCGTTTTCGAGGGGGCGCCCGTGCAAAGCAACCCTACAGCGCACAATTCTTCACGGCAGAGGACCAAATAGACAGACGCCTGGGGGAACATCTGAAAAAATATTACGGCGAGGTTGTCGCCAACATCCGTGACGCCGCATCCATTTTGATCATGGGGCCGGGCGAAGCCAAATTTGAGTTTGAAAAACGCCTGATCCATGAGCGGATCGGTCAGAAGGTGGCAGTGATCGAAGCCGCCGATAAATTGACAGAGCGTCAGTTCGCAGCAAAAGTTCGAAAGTATTTCAAAGAATAGCCTGTAAACAGATTTTCAAAAAGATTTCCATCCACGGATGGAAATCTTTTTCTTTCAGCGCCATGAAAACATGGGGCAGCTGGACTGTCATTTTGAATTCATCTACTCAATATATAATTTCATAAAAGGAGCAAAAAAGAAAATGAATACCCCTACACGTTATCATCCACTATCAGTCGCATTACACTGGCTCACGGTCTTGTTGATATTCGGAGCAGGTTTCCTCTCGGAAGAAGGCGGAAGGTCTCCGATCAATATCCACATGATCATTGGCAGCATGCTGCTGATCGTATTACTCATCCGCATTGTGGTGCGATTTGCCACTAAACAACCCGCACAAGCCGATACCGGGAATGCGCTCCTGAACAAACTGGGCGAGTTGATGCACTATGGCCTGTATCTTGCGGCATTTTTCATCCTCGGCATGGGTGCCTTGATCGCGAACAAAAGAAATTTGTTTGCAGTTGCAATGGGCAGCGGGTCAGTGGCTGGCAAAGCTGGTTCTCTTGGCGAGATTCACCAACTTGGCTGGTTTCTCGTCATCCTGCTGGTACTGGGTCACGTTGGCGCGGCGCTTTATCACCAATTCATTCTCAAGGATAACTTGTTAAACAGAATGTGGTTTGGAAAGCAGTAAAAGGGATGGCAGGTACAAAAACTCCGAAGCGGAAACTTCGGAGTTTTGTTTTGAAAATCTATTCAAATGCACGGATATGTCTTTGCCGCAGGATCAACAGGGATAAACCCTGAACGATCAACGTCGCAAGGATGGCCGCCCCAAACGACACCGCGAGGCTGGTCTGCTCGATCAATAAACCGAGCACGAGATAAAACCCCGCGAACGAAAAGAGACCAAGGATCAAGCCGTTTAAAACATTCACTGCACCCGCATGGCCTTGATGACGATGCGAAAAGATCGTCAAAATGCTGACGTACAACGGAATCGTGGTCAGCAGCCCCGTCAGGCGTGAGCCGATATAGGGCGCGATGCCTGTGATGAGCAAAATAAAACTCGTCCCGATCAAAATACGCGATGGGATATCCCACCCACTCGGGTTCGAAACAGACGGCACGGCCTGTTCCTTTGGCATCAGCCTCAAGCCGATAAAAATAACAGCAACGACAAGAAAGAAAAGCGGAATAAAGGGAATGGTGACGTTTTGTAAAAAAGCAGTCATGCCAGTAAAAACAAAAATACCAGAGAGGATCGAAACCAGCCAATTAAATCTTTTTGATACCCAGGCATATGTGAGGCTGAATGCGATGAGGGAAAAGCCGCCGCTTAACGTGCCGCGAATCGAATCAAAAACGAAGGCACGGTCGTGGCTGAGAGCCAGGAAAAAAGCCACAGGTCCCGAGGTAAGCGGAAGCCCCACCAGCCATCCACTCACCGCCGCGCCCCATCGCCGCCCCGCCAAGCTTGCCGATCCGATGATGACCGGCGCAAGGATCAATTTCAAAACCAAAATATTCATAATGCTGAAATCCAGTAGATCGTCGTGAGAATCGTAAAATCGGCGGCCATGTGACCCAGCGAAGCGGCAAGCAAGCCGCCATCTTCGCGGGAGATCTGCCTCCACAGCCAGCCTGCAGAGACCAGGATCATAACAGCAAACAAAATGAAAATCGGTCGCACCCTGCCCCACAAGATCATCGAATGATAGCCCGCAAATACGACATCACCAATATACAAGTTGAGCATGTCATTACCAAGCACGCCGCGCCAGAAATATTCCTCAACAAATGGATTGATCAGCGAAAAATAAGCGATAAACCACGGCCACGATGCAAGCGTCAACCCCATCGACAAAAGCTGCGCAGGCAGGTCATCCGCCACATCAAACACAGGCCAGAGAAAATACAAACCGATCCCGCTGGTACTGCAAAAAAGGACGCTTGCCGCGATCCATTTTGGAGATCGGCTTTTGAAAAGTGTGTTCACGGGCAGGCTGGGACGCAAAACCCAAACCGTAAACAAGATCACGATGTGAAATCCGACTAGGGCTGCCCAGGCATTGTTGAACCAAAACAATCCCGCTCCTATTGCAAGATAAGGAAGAACGGGGGCAAAGCTTTTATATTGGTTCATGTCTGTTATGCCTTTTGAATGGAATCATATGTCCCCATAGGTGAGGATGTCCCCGCTTAACTTACTTCAGTGATGATCGTGCGCTTTGCGCCTGCAGACATTAAAGCCGCCGCCACAGACTCCGCTTTGGCAGGATCCACTAAAGCGATCATATTACCCCCACGTCCGCCGCCGCTCATTTTGGCGCCGAGTGCGCCAGCCTTGCGAGCCGCTTCAACAAGGGAATCCAATTCGGGGGAAGAGACTGTCAGTTCCTGCAAATATTCATGATTGTGATCCATCAGCTCGCCGAGCATCTCGGTTCGTCCGCTTTCGATGGAGCGCCTGCCGATCAACGCGATCTGCGCGATCTCGTTGAAGATGTTCTCCAGATTGAACTGGTCGCGGATCCACAGTCGGCGCACATCGCCTACGGATTCTTTCGTGGGGGCTGCAATGCCTGTATCGCCGATGACAATGGTGAACGGATTGCCTGTCTTGAAGGTTTCAACAGGCCGATCTTTCATAAAATAGACAGGCTTGCCATAAGTGATGACGGTGTTATCGATCCCCGAAGGCGTACCGTGATGAATCTTCTCGATCTCGTAGGTAAGTGCATTCACTTCATCATCCGTCATGGGACGGGAAAGGGAAGCCGACAACGCGCGGATCAAAGCCACAGACACCGCCGCGCCAGAGCCAAGCCCCGCCGCAACAGGGATGGTGGAGGAAATGCTGATATCCAAATTGGGCAGCGGGGAAATGCCAAAGCGCTGAATCACTTTCAGGATAACCGAAGCAATTGCATGGTCAGGCGGAAGCGAATTCAATTCGGCGTGCAGGTCAATGATCGGGGCATGAATCCAAATCCCTGCGCGGGGAGAATCCGAAACCTCGGCATCCACATGGACTTGAGTAACGGGCACAGCCAGTGCAGGGCGGCCATATACCACGGCGTGTTCGCCAAAAAGAATGATCTTGCCGGGCGCGGATGCTTTCATGAAAGATAAAAGATCGCCAACACGGTCAACCCCCAAAGAACCATCGCCAGTTGAAATGGACGGTCGGAGAGCAGCACTTCTTCCGGTGCGCCGCCCGCATGCTTCACTTCAATGAGATACATGTAGCGGAAGATGGCATACACCACAAAAGGAATGGTCAGCATCATGCTGTGATTCTCGGGCAGGTTGGGCGCGGAAAAAGTGTAAAGCGAGTAAGCCACAATGGTGGCGCCCGAAACGATCATGATGTATTGGTCGAGCAATGGCAGGGTGTAGCCATCGAGCACTTTGCGATGTGAACCCGCTCCGTGTGCGAGCAATGCAAGTTCGGCGCGGCGTTTGCCGAAACCGAGGAAGAGCGAGAGCAGGGTCATCACCACGTACAGCCAGGGCGAGAATCTTTCCACGTCGATAAGGGTGACACCTGCGCCCACACGCAGAACAAAACCTGCTGAAATGATCAGCACATCGAGAATCGGAACATGTTTGAGCCACTTCGAGTATGCGAGGTTGATGACGAAATATCCGCCAATCACGGCAAGCAGCGACGGTGTGAGCAGGTATGCGAGCACAAAGGTGATAATCACAAATAGGATGGCGGCAGTGATCGCAACACCCACAGGGAGTTTGCCAGAAGCAATGGGGCGATTCTTCTTTTCAGGATGCTGGCGGTCAGCCTCCACATCGGCGAGATCGTTGATGATGTAAACACAGGAAGAGATGAGGCTGAAAAGCGCAAAACCTGCCAGCGTGCGCAGGAATGCTTCAGGCTTGAACAATTGTTTATCTGCAACAAGTGCGGCGAAGATGAAAATGTTTTTTGTCACCCACTGCCGCGGGCGCATGGTTTTTATGAGGGCGGTTAACATGGGGCTATTTTACCTTATGTAAGGCACGGTAATATCTCGTCCTATCGCGCCCATACTCGCAGTAAAATAGACCCATGCCCAAAATTCGATTGGATGTTTTGCTCGTGGAACGCGGATTGGCCGAATCGCGCGCAAAAGCGCAAGCCCTCATTATGGCTGGACAGGTGCGAGTGAACGATCAAGTCGCCCTGAAACCTGCCACAGCGATAGACACAAAATCAGCGCTGACGGTGGATACCGGTCCACGCTTTGTTTCGCGCGGCGGCGAAAAACTGGATGCGGCACTGGAGAAATTCGGAATCGACGTGAAAGATTTCATCTGTGCAGATGTCGGCGCATCCACTGGCGGATTCACTGATTGCCTGCTGCAACGCGGAGCAACCAAAGTCTACGCCATTGACGTGGGCAAGGGCATCCTGCATTGGAAATTGCGAAACTACGCCCGCGTGGTCGTCATGGAGGAAACCAATGCGCGCCACGTCGAGTCACTGCCTGAGGCGGTGTCTTTGGTGACGGTGGATGCTTCATTTATTTCGTTGAAGATATTGCTGCCAGTAATCAAGAAGTGGTTTGACTTCTCACTTCTCACTTCTCACTCAAATGAAGTAAAAAGTAAAAAGGGAGAAGTTTTGGCCCTCATCAAACCCCAATTCGAGGCAGGGAAAAAAGATGTGGCCCGCGGCGATGGCGTTATCCGCGACCCTGAGATTCACAGACAGGTTTTATTGGATGTGCTGACGTTCGCGAAGCAGGAAGGCTTCAGTTTGCGCGGGTTGATTAAATCGCCATTACTGGGGCCAAAGGGAAACGCAGAGTTTTTGGTCTGGCTCGATTTTCAGGAAAATGGAAGATCGGTTGAAGAATTGGTGGATGAAGCAATGGCAGAAAGTACATCGCACCTTACTGAATAATGCTCCCAACAGCGGCTTTAGCAAAATAGACACACATCGCCTTATATGCTGGAGAAAATAAATGAACTGTCCAAAATGCAATACTGAACTTGCAAAAAAATATTACAAAGGCATGATCGAGGTGGACTCATGCCCCAACTGCCGCGGCATGTGGCTGGATTTCAACGAACTGGACAAGCTCGAAGATGCAGCCTTCGATGATGATGCCCACAAGGGTTCGCTGATCCATCATCAGGCTAAAACGGAATTCCCCTGTCCGCATTGCGGCACAGCCCTGGATGAATTCCAATATCGGTTGTATGACTTGAAGCTGGATTATTGCGTTGAGAACAGTCACGGCTTCTGGCTGGACGCAGGGGAAGATGAGCGCGTTATCGCGGCCATGCAAAAACGCTCAACCGAGGTCAAACGAAAACTGGATGCCGAAAGCGAGTGGAAGCAAGCGCTCAAAGGAATGCATTCTTTTTTGACGAAGAAAAAATAAGAATTACACTTTCCCGTCCTGCACCTTTGCAAGGTCGGGCGAGAAAAACGCTGCCAAAGCCAGCGTGCCAACGAACCACAGCGGCACCCACCAAAAAGATTGATTCTGACTCCCCGCTTGCATTTGCACCAGCGCCATGCCATACCATGCGATGGCATATGAAGCCAGTAAAAATATTCTCGATCTCCAACCCGCCTTCACAAATGAAAACATCCAGAGCGGCAGGAGCAGGACAAAATCCCAACTCCAAACATAAGGTGTGATGAGCGTTGTCAGCGCAAGGCTCCACAACATGGCAAGGAAGGGCGGTAAATTCTTCCACAAAAAAAGGGCGGATATCAACCCACCTACCGCAATCACCATCCAGATCACTGTTCCCCACACGCCCAACGTTTGCCGCAAAATCGAAAACAGCGAAGGATGCAGCCAGGTGTAATTTTTCGCCATGCTTGTCAACCAGTCGGGAATCCATGCGGGGTGGGCGATGAACAAGGGCAGGCTCATCAACAGGGCCATGAGCAGGGTCTGTGCGCCGAAAAGAAACATTCCCTTGAATCCGCGCTGGCGGAATTGGAACACGGCCAGCCCAAACACGGCGAGGATTCCCAATTGCGGCTTGGCAAGTGCCAGCGCAAGGAAAAACGCCGAAGGCCAGTTGCCATATTTTCCGATCCAATGCGCCGAAAGCATCAGGCACAACAGGATGGTGATGGAAAATTGCCCGAGGTTGAAATGATTCAAGACAAAGGGAAAGAAGAAACACAACAAGGCCAGCGCCGCCGTGTTGTACAGCGAACGGCCTTTTCCCTGCACCAGAAAAACGACCATGCAGATCTCAATAACATTGAAAATGAACCAGGTTTGCAGTGCGGTTTCTTCAGAAAGCCAGCCGAGCGGAAAAAAAAATCCGACCGCCATGGGAAACCAGACAGCGGGCAAAACAGGATTCAAACTGGCGGTATCATACGGGCTTTGTCCATGCACGAGCAGATATACAGGCCCCCAAAGTTCGTTGTAAAAATCCATGCGTGGAAGGATCAACGGCTGAAATAAAACAGAAATGACCACAGCGATCAACCCCAGCGCAAGAATGGAAGCGAAGGTATGAAATGTCCTTTTCTGCTCAGGTGTTAATGGTTCACCCTGGAATTTGAACATGGCCGAATCATACTTCACTTTTTAATCAAAAAGTCCTCCCCGATCTTTTCGAGGAGGACTTTGTTTTTTACGCCTTGCTTCTTCGCAAAATAAATTTCGTGATCTCTTCGGCCACCGCAGGCATCAGCGCAAGCCCAAGCACCAATCCCCACTCACGTCCGCTGAGGAAGTGAGTATTGAAGATGGGCTGAAGGAAAGGCACTGCGCACACGATCAGCAGCAGCGCAATGGAAAGCCCCACGGCATACTGCATGTACTTGTTCGAGAAGAATCCGATCTGGAAAATGGAGGCACGTTCCGAGCGGACGGTATAAGCACGGAACAATTCAGCCAGCGACAACGTGACAAAGGCCATCGTCTCCGCGGTTTGGACATCCACGCCGCGCCAATCATGCGCGAGGACAAAGGACAACACGTTCGCCCCTGACGGGAGGACTGCTCCTGCTTCGAGATGCCACACCAACCCCATGACAAACGCTCCAAGCACGGCACTCGTCTGCGCGATGGTCTGCACGACAATACCGACTCCCATTGAGCGGTTGACGATGGGTTCGTTCTTGGCTCGCGGCTTCTGATCCATGATGTCAGGATCACCCTTTTCCATGGCGAGAGCCAGCGCGGGTGCGCCATCGGTGATGAGGTTGAGCCAGAGCAATTGGATCGCAGTCAACGGCGCGGGCAGGCCAGCCAATGTCGCAAGGAAGATGATCATGATCTCAGCCACATTGGACGAGAGCAGGAAGAACACGAATTTGCGAATGTTGCTATAGATGATGCGGCCCTGTTCCACAGCCGAAACAATGCTGGCATAGTTATCATCGGTGAGAACCATGTCTGCGGTTTCCTTGGCGACATCCGTGCCCGTGATCCCCATCGACACGCCGATGTCGGCGCGTTTGATGGCAGGAGCATCGTTCACACCGTCACCGGTCATGGCTACGATTTCATCATTCGCCTGCAAGGCATCCACGATGCGCATCTTGTGTTCGGGGGAAACACGGGCAAAGACATCGGTATCTTCGATGATGTTCTTGAGTTCGGTGTCGTCGATCTTGTCAAGCTCGGCGCCTGTCATTACTTTTTTACCGGGGCGCAGCAATCCAATTGACTCAGCGATGGCTTTGGCTGTATTCGGGAAGTCACCTGTGATCATCACCGTGCGGATGCCCGCATGGCGAGCTTTTGCGAGCGCGGGTTTCACTTCGGTGCGCGGCGGATCGATCATGCCCAACAGGCCGACGAAGACCAGGTCTTTTTCAAGTTCATGGGTCTTAAGGTCTTCAGGGTTGTTGGGAACATCTTTATCGAGACGATAGGCAAAGCCAAGCACGCGCAGGGCGTCTTTGGTCATCGAATCATTTGCAGCAAGGATGCGGTCCTTGGCTTCCTTTGTCATTTCGCGCGGCTTATCATCCATGCCTTGATATTTGGTGCAGAGTTCCAGCACGATATCAGGCGCGCCTTTGACGGCGATCACATCCCAATCCTTGTGTTTTTCATCGTAGAACGGAGATGGGTCGGTTGATTTGGGATCACGCACATCATGAATGGTGATCATGCGCTTGCGGTCTGAATCGAAAGGCACTTCATTCTCGCGCGGATAAGCGTCATCGATATCCACGTGAATGGCACCGGCCTTGGCAGCTGCCACTAAAAGCGCACCCTCTGTCGGGTCTCCAACGATGCGGTAGGTTTTTTGCGATTCGTTTTCGCCTGTCGTTTCGATGGTCGAGTCGTTGTTCAAGATTCCAAGCCACAGCGCGGAAAGGATCGCAGGATATTTCGTCACATCCACTTTTTTGCCGTCGATCTGGAATTCGCCGTTCGGCGCATACCCGGTCCCCGTCACATGCACAAATTGATCGTCGGCCCACACGCGGGTGACGGTCATTTCATTTTGGGTCAGGGTTCCAGTTTTGTCGGAACAAATTATCGTGGCCGAACCAAGCGTCTCAACGGAAGACAGTTTTCGGATGAGTGCGTGGCGCGTTACCATTTCCCGCATGCCCAAGGCAAGCGAGATCGTCACAACAGCGGGGAGTCCCTCCGGCACGGCGGCAATCGCAAGGCTGATGGCGATGATGAAGACTTCGGTAATCTCCGAGGCATATTCCTTGAGATATTCCAACGGTGCAGAGAATAACCCGCCAATCTCGGTGTAGTTTATGAGCGCAACAATGAAAACAACCGCCACGAGGATCAACGAACCGATGCTCAACGACCTGCCAAGCTGGTCGAGCCTTCGTTGAAGCGGAGTCTCCTCTGTTTCAACATTTTGAAGCATGGTAGCGATCAAGCCAAGCTGAGTATGCATGCCTGTGCTGGTGACCACACCGCGTCCGCGCCCATAATTGACGACCGTTCCCATGAAGGCGGTGTTCTTTCTATCGCCAAGCGGAACATTCTTTTCAAGCACGGTCGCCGCGTTCTTTTGCACAGGAAGCGATTCACCTGTAAGCGAAGCCTCTTCCACACGCAGGTTGACAGCTTCGAGCAGGCGCAAATCTGCGGGAATAAAATTCCCCGATTCGAGGAAAACGATATCGCCCGGCACAAGGTTGTAGGATGGAACCGCACTGCGCACGCCATCGCGTATCACTTGCGCATCGGGCGCGGCAAGTTTCTTGAGCGCGGCCAACGCCTGCTCCGCGCGCTGTTCCTGCACAATGCCAAGCACGGCGTTCAAAACAACGATCGCCATGATCGCGGCAGCTTCCACGTAATCACCCAGCAGGGCCGAGATCACAGAAGCCACGATCAACAGAATCACAACGAAATTATTTAACTGCGCCCACAATAGGGCAAGGAAACCTGGCCGCGGCGCTTCACGCAATTGATTGGGGCCATAATGCGCGAGACGTTTTTCCACCTCTTCAGAAGACAATCCCATCTCCTGAACTTCAAGGTGCTTCAAAACTTCATCCGCTTGCAGCGAGTGCCACTCCCGTTCCTTCATCTGATCAAGTGCCATTTGGAAACTCCTGAAATAAATGTTTTTTTCCAAGCCTCAAAATTGGGGTACCCGTAAAATTAAAACGAGACCACCACAGCCTCCGTGATGGTCTCGCCAACGTCTTCCAACGTATGAAATGCCGATGGCGCGCAGTGCGTACCAATGGAATGACGACAATTCATCCTGTGGGGAAACAGGCGGCTACTCCCCAAACGCTATGAGTGTATCCACATGCAAATGGATTGTCAAGCGGTGCGGCGTCCAAAAGGTGTTTGGATGGGATACAATTCGCACATGACCAAATTCAAATCCCCCATCATTTTGTTTTTCCTCACAGTCATTGTGATCGCACTGTTCACCATTCTCGGTCCGGAAGAAAAGTCACTCGGGTCGAATGTGCGGATCGTCTACCTGCATGGAGCCTGGGTGCTGACCGCTGAGATCGCCTTCGCCGCCGCGGCTCTCGCTGGACTTTTGGGATTGGTCCTGCGAAAGGACATTTTCCACGCCTGGAGCGCCGCCCTCGGACGAACAGGCATCATCTTTTGGATCACCTATCTGCCGCTTTCGTTATTCGCCATGCAATCCAACTGGAACGGATTGTTCCTCGCCGAACCGCGTTTCCGCCTCGCCATGATCTTTGCCGTGACAGGCATTCTGCTTCAGGCTGGCTTGTGGCTGTTCAATATTTCATGGCTCACCTCGCTTGGCAATATCATTTTCATCGTTGTCCTGCGCGTGATCTTTTCCACTGCCGAAAACATCATGCATCCGCCTCCATCCCCGATCTTCAACTCAGGAAATTACGTCATCATCGGCTTCTTCGTCGGATTAAATCTGCTGGCCTGGCTGGCGGCGTATTTCCTGACGCGTTTTTTTATGACCCTAAAATCAAATAGCTGAAGTTCAACTTGCGAATTCGATTTCAACTCGCCACATTCGTGTTCCTCCGCACCATCCTGAATACCGCTCACAGGATGGTGTATCCATTTTTATCTGTATTTGCGCGCGGCCTCGGCGTGGACATTGCGTCGATGTCGCTATTAATGACAGTGCGTTCCCTGATCGGGTCGGCAAGTCCGCTTTTCGCGCCCATCGCTGATCGCCGCGGACGCAGGTTCGGCATGCTGATGGGCCTGTCGATTTTCACCGCAGGCATGGGCATCGTCGCCATCCACCCATCCTACTGGACTCTCGCTGTCGCGCTCATTCTATCTGTACTTGGAAAATATATGTTTGACCCTGCCATGCAGGCTTATTTCGGCGACCGTATTCCCTACGGTCAACGCGGCACGGCACTGGCAGTGACTGAAATGGCATGGTCCATGGCATTCATTATTGGCGTGCCAGTGATGGGATTCGTCATCTCAAAATACACCTGGTCGGCACCCTTCCCCATTCTCGCTGCACTTGGTGTCATCGCCTTCATCATTATCTGGCGCATGATCCCTCACGAAGATGAACATCACGAACCCGTTGCAAACTCGCGGGATGGATATCGCGCCGTGTTCAAATCGATCCCTGCGCTGGCGGGAATTTCTGTTGCCATGTGGGCCAGCGCGGGCAATGAATTGGTCAACGTGATCTTCGGTGTCTGGCTCGAAGATTCATTTGGACTGAAGATCGCCGCGCTTGCAGGAGCCTCCGCCGTCATCGGCATTTCGGAATTAAGCGGCGAGGGATTGGTCGCCTTCACCACTGACAGACTCGGAAAACCGCTCGCGCTGACCATTGGGCTGGTCGGCAATGCCCTAGCCTCGATCCTGCTCCCGATCATTGGAACAACCCAGGTCGGCGCGTTGATCGGGCTCTTCTTCTTCTACATCACCTTTGAATATATTATGGTCAGCCACATTCCCATGATGACAGAGCTTGTCCCGTCGGCGCGCGCCACAATGCTTTCATTGAATGTGACAGGTCATGCCGTTGGCCGCGCCCTCGGCGCATTCCTCGCCGCCATCATCTACCAGAGATTTGGATTTGTTTTTGTTGCGCTTCTTGCCGTTGTTTTTAACATCGCTGGCCTGCTGGCCTTGAGGCAGATGCAAAAGCAAAGCTAAGCCGATCAAAGGAACCGCCATGAAACCACCCGAGATCATCTCCACCGAACGACTCATCCTCCGCAAACCCCGCATGGACGATGCGCCCGCAGTATTTGAAGGCTGGGCAAAATATCCTGAAGTTACCCGCTTTCTCACCTGGCGTCCGCACACAAGCGTGGAACAGACTCATGCGTTGATGAAAAGATCCATCGATGCGTGGGATGGGGAAGTGAATTTCCGCTATCTGCTTGAGGTCAAAGAAAACAGCGCCCTGGCAGGGATGATCGAATTGCGGATGGAGCCTTTCAAAATGAGCTTTGGATACACGGGCGCATTTGCTCAATGGGGCCAGGGATACATGACCGAAGCCGTACGTGCCTCCATTGATTGGGCTTTTCGACAGCCGACGATCCACCGTGTGTACGCCACAACCGATGTTGAGAATATCCCCTCGCGGCGGGTGATGGAAAAGGCAGGGATGCAATGTGAAGGGATCCTACGTAAAGACAGTATGCACCCAAATATCAGCAGTGAGCCGCGCGACAGTTATATTTTTGCGATTGTGAAGTAGCCTGGAGCGCGGATTGTAGTCCGTAACCTGTCTTATACCGCGCCTCTGCGGTAAAAATTGGTTTGCTGGTTTAATTTGTAAAGCACAAAAGTCTGCAATCCTAAAGGGCAACAAGCAATCCCTTTCGCTTATAATACGGGGCGTTCAAATCTGGAAACTGGAAAGACATGTCACTCATAACAGTAAGTTCACTTGCAAAATCATACGGCCCCACTGATATTTTCAGCGGGGTATCCTTCTCAGTCGTCAAAGGCGCACGCATGGCCATTGTTGGCCCCAACGGAATCGGCAAGACCTCGCTCATGCGCATCCTCGTCGGCGCTGACGAACCCACCTCGGGAACCGTATCCCGCACCCGTGGAGTCCGAATCGGGTATTTGTCGCAGGAAGCAGATTTCAAAATGACAGGCACCATCTGGTCGGCTTGCGAATCCGTTTTCGATCATTTCAAAGCAGAGCAGGAGGAATTGCATCGCCTTGAAGGGTTGATGTCGGACCCTGACCAACTCGAAGAAGTGATGGGACGCTACGGAAAATTACAGGAAGATTTCGAGCGGCGCGGCGGCTACACCTACACCACAAAAATCCGCACGGTCTTAACCGGTTTGGGATTCAGCGAAGCCGATTATCAACTTGACCTCGATCATCTTTCCGGCGGACAGCGCACCCGCGGATTTTTAGCGCGCCTCCTGCTTGAAGACCCCGACCTGCTCCTGCTCGATGAACCCACCAATCATTTGGATATCGCCGCCGTCGAATGGCTCGAAGGATATTTGAGTCAATGGGAAGGCGCGGCCATCATCATTTCGCATGACCGTTTCTTTTTGGATAAAGCCAGCAACGCCATTCTGGAAATGTTCCCCGGCGCAACAGAAATGTATCGCGGCAATTACAGCGCGTATCTGAAACAACGCGCCGAACGCATGGCTCGCCGTCAGGAAGTGTTCGACAGCGAAAAAGAAAAACTGCAAAAGGAAATGGAATACATCCGCAAAAATGTTGCGGGGCAAAATGTATTGCAAGCCAAGGGCAAGCTCAAACGGATTTCACGTTTGATTCAAGCCATCGAACAGATCGGCATGGAAGCCGCGCTCAAGCAAAAGTGGATCGAGACCGCAAGCGAAGTCGCTGTCACTACTTCCATCCTGAGTGTGGAGGAAGCGGGCCGCCGCATCAACGCGCTGCAATCCCCTGTGCGCCAATTGCCCAATTTGCACTTGCGCCTCGCACAGGCCGCGCGCTCCGGCGATATGGTCATCCGCACTGAAAAACTTGAAGTGGGATTTTCGGATAAATTTTTATTCCGTTCACCAAATATTGATTTACGACGCGGCGACTGTGCCGCATTAATCGGACCGAACGGCGCTGGCAAATCGACTTTTCTCAAAACGATCCTCGGTCAGATCCCGCCGTTGGCTGGTACGGTGACTCTGGGAGAGAGTCTGCACATTGGGTATTTTGCCCAGGCCCACGAAAGCCTTGACCCGAAGAAAAGCGTCATCGATGAGATCATCGGCGTGACAAACTGGCTCCCGCAGAGAGCGCGTGAGTATCTCGGCAAATATCTCTTCTCCGGTGATGATGCCTTCAAAATGGTATCCATGCTCTCCGGCGGTGAACGCGGACGTCTCGCGCTGGCCAAACTCGCCTTGCAAGATACGAATTTATTATTACTCGACGAACCCACCAACCATTTGGATATCCCCTCGCAGGAAATCCTCGAAGCTGTGCTCGATGATTACGAAGGCACGATCCTGCTCGTCACGCATGACCGCTATCTTGTGGATGCCATCGCCACCCAAATTTGGGAGATTGACACAGACGAATCGCATCTCATCATCTTCAAGGGTATTTACTCTCAATTGAAAGAAGAACGAGAAAAAGATTTAGCCCGCCGTGCCGCTGCACAAGCAGAACGCGAAGAGACCGAGTCTCACAAGAAAGAGACCCCGAAGGCGAAATCTGCGAATACGAAAGAAGACAGAAAAAAGAATGCAAAGCGGCAGGAACTGGAAAATAAGATCGCCGCACTCGAAGCGAAATTAAGCGAGATCGGCGAAAAACTGGCACACCCACCCAAAGATGCGGGAGTGGTCATCCAATTGGCGAAGGATTACGATCAAGTCCAAAAAGAAATGGATGAAAAACTGGCGGAGTGGGAAGCTTTGCAGAGATAAACCACCTTTTATTATTAGGAGTACCTCACATGTCTAAACGCGTAAAATTCGATTTTGAAATTGACTTTACCAACGGCGGCGGCATTCAGGGACAGGATTTTCGCCTGGATATTGACGGGGATGATATTGAAGATAAAACTCTCGCGGATTACATTGTGCAGGATATGCGCCTTCTGATGGTGGGAGAAGTGCGCATTTTGAACAAAGAGATCATCACCGAAAAGCATAAGCGCCAGGCAATCAACGCACAAATTGACCCATCTTACATTGATTTGAGCCATGTTATTCACGATGGGCTGGTCACCTACAAAGGATTACCTGCGCCCATCATCTGTGATTATTTGAGCCGTGAAGCTTCACGCGAAAGATATGCCGCAGGCACCGAGTTTCAGATTGGCAAGATCGAAATGGTGACGAATACCGGCACCTATGTGGATTGTCCGTTTCATCGGTATGAGGATGGCAAGGATTTATCCGAGGTCGATCTGGAAAAGTTTGTCGACCTTGAGGGCATCGTCATCCGCGCGGACTACCGCATGGGGTTGGCGGTCACGGCGGAAGCATTCAAAGGAAGGGAATTGCGCGGACGGGCGGTTCTCGTCCACACAGGGTGGGATGAACATTGGGCAACAGACAAGTATTATGAAAACCACCCCTTCCTCACCGAAGACGCGGCTATTTATCTGAAACAATGTGGGGTCAAACTCGTAGGCATTGACTCAATGAATATTGACGATACACGCGGCAACGCAAGACCTGTCCATTCGACATTATTGCGTGAGGAAATTTTGATCGCCGAGCATTTGTGCAATCTGGCAAATGTCCCAGATGAAGGCTTCACGTTTACGGCTGTTCCACCGAAGTTCAAAGGCGCGGGCACGTTTCCCGTCCGCGCGTTTGCGAGGGTGAAAAAAGCCGTTTCATAACAAATTCCTGCACGAAATCTGTTGAGTGTGAGGTAGTAACAAAATTAAAACAAAAAGGCTTTCGATGTTTTAGCATCGAAAGCCTTTTTGTTTAGTACTCTACAGCCCGTTTCAGTGATTTTGCGTTCTTAACCCAGGCCTTCACGTTACCCAACCCGGGCATTTGATTGACGATGTTTTTCTTCAGGTTCGCTTTGGTCATCAATTCAAGCAGGACTTCGGGTTTGCGGTTGGCAAGTTCCATTACTGTGTCTACGCCTGCGGCTTCGAGCAAATCTGAGTATTGTGACCCGATGCCTTTCACGCGGAATAGATCCGCGCGATTGACCCATTCGAGGATGGTCTTCGTTGTGAAGCCAGTCGCATTTGCAAGTTCCTGGCGTCCTTTTTTCGTACCACCCATTTTCAAAAGTGCACTGGTGGAACGAACTCCAGCTTTATTAAGTTTGGCGGCATTCGCGCTGCCAATCCCCTCAATATCTTTTATTGTAGCCATTTAATTCTCCTTTAAATAAAAGTATAGCACCTATAATCATAAAAAGAATAATTCATTTTACAAAAACCCTGCCAGAACAGAAAGTGCAAAATTCACTGCGTGTCTTTATGCCTTATTGTCTTTTTTATTTTTTCATAAAACGAGTTGTCCACTCAAACATTCGGGGAGGATGGTTTCAAGACAAACAGATATAATCTCCTTCTGAAAACCAACCGCGCAAAAAGGATATCTTCCATGCAACAATGGCTTTATCAACTCAAGCCTGCCCGCCTCGAAATGCTGACCGACGGACCGACACCCGAAGAGGCGGAGATCGTCTCTCGTCATTTTGCCCATTTGCAAGACCTCACCCAAAAGGGTGTGATGATCCTGATGGGACGCACGCAGAATAACGACGAGTCTGCTTTTGGGATTTGCATTTTTGAAGCAGAGGATGAATCAGCGGCGAGAATGATCATGGAGTCCGATCCAGCCGTCGGCGCGGGGGTGATGCGCGCGGTTTTGTATCCGTATAAGATCGCCTTGATGAGAGGCCAAACAGATTAAAGGAGTCCCATGGCAACAATCATTTTTAATGGAAAAAGCTACAATAGCCTCGAGGAAATGCCCGAGAAAGAACGGAAAGCCTACGATCAAATGATGGATATCTTTGCGGATAAGAACGGTAATGGCATCCCCGATTTTATGGAAGGCGACATGGTGCAGAAGGTGCTGGCGGCCAATTCCACGAGCCTCAACATCAGCGGGGTAACATATCACAACCTCGATGAGCTTCCGCCAGAATTGCGCCAGAGCGTGGACAAGGCTTTTCAAGTGATAACGAAATTGGGGATCATCCCCGGTGTGCCTGCCGAATTGCAAATGCAAACCCCGCAAGCAAGCCGTGAGCCTGCGGTTCAGTCCCAGCCTTTTGTTTCGCGTGAATATGCGCCTGCGATCCAGGAAGAAAGTGGAAGGAGTATCTTCCCGATGGTGCTCGGCGGGATCATTTTGTTCTTCTGCCTTGCGGCTGGGGTGATCAGCATTTTCTTTTTCATGACGCGATGAAGCTTGTTCTCATTTACACCTTGATCGCCGGGGTCGTCGCAGCAGTCACTGCGCCGATCCCGGGCACCTCCCTGCTGCTGACCGCGCTGGAAATCTACATGCTTGTTCATCTGGCAAAGGTGCATGAATATAAACTGGGATTCAAGGAAATCGGATATACCGCCGCCGCCATCTACGGGCTTTCCACCCTGCTGCAGGATGTGGCATTGGAACTCCTCACCTTTGTCCCCGTCATCGGCTGGGGTGCGGAAGTGCTCGTAGCGGTGCTTTTCGTTTTCTTTTTGGGAACGCTGGCGGATTTATATTTCAAAAGATAGAAATCGTTTCTTTACCAACTGTTAACCCACTTTTCAAATCAAATTAAGACCCCCACCATACAATTCTCTCACCGCCAATGAGAGAATCCCTGACCGTTCCCCACTACTACAATGTGTTTCCCACCGGGCATATCCCCATTCCTGTTTGTATTGGGGATATGCCCATGTCTGATTATGCCGTTCCTCAAAATGTTTTTGCAGAAACCGTTGCGACGCATATGCAGCGCAACAATCTGATTCCCGGGGTAATCGTTCTAAAAAGTGACAGGTCGATCGGGGTCATTCCCCGTCACAAAATGTTTGAACGACTCGGCAAAAGATATGGTGTGGAATTGTTCCTCAGAAAACCAATTGGCGAATTGGAATCGGAACTGGAGGTAACTCCTTTCATCCTGAAACATCACCTGCCGATCAATGTAGCCGTCAAACTCGCGCTCAGCCGTTCTGAAGGCAATATTTACGACCCCATTGTCGTTGAATATGAAGATGGGAGTCTGTCCCTGCTCGACATGTACGTGCTGCTTCTCACCCAATCACAGCTGTCAACGAATCTGAGCGGCATTATCAGTTCGCTCAACAACATCGAGACCATCCTTGCCAACGGAATGGCAGGAGCCAGCACACTGAACCTGATTCTCGAAAGCATGGGGTTGGTGGTGCCGTATCATCACGCGCGAATAATCATGCAGCATCAACATGATATCAGCGCCCTCGCCAGCCTGAAAGACACCGTCCAAGCCGCCCACGAACCGCTGGAAAGAAACGATGTTTATCGCTCGATCCTCAGCATCAAACAGCCATTAAGCCTGGAGGACGTACGCGTTGTCCCCACCTGGACTGGCGCGGATGCACCATCCATCACCCGCTCGTGGATGGGCATCCCCCTCTCGAATCAAAACGGGACCGTTGGACTGGTGACACTTTCAAGATTCACCTACTCCCCTTTTACAAGCAATGAAAAGGAACTTGGGCTGGTGTTCACCCGATACATCAGCGCCCTGCTGGCGGATCTGGCCAACAGGGCGAAAAAGACACGTTCGTATGAAAAGTTGCTTTAGTATTCTACGGCAAAGGCGGGACCTTGAGAATGAATCCCACTAAATAACCTGCCAGCGCACTGACGGTTCCAATGACCGCCATTTCAATTCCGCTTTTCATGGGCTTCCCCACGGTCACTTTTGCCTTATAGGCTCCGATGCCAAACAGCACCAACGCAGTGACCAGGACGGACAGCCACATACTCAGCGAAACAGACCAAACCATAAAGGGGAACAGCGGCACAAGCGAGCCGAGAATCGCCGAAATACCGACCACGATGGCGGCGCGCACCGCAGTCTTGCGGTCTACGGGGGCGAGGTTATGTTCCTCGGCCATCATCACAGCCACCCATACATCCTGATTCGCGGTGATCGTATTCACGATATGATCGAGCAATTCTCCTTTAAATCCCTTGCTTGCATAAATATCGCGGATCTCTTTTATCTCAAGATTGGGAGCTTCCAAAATATGCCGATATTCGCGTTCACGTTCGCTTTGATACAGGTCGGCATCTGCCAGAGTGGTGGTATACGCCACAGCACCCATCGAGATGGATTCTGCAAAGGTGGTGGCAAGTCCAGCCACGAGGACAATACGCGCATCATTTGTCGCCGCAGCAATACCGAGCACCACACCAAGGACGTTGACCAACCCATCCTGAGCGCCTAGAATAAAGTCTGAGAGACCCGAGGCTCGTTTATGCGGGTCAGTTTGGGTATGATGTAAAACTTCGTTAATAATTTTGTCGTGTAGTATGGGATCCATGCAACCATCATACTTTCACACATCGTCCTTGATAATTGACAAATGTCACAACTTTTCTCCAAGTCTCGTATAGTCTAAACCAATGGGTCATTGTGGCTTTATCGTGCGCTGTTTATATTTTGACATGATTACAAAAGGAGAAGTCATTTAATGAATAAGCGCACTCTCATCTCAAGTTTCGTTTTGTTGCTTTCCATGCTTGCATGCAATCTCCCGACTGGGAACCCTCCCCCCACGCAGACCCCCATCGTTCAAGTCATTACCGCCACACCGATGGACACTCCCATTCCAACCTTCACATTGATTCCCACCGAAACATCGCTGCCCACTTTTACTCCTACGCCAACCATTCCCATTGCATGGCCTTTGGATAAAGGTGTCAACTGCCGTTATGGCCCCAGCACCGATTGGGTTGCCACCAGTTCATTGCTCGTCGGTCAAAACGCAACAATACAGGGCAAGAACGGAGACGCAACCTGGTGGTATGTTACTGTTCCCGAAGACCCCGGTAATCCCTGCTGGATCTCGGCCAGTGTGACGGTGACCGCGGGCAATCTCGCGAATCTCCCAGTGATCAAGTCACCAAACGCTTCTGTGACCGGGGTCGACGTAAAAGTTGACCCGAAGGATATCAACCTGCCGGGTTGTCTTGGTCCACTGCAGCCGATCAAGATCAACGGCAGCATCACCGTCAACGGCCCAACTAAAGTGGATTGGTATTTCGAAACCCAACAAGGCGGCTCCATGGGAACCTACACTTTGGAATTCGATAAAGCCGACACGAAAAAAGTTGACGCCAATTTCACTCCCAGCCCCGCCGCAGGAGATTTCTGGGTAAAACTGATCACGGTTACACCCAACGGGAAAGTTGCCGAAACAAAATACAAGATCAGTTGTCCGTAAACCTCCCTTTGTATCTTCGCTAAAACGAACTCATCCCAGAATTGATCTTCTGAGGGTGAGTTCGTTTTAAGAACTGATGTTACGCACGCTGATCCAAGAGCAAGGGCTGAAATCAAGGCCATTGCTACGCTCAGGGCGACCTGATTATTTTTTTAATCAGCAACTTTTCCCATGCGGAATCTGTATTGATTCCATGAAGACATTCAAAAACATCCTGCTCGTTCTTGCCACAGGTTACATCTTCGTCTTTTTTTCAGAGCATCTTTTTTGGGCGCGCATCCGCCCCGAAGACACACTCAAAGGTTGGGTCAGCGCATGGATCGCCTACTCGCTCATGGCCTACATCTTTCTCGTCCTCGTTGCGCAATTCAAGATCAAATCCATCTGGCCGCTGTTTCTTGCGGGTGCGGCATTCGGCTGGCTGGCTGAAGGTCTCATCGTGCAAACGACCTACGAAATGCTGCCCCTCTCGATCTCATTTACTGGACTCGCGTGGCACGCACCCATCACGGTCTGGATCGGATGGTACGCGATTCAACGATCATTATCAACCAACGCCTCTTTCTCGACCTTGAAACTGGCCGCCATCATCGGGGCATGTTCGGCCCTTTGGGCGATCAACTGGTGGCTTGAGCCCGATGGAGGAGTCGCGTCTATTGCAGAGTACGCGAAATTCTCATTCGTCACAACCACCCTGGTCATCATTGCATATTGGCTGGCAAACTGGAGCGCATCCGCGCCGTTTCAACCCAAACGCTGGGTGACAATCCTGATCTCGTCGCTGTTTGTCCTCTATTTTATTTTTGTCACTGTACCCGCCGCCCCCATCGCCGTCATCATCCTACCCATTCTGCTTGGACTGGTCTATTTCGGCTTGAGAAATTTTCTCAAAAAAGAAAGCGATGGGTCACTGCTCGATCAATTCGCAGCCCCGATCCCCGCCTGGAAATTTCTCAGCCTGTTTACACTGCCTGTTGTAAATGTCATCTTGTATGCGCTTGCCCTATCGCTCAACCTGCAATGGCAGACAAACTGGATTCTGTATCTCATCACCACCCCGCTGGGATTTATCCTGTTCTTCATGAGTCTTTACAAGTCCACCCGCCCGCACTTGACAGAAGCCTGATTCCGCAGATAATTACGGGCAACCAATCAAAAAGGCTGTGACAGAGGAAAGTAAACTGACGGAAGTTGCCAGAGACGTGCAAAGCAAGCGGTGAAATTGCACCCGACGAAAATCAGTTGAAGTTCCCTCTTGAGCCGTTCAGGTGAATGAATTCTAGTAGTCTGAACCGTATTCTCCACGTTAGCGGAGAGGCTGATGTTAGTCAGCGCAAAGCGCATCGTCCTAAACAGGATGGTGAATTTGGGTGGTACCACGGGAAACTTCTCCTCCCGTCCCATTGTGGACGGGAGGTTTTTGTTTGTAAAGAGCAGGGAGTAGACGAATAGAGAGTAGATGAGTAGTTACTAGTCTCCATTCTCTAATCTCTACCATCTAGTTTTGGAGGCATATATGCAAGACAAATTAAACGAAATCGAAAAAGCCGCATTGGAGTCACTGGCTGTTGTGGATGATCCCGCCGCTGTTGAGGCATGGCGCGTGACCCACTTGGGTCGCAGTTCGGAATTGATGGGAGTCTTTTCCAGCTTGGGCAAACTCTCAAAGGAAGAGCGACCCGTTGTCGGCGCGGCGGCGAACCGTGTGAAGGTGGCGCTGGAAGCCGCTTTGGAGGAAAAAGCCGCAGCGGTGAAAAATGCCGCGTTGGCGAAATCCCTCGCCGAAGAAAAATTGGATGTGACCCTGCCCGGGCGCGCGAAGAATATCGGGCGGCTGCATCCATCCACACAGCAGTTGCGGCGTGTGCTGGCGATTTTGGCGGAGATGGGTTTTCAGGTGTTCACTTCGCGCGAAGTGGAAACCGATGACATGAATTTTCAGATGCTGAATTTCCCGCTGCATCACCCTGCGCGCGATATGCAGGATACGTTTTTTGTAGAAGCGGAAAACCGCGGTGATAATCCGATTTTGATGCGCACACATACATCGCCGGGACAAATCCACGCGATGCGTAAATTCGCTGCGACCAATCCGAGCGACCCGCCGCCGATCCGCATTGCGCTGCCGGGTATGTGTTTCCGCTATGAGCAGATCACGGCGCGGTCTGAAGTGCAGTTCAATCAGGTGGAAGGACTCGCGGTTGGCAAGAACATCACCTTCGCGGATCTGAAAGGCACGATCGCAGACTTTGTGCGCCGCATGTTCGGTGAAGGCGCGCGGCTGCGCTTCCGTGCTTCGTACTTCCCGTTCACGGAACCCTCCGCCGAAATAGATGTGGAATGTTTCGTGTGCGGTGGCAAGGGCTGCCAGGTCTGCAAGAATTCGGGCTGGCTTGAAATCCTCGGCTGCGGTATGGTTCACCCGAATGTGTTGATGAACGGCGGCTACGACCCGAAGGTCTACTCTGGCTTCGCCTGGGGTATGGGACCTGAACGTCAGTTGATGCTGAGAAACAAAGTCGGCGACATCCGTTACTTCTGGGGTAACGATGTGAGATTTTTGGAACAATTCTAGGTGATAAGAGATTAGAGAAAAGAGAGTAGAGAATAGTTATGAGCGTGGACGGATTGAAGCGGTTGAAAGTCTGGGAAAAAGCAAAGGATTTTGCTGTAAAAATTTACAAGCAGGTCTTGCCTTTACTTCCTCAAGAAGAAAAGTGGAGTCTGAACCAGCAAATACGCCGCTCATCAACAAGCATCTCAGCCAATATTGCTGAAGGACATGGACGGTTCTATTACCAGGATAACGTCCGCTTTTGTTACAACGCCCGCGGCTCTCTGGAAGAAACTCTCAGTCACTTGATCGTCTGTTTTGAAGCAGGATTGATCGCCGAAACGGTATACAAAGAATTGGAAAGTGAAGGCGAAGAGATCGAAAAATGTTGAATGGCTATATTGCTTTTCTCAAGAAGAGCAAACAAGGCGAAAACGAACCCGGTGCAAATCACAAAGTTCGTGAAGAAGCCGAACCCTACAACATCGAAACTTCTGAAACCTAGCCCTTCACTACTCTCTGATCATCTACTCTCTATTCATCTCCACAAGGAGTTACATTATGAAAATACCTTTATCTTGGTTAAAAGATTTCATCGATTTGAGCGGACTGTCTGTTGAGGACATTGCCCGTAAGTTGACCCTCGCCGGCATGGAAGTGGACGAGATTCTCTACGTCGGCTTGCCCATGCCTGTTTACAAGGAAGGCGAGAAGCACGAGTTCAAGACCAACGGCATCGGCTGGGATCGCGAGAAACTGGTCGTGGCGGAAATTCGTGAAGTGAAAGCGCATCCGAATGCTGATAAGTTGACTCTGCTCGACCTGTATGATGGTCAGCAGGATCAGGTGGTTCTCACAGGCGCGCCAAACATCTTCCATTTGAAGGGCGCAGGCAAATTGGAGAAGCCCATCAAGGTGGCTTACGCAAAAGAAGGCACGACGCTCTATGACGGTCACGCCGATGGTCAGGTGCTGATGACACTCAAGCGCGCCAAGATCCGCGGCGTGGACTCGTACTCGATGGTCTGCTCCGAAAAAGAATTGGGCATCACCGAAGAAAGCGACGGCATTATCATCCTCGACGATGATGCGCCCGTGGGCATGCCGCTCGCTGATTACCTGGGCGATGCCGTGCTGGATATTTCCATCCTGCCGAACATGGCACGCAATGCCAATGTGATTGGGATTGCGCGTGAATTGGCGGCGATGCTCGGGCGGAGAGTTGAAAGTTGAAAGTTCAAGTCACTCAACCTAAACCTTCAACCTTCAACCTATAACCGATCTGGTTGAAATTGAGATCAGCGACCCCGAACTCAATCCGCGTTTCGTGGCGGGATTGATCCGCAATGTGGAGATCAAGCCCAGCCCGTATCAAATTCAGCGCAGACTCAAACTCGCGGGCGTACGCCCGATCAACAACGTGGTCGATGCGACCAACTACGCCATGCTCGAACTCGGCGAACCGTTGCACGCCTTTGATTACGATGTGTTGAAAGCACGCGCTGGCGACAAGAAGATCAAGATCAGCACCCGCGCCGCAAAAGATGGCGAGAAACTCACCACGCTGGATGGAAATACGCGCACGCTCACTTCAATGAACGTACTCGTCTGCGATGAGCAAGGTCCGCTCTCGCTTGCGGGTGTGATGGGCGGCTCGGAAAGCGAAGTGTATGACGCCTCCAAAGAATTGTTGGACGCAGTCAGCAACGAAGCCAAGCCCGATGAAAAAATGCAACAGGGCAAGATCAGCATTCGCGGCACAAGCACCGTCAACGTTCTGCTTGAAGGCGCGGCGTGGAACTTCATCAACATCCGCCGCACGGCGAAACAACATAACCTTCCCTCCGAAGCCTCGTTCCGTTTTTCGCGCGGCGTGCATCCTGCACTCGCAGAAGGCGGCGTCAGTCTCGGCTTGAAATACATGGCCGAATGGGCTGGCGGCACCATCGCCCCCGGCCTCGTGGATACCTATCCCCTCCCGCCGAAAGATGCAGTCGTTGATGTAACCTCGAACGATGTCAAACGCTGGCTCGGCATCGACCTCACACACGCGCAAATTGCCGAACTGCTTTCGCGCCTCGAATTCAAATGCGAAGTGTCGAATGATAAAGTCCGCGTCACCTCGCCCAATCACCGCATGGATATCGGCGAAGGTGTCGTCGGCATTGCCGATGTGCTCGAAGAAGTGGCGCGCAGTTACGGCTACGACAACATCCCCACCACCACCATGTCTGATGCGCTTCCGCCGCAGGTTGGCAATCCCATTCACGAGTGGGAGGAACATCTCCGCGATCTGCTCGTCGCGCTTGGTTTGCAGGAAGTCGTTTCCTATCGCATGACCTCGCCCGAAAAAGAAGCGCGCATCGCAAAACATGCCGATTACGTCCGCATGGCGAATCCCATCACGCCCGATAAAAGCGTGCTGCGCCGCAGTTTGATCGCATCGGTGCTCGACTCGCTCGAAAAGAATATCCGCTACAGCGAAGCCTTCTCCTTCTTTGAAGTCGGTTCGGTCTTCGAACCGATCAAGAACGAACTGCCGAACGAACCGCGCAAACTTGCCATTGCGATGACAGGTCTGCGCGAAGCGACCGCGTGGGATGTGAAGGACTCTCCCAAACTTGACTTCTTCGATTTGAAGGGACGCATCGAACTCATGTTGAGCGGGCTGCGCCTCACAAACATTTCCTACACTGCAACAGACGCCTACTCTCACCTACACCCGGGCAAAGCCGCTGAAATCAAAGTAAACGGACAGGTCGTAGGCGCATTCGGTGAACTGCATCCGCTGGTGAAGGAACAATACGAGTTGGGCGACTCTGCCGTCCTCGTCGCTGAATTCGATTTGGAAACTCTCCGCGCTGTGGCTCCGACCTACGGAATCAAGACCATCCCTGAGACTCCGTCCATTTATGAAGACATCGCTCTCATCGTGGATGAATCAGTGCTGGCTGAATCTGTCGAAGCATTGATCAGGCAAACGGGAGGAAGAAGCGTGACCAACGTCCGCCTCTTCGATCTGTATCGCGATGAAAAGATCGGCGCGGGCAAAAAGTCACTGGCGTATAGTCTCACCTATCAGGCTGGCGACAAAACGATGACCGACGCCGAGGCTGCCGCCATCCGCAACAAGATCGTCAAGCGGCTGGAAAAGGAAGTCGGCGCGAAGCTGAGAAGTTAGTACCAATGGGATGCAAAATTTACTTGCATCCCATTTTTATTGAATGTATACTGCTAATGAAATCAATCAACTCATGAGGAGAAAATTATGAACAACAAGAATACTGGCATGATCGCCACCATCGCCACCGCTTTGATCTGCGGATGCTGTGCGTTATTCACCTGCGTTATGGGCATTGGTGGTCTCACAGGAAACGGGACAATGTCATTAGGAAACAGCACCCAACCCATGCCGCCCGCCGTGGGCGCGGTTTTTCTGTGCCTTTCCTTCATTATGATCATTATCCCTGTGGCAGTCGGTTTCTTTACCCTTCGCAAGAAACCCGAAACCATTGCCGAAGAAACCCCTGCCAGCAACGAACCCCTTCCCCCTGCTTCTTAAATCTGAAAAACATAAAAAAATCCTCCGAGTTTTCACTCGGAGGATTTTTAGTTTTAGGGCACAATGATCTTCAATTTCATGGAGCAGAATTCGGTCTTCCCGACCTTGATCCTCCATGTGGTGGTGTAGGTGCCTGGGTCCATCGGGGCCCACATCTCGACAAATATATCCGCCTTCTCACCGGTTGGAATGGAGGTGGGCATGTCGTACACCGCCAATTTGTGGAACTTGGTGCCGCTCACGAAGCGATAGTCCGCCGTGTTCACGCCCCAAGTCTCGGTGCCGATATTCTTGACTTGCCAGCGTGCCTGAAATGCCAGCCCGGGCACAAAACTGGTGTCGTCTGCCGGGCTTTGTGACAGAATCTGACAGTCATAGGGCTCGTCGGATTTTTCCGGTGTCGGCGTAAGCGATGGTACAGTAGGCGTTGCGAGCACGAAGATGAAAGTGTTCGTCGGAGAAGGGGTCTCCGAGGGCGCCCTTGTAAAGGTCGGTGCCACGGTCGCGGTCGGCAACAGTACAAAGGTCTGTGTTGCCGCCGCGCCCGCTGTTTCGGCGATGATCGTATTGACCTGCAAAAGGTCAAAGGTTGGAGGAGCATAGGGAGTGGCCAGTGGCGCACATGCAAGCAGCAACACAGTGATAAAAAGTATTGCCAGTGTCCGCTGATTCCGCTTGAGCATGAAATCCTCCGATTGGATTTTTATTTTACAAAGATCGCAACGTACGGGAAGCAGATCTGGCCCTGTACGACCCAAGTCATGACCTGGAAACCGGGTTCGTCGGGCGCAACCGCGTCAAAAACCACGCTGAACTGGTCGCCGGGGGCCATGGAGGGCAATTGCACTGTTCCAGCGCCGGTCATCTTGGGGCCGCTCCAATATTTGAGGTCATACCCGGCGGGCCATGTCTTTGTGCCGGTATTGAGAATAGTCCATTTAATATCAAACTCCTGCCCGTGAAGGAATTCCTGGTTGTCGTACGGACGCTGATGAATGATGTCGCAGGAATACTCCGCCTTGGGGGGAGCACCGCCGCCACCGGATGAACGTACAGTGGGGGTCGTCACAACGAACGGCGTCACAGTGGGAAGAGAAAACAATGTGGCCGTGGCGGTGGGAGTGAGTGTGGCTTGCGCTTCCATGGTCTGAGCGACAAAAGTGCTGACTTGATTCTGCGCTTCGACTGTTTGGGCAACGGCCGTCCCAATATCCGACTGCACGTCCTGTGAGCTCTGTGTGTTTTGAACCTGCTGGGATTGCTGGTTCGATGCCGTGGCAGGCAAACATGCGCTGAGGGACAGCGCCAGTATTACCAGAGTGATCATCGCTCGATTTGATTTTTTCATTATTTTCTCCTTCGCAAACTTTTATGGGATCCTTTAGTCTGTTTCGCCAGATCCAATGCCAAGCGGCTTCCACTTGTTTTCGTCGCGCAAACGATGCTGACCACCGCCACGATTATGAAGCTCGTCGAACCCTTCAGGCTTGATGAACAACTGCTCACCGTCGAGCATGCCGGTCAGCCCGGTCTGACCGGGTTCGGGGCGCTTGTTCTGACAGAATTTGCAGGTCTTCGGGTCGTGCGACTTGTATTCGGTCGGCTCTTCGTAGGTGGTCACATAGCCTTCATAGTTGCGGACGATGACCTTATGGTCAGACATGCTCAACATGTAATTTGGCATGACAGGAATCTTACCACCGCCGCCGGGCGCATCCACGATGAATTGTGGGACGGCGTAACCGGAGGTATGTCCGCGCAAGGCTTCGATGATCTCGATTCCTTTGGCAACGGGCGTACGGAAGTGCCCGGCGCCTTCAACGAGGTCACATTGATACAGGTAGTAGGGGCGCACGCGGATGCGGGTAAGTTTCTGAACCAATTCGCGCTGCAGGTGGGCGCAATCGTTCACGCCAGCCAGAAGCACGGACTGGTTTCCAAGCGGGATGCCTGCACGACTTAAACGATCACAAGCCTCGGCAAGTTCCAGCGAAATCTCATTTGGGTGGTTGACATGGATGTTCAACCACAGGGGGTGGAACTTGGCGAGCATATCGCACAGTTCCTGGGTGATGCGCATCGGCATGAAAACAGGCACGCGTGAACCGATGCGGATAATCTCGATATGCGGAATCTCACGCAAACGGGTGAGCAATTCCTCCAAAACCTTGGGAGCCAGCACAAGCGGATCCCCGCCGGAGAGGAGAACATCGCGCACCTGCGGAGTGTTCTTGAGGTACTCGATCTGCATCTCGAATTCCTGGCGGTTGAAGGTCTGGCCGGGGTCGCCGACGATGCGCGAGCGTGTGCAATAGCGGCAGTACGATGCGCACTGGGTCGTTACCAGCATGAGAACCCTGTCAGGATACCGGTGAACCAGCCCGGGCACGGGAGAGTGGCGGTCCTCCGCAAGAGAGTCCTCCATCATGGAAGTAAAGGCGTTCAATTCCTCAGAAACAGGAATGATCTGTTTGCGGGTTGGGTCATCCGGGTCATTCGGATCGATCAGGGAAATAAAGTAGGGGGTCACATCCACGCGGAACAGGCCTTGCGTTTGCAGGGCTTTGCGCTCGGAGTCGGTGAGCGGAAGGACTTTTTCGATGTCTTCAGCTGTGTTGAGACGATGGCTTAACTGCCAGCGCCAGTCATTCCATTTTTCGTCGGGGATATCGGCATAGATCGGTGCACGTTTTGACACAATAGGGGTGGGCATTTTTTCCTCCAGAAAGTTAATAAGATTTTTAAAAGTTAATACGGGTAATAACGCGTTGCTGCGCGTGGAGGGTCATGGTCGGGGCGAAAAAATCCTGCAAATTTCAGGTACATCATTCTCCGCTGGCGGCATAAATCGTCAAGTTTTTGAAATAAACCACAGATATATCGTGATTCCAGTTCAGTTATTTATGCGACGCTCTATAACATTGTAAAAGCAAACGGAAAGCGGGTCAATGTCGGTATTTCAATGCGAGCCCTTTTTGCTTAAAAAAACTCGCCCGCGAAAATATTTTTCGCGGGCGAGCCTTATTTTATGGAAAGAAATAGACTAGATACTGCCCATATCCGGCATGTTTGACCATTGTGTGGCGTTCTGTGTGCTCTCCGCATCCGCGAAGCGGCCGTGGATAAAGCCGGTGCCCGCAGGGATGAGCTTGCCAATGATCACGTTTTCCTTCAAGCCAAAGAGCGGATCCGTGGTGGAACCGATGGCCGCACTTGCCAACACCTTGATGGTGTGCTGGAAGGAGGAAGCCGAGAGGAAGGAATCAGTGCTGAGTGAGGCTTTCGTTACACCAAGCAAAATCTCCTGGAAACGGGCGGCTTGTTTGCCGTCAGCCAGCAAGGCTTCGTTGATCTTGCGGATCTCAAGGCGGTCAACAGCGTCACCAGGCAAGTACTTGGTATCGCCTGGGCGAGTCACCTGAACCTTGCTCAACATCTTGCGGATGATGACTTCGAAATGCTTATCGTGGATGTTCTGACCCTGTGAACGATACACCTTCTGAACCTCGGTCATGAGATACATCTGGCAGGCATCACGTCCCTGGATCTTGAGCACACGATGGGGGTTGAGCGAACCTTCCGTAAGCGGCTGACCAGCTTCCACGCGTGCGCCGTCCTTAACGAGAAGGCGAGAGGTGGTGGGAATGTCTTCAATGACCTCTTCGCGTTGTTCGTAGGAGACAATGATCTTGTGCTCCTTTTTCTCCACGGCCACACGCCCGGCGTGCTGGGCGATAATGGTCGCCTTTTCCTTGTTGGCGAGGACATCACCGATTTGAACTTCAGTCTCATCCTTGGCGACGAACTTCCAGTCTTCAGGGATGACGTATTCGTCATGAACCATTTCAGCATGCTCGATACGTACTTCGCGCATGTCGGCATATTTTTCAGACTGGCGGACATGCACCATGCCGCTGATCTCAGCCACAACCGCTTCACCCTTCGGCATCTTGCGGGCTTCGAAGATTTCCTCCACGCGCGGCAGACCTGTTGTGATGTCTGCGCTGGTGGCGGCCACACCGCCTGTGTGGAATGTGCGCAATGTCAGCTGTGTACCAGGCTCACCAATGGACTGGGCGGCCACAATACCAACTGCAGCGCCAAGTTCAACCAGTTCACCACGGGCAAGGTCAATGCCGTAACATTTCGAGCAGATACCGTGAGTGAGCTGACAAGTCATGGGTGAGCGAAGTTTCACTTCGGTCACGCCTGCGCCAGCGATTTTGCGGGCAAGGTCATGGGTGATGACATCGTTGTACTCAGCGAGTACCTCACCAGTCTTCGGGTCAAGGATTCGATCCGCAACAAGACGGCTGTAAATACGGCTGGTAATGGACTGGCCGGCAACGTCATCTGACTTGCGGATCCAAATACCTTCGTGCGTGCCGCAGTCGTGTTCATTAATGATGATGTCCTGTGCAATATCCACAAGACGACGGGTGAGGTAACCTGCATCAGCGGTGCGGAGGGCTGTATCAGCAAGACCTTTACGCGCGCCGTGTGTTGAGATGAAGTATTCCTGCGAAGTAAGACCTTCGCGGAAGTTGGAACGGATCGGCATCGGGATGATGCGTCCGGATGGGTCAGCCATCAAACCGCGCATACCAGCCAGCTGGGAAATGGTGGAGAAACCACCTTTTGTCGCACCGGAAGTGGCCATGATGGAAAGATTACCATCCGGATCCATGTGCTTCCTTACGGCAACACCCACACGCTCGGTGATTTCCTGCCAGATCTGGATCTCACGTTCATTCTTTTCCTGTTCCGTGAGCAGACCGCGGCGGAAGTCGCGCAATACCACTTCAACTGACTTGAGCGCTTCTTCGATAATGCCCTTGCGTTCCGGCGGAATGGAAATATCCGCAACCGCCAGCGTGGTGCCAGAACGGGTTGCATATTCAAAGCCAATGCTCTTGACGGCATCAGCCACATTGGTGGTGACTTCCTGTCCGCATAATTCGTACACTTCAGCGATCAGGTCCTTCACACCGCCCTTATCCAGTTTTTCATTCACAAACTGAACCTGTTCGGGCAAAACGCGATTGAATAACACGCGACCCACAGTCGTGTTGACGATACGAATTTCGGATTCAGGCAGACGGTCACCCTTATCGTCGTACCACGTCCTCGTGCGGAACTTGATTTCGGTGTGAATTTCAACCTGACCAAGAGCATAGGCGAGTTCCACCTCGTCGATGTCTGCAAATGCGCGGCCATCGCCACGGTGAACGGCTTTCTTTTCCATGGTCAGGTAATACACACCCAACACCATGTCCTTGGACGGGGAAATGATCGGCTCACCGTCAGCGGGCTTGAGCAGATTCTTGGAAGCAAGCATCAGATCGCGTGCTTCCTGTACAGCCTTCTGTGAAAGCGGAACATGCACAGCCATTTGATCGCCGTCAAAGTCCGCGTTGAAAGCGGTGGTGACGAGTGGATGTAATTGAATTGCAGAGCCTTCGATGAGGATCGGCTCGAATGCCTGGATACCAAGACGATGCAGTGTCGGAGCACGATTAAGCATGACAGGGCGATCACCAATCACGCTCTCGAGCGCTTCCCAGACCTCGGGCCTGTTACGCTCGATCAAGCGGCGTGCACCTTTGACATTCGCCGCATAGTTATTCTGCACAAGGCGGGCAATCACAAACGGACGATACAGTTCAAGCGCCATGCTCTTGGGCAGACCGCACTGATTCAGTTTCAACTGCGGACCCACCACGATCACGGAACGACCGGAATAATCCACGCGCTTGCCGAGCAAGTTGCGGCGGAAGCGACCCTTCTTGCCTTTGAGCATATCGCTCAATGACTTGAGTTCGCGGCGTCCACGGCGGGAAAGGGCCTTGCCGCGCTGGCTGTTGTCGATGAGGCTGTCAACAGCCTCCTGCAACATGCGTTTCTCGTTGCGGATGATGACATCCGGAGCGCCGAGTTCGAGCAATCTCTTCAAACGGTTGTTACGGTTGATTACACGGCGATACAGGTCGTTGAGATCGGAGGTCGCAAAGCGGCCGCCATCCAACTGAACCATCGGGCGCAGATCGGGAGGGATCACGGGCAGAACGGTCAGGATCATCCACGCAGGGCTGTTGCCAGAGCGGCGGAACGCTTCCACAACTTTCAAACGGGTTGTGGACTTCTTGCGCTTCTGCTTGCTCTTGGTGGTGCGGACCTCATGCCAGAGTTCCTCAGAAAGTTTATCGAGGTCGAGGCGTTCGAGAATATCGAAGAAGGCTTCGGCACCCATGTCGGCACGGAAGACCTGCCCCCAACGCTGCTTCAATTCACGGTAGCGGATTTCGCTGAGGAATGTGAAGGGACGAAGTTCCAACAGTTCATCACGCAAGCGCGAAGAGCTATTTGAAGTGTCGGTGGTCTCATTCTCCAACTCACTGCGCAGAGCTTCCATTTCCTGATCTGCCTGAGCCTTGATGGCAGCAGACTGGGTCTTGAGTTCTTCAACTTCGCGCTGCTTCTTATCCTTCAATTCATTTTCAAGAGTTTCCAGTTTCTTCTGGACACTCTTTTGAATCATGGTGATGTGCTTGCTGGCGACCTTGTCGTTGGCGTCGATGATCTTCTCGCCGGTAAGTTCGAAGATAACGGCCTTCTTCGCAGGTTCACCCATCTGGGCTTGAAGCTGTTTCTCGAGTTTCTGACCCTCTTTGATCATCGGGTCCATTTGCTCGGCAATGCCTTCGTCGTAACCCTGCTCAAGCGCAACAAGCTTCTGCTTAAGTTCGGTGATCTTTTGGTCGCGCTTGGTCTTGATCTCGGCAATTTTGGCGTTTACGCCAGCGGCCTGCTCACGCTCAGAAACGGTAATTTCGTCTTCGAGGCGCTGCAAGGCTTTCTTGCGGGCTTCCTCGTCCACGTAGGTGACAACGTATTGGGCAAAATACAACACACGGTCAAGGTTGCGGCGTGATACATCGAGCAGCATACCCATTTGCGACGGGATACGGCGTGTGTACCAGATGTGTGCAACCGGTGTGGCGAGCGTGATGTGTCCCATGCGCTCACGGCGAACTGCGGAACGGGTTACTTCAACGCCGCATTTTTCGCATGTAATACCTTTGTAACGGGGGTTTTTGTATTTGCCGCAATAACACTGCCAATCACGGGTGGGGCCAAAGATGGCTTCACAGAACAATCCATCCTTCTCTGGACGCAGACGACGATAGTTAATTGTTTCTGGTTTGAGAACCTCACCATACGACCAGGACATAATTGTCTGTGGGGAGGCAAGGCTGATACGAAGTGCGGTTAATCCCTTAGTTTCCACTGAGTACTCTCCTCAAATAAATAGAGATCATTTCGGGCATCTCTGCAAGTATGTAGCTGTCTTAACGCAGAGACAAACAAAGGCAAGCGCTTCGAGAGTATTTTCTCAAGCGCTTGCTGTATGTGACTCGGTTTTTACATCCAACAGAGCAATTATATGCGTGCGGGGTACCCGCGTCAAGGGTGTTAATCAGTGAAGAGTCTCTGACTTTAAGGCCCCGGGGTTGGGGTTTCGGTCGGCGTCTCGGTGGGAGTCTCTGTTGGAGGAGAGTCTGTCGGCGTATCTGATGGGACCGGAGTATTAGTGCTTGTAGGCGGGACAATGATAATGATCGGCGTTGGGGTCCTGGTTGGGAAGGTAGGAATGATGAAGATGGTGGGGACCGGAGTCGCTGTCAGTGTAGGAACCTGCACCGTTGGAATGGGCAGGCTGAGGTTAAGAATGACGCGCTTTTCCACCTCCGCCTTCTCGCCAAATAAAGTCAGCCTTAAAGTAACGGGACCATTCGGCACGTTGGATAGATCCCAGGAATACAGGGAGCCGTTTTTGACGGGCGTATTGCTCTCGATCAAAACGGACCATGAGCCGGGTTCAGCGCCTTGACCATAATCCAAGACCCAGGTTCTAAATCCGCCATCTGCAGCAGCTGAGCCCTTGACATTCAAGATGGGAGTGGTGATGGTCTCGCCATCACTAAAATTAAGTTCGATGATGGGCTGTGGATCGCTCGCGCTGCACTCGCGCTCGGGTGCATAGATGGGGTTGCGCGGCAAATCGTGGTTTTCGAGCCAGTCACGGCCGGGATTGGTTTCAAGCCAGTCACGCGCCCACTTGTCTGTGACGTTCATGACCACAGCCTCATCTTTTGGCCCTTTGCAGGCATCGGAAGATTGCAGGCCAGTCCACAAGTCAATGCGGATGCGGCGGACAAGGTCCTGACCCGGCTGAAGCGGTGGCTGGTCTGAGGCGAAGACCTCAGTGTATTGCGCACCGCACATGTTGCCGGGCTCGGTGCCTGAAAGTTTGCAGACGATCCGATCCATAACTCCCGACGGGCGATTGAACGGAGTGGGTGCGCCATTGGTGAGGTAGGGAACAGCAAACTCCATGAAGTTATGCCAAATGGGAGCTGCACCACTCAAGCCTGTTGAATTGATCATGGGAGTGTAATCAGCATTGCCGATCCACACGCCAGTGACAAGATCGGGAGTGTAACCGATGGTCCAGTTATCACGGATATCGTTGGTGGTACCTGTCTTCGCCGCAACCGGGAAGGACAAATTCAACAACGAGTTGGGACCAAACATCAGCGAGCGGGATTCGTTATCTGAGAGAATAGACGAAATAAGATATGCGTGTTCCGCACGGATGACCTGCTCCCCTTCGGCGGGTTTGTATTCGTAAACGATATTGCCGGCATAATCGGTGATTTTGAGGATGGCAACGGGAGGCATGCGTTTGCCGCTGTTGGCAAAAACGGAATACGCGGAGGTCATATCGATCAGGCTGACATCACCGCCACCGAGCGTAAGGGAGAGGCCATAGTCATTGCGCGTGAGCGAAGTAAGGCCAAGCCTTTCCGCCATGGCGATCATCCCGTCTTTTTCAGGTGTGTTGGGATCGTCGTAAATTCCAACATACTCCAATGCTTTGACAGCGGGGATATTGAACGAATTTGAAAGCGCGATACGCACTGTCATTGCGCCATGGAATTTTCCATCGTAGTTTCGCGGCTCGTAAGGCGGATTCGCCCCATCTGGGAACTGTGTGGGCACATCCCAAATCAGCGTAGATGGAGTCCAGCCTTTTTCAAAGGCGGCGACATAGGTGATCGGCTTGATGGACGAGCCCGGCTGGCGCGTTGGGCTGATCGCCATGTTGATCTGCCCTGAGATCTCGACATTGTTGAAGTCAGGCGAACCAACCATGGCAAGCACCTCACCCGTGGATGGGCGAATGGCAACCAATGCACCGTTGTGGGTATTGTTATCCACAAGGCTGGAGATCTGGTCTGAGACATATTGCTGGGCTCGATCCTGCAAGGCCGCATCGAGTGTGGTGTACACCACAAAACCAGAGCGATAAATAGTCTGCGCATCGTATTGCGCCTCCAACTGCGAGCGGACAAAATTAACCCAATGCGGATATTTCGCATCGAAGGATGGCACGCGGAAGGAATAAACTTTCATCTCGTCTGCGGCTTGCGTGGCGGCAAGCGGGTCAACACAGACCGGAGTATCGCTGTTGCTGACCTTGATACATTCCTGGTCCGTGCTCTGCTCGAACATGAGCACCAAGACCTGCTGCTGGCGGATCAATGTGATCTCTGCATTGGTGTAGATATCATAAATAGCAGGCGATTGCGGCAATCCTGCCAGAAAGGCGGCCTCGCCCAGGGTCAAATCTTTTGCGGATTTACCGAAGTATGTTTCGGCAGCGGCTTCCACCCCATAAGCGAGGTTGCCGTAATAAATCTCATTCAAGTACAACTCGATGATCTCATCCTTAGTGTAACGGCGGGTAATTTCCGCCGCGAGGATGATCTCGCGCGCCTTGCGTGTCACCGTGCGTTGACTGCGTTCTTCGGGAGAAAGGATCAACGCGCGCGCCAATTGCTGGGTAATAGTGGATGCGCCGCCACCCTGTCCGCCTGTGACATAGTTTTGCCACAAGGCGCGGATAATGGCGATCGGGTCGAAACCGGGATTGGTATAGAACTCCTTGTCTTCAGTGGCAATGGTAGCAGCGACAAGGTTGGGAGAAATATTAGCAAGCGGAATGTAGTTACGACGCCCCGCGCTTGGGTCTAGAATCTCGTACAGTACCTGCCCATTGCGATCAAGGATGCGGGTGGTCTCGAATTTTGAGGCACGGTCACGCAAATCGCCCACATCGGGAAGCGTGCTGGCAATGGAAGAATACTGATAAACAAGATACGACCCCAAGCATAACCCAATGATAACAACGACAAACGCCGAAGCGATCAACCCGCGCAGAAAACAACCCCAACCACCGCGCCAATTGATGGGCGAAAAGTTGAATTGCGAAGTCTTTTGGCGGGGAGTCTGAGTAGTCTGTGGAGCTTGTTGTGATGTCCCTTGTGTCTGCTGCGTCCCTTGCGATTGCTGCTGCGGGATGCGCTGCGAAGTTGGTTCATACGCGGCGCGGCTGACTCGCGTACCCTCCACATCCACCTCAGTGACGCGGCGCGGCAAGGGCATGTTGTCCTTATCCAATGATGGGCGGTAGAGTGGAGTGGTGTTTCCTGAAGTTGGGTCGATCGGCGCAGGTGTACGCTCCCCTCTTGTATCTTCTTCCGATTTGATAATTCGGCGTAATCGGTCGTTGTCTTCGTTACTCATGATTTACACATCCGCAGACACTTGCACCGCACTGTGCTTGGCGCAGTACAAGTGTTGCGCAGATTTCACAAACTATTGATTTTTCAATCTGTGAAATCTGCGGATAAAAAGCTTTTATTTTGGCTTGCTCAGCACCAGCAAGTTCAACGAACCGCGCTGACAAATATCATCATTTTGGTTTTTCACAGCAATGGACGAGATCAAGGCGCCGCCGCCGATACGCGGCAGGGCTTTCGTTTCGGTCACGGTCAATTCGGCGTAGATCGTATCGCCAATGTAAAAGGGTTTGACGAACTTCCACTCGGTGATCTCGCGGAAGGCGAGGACAGTGCCTTCCAGCAATCCCGTCCGCATGATCAAGCCTGTGGCGAGTGACAGGCCCAAAAGTCCATGAGCGATGCGCTGACCGAATTGAGTCGTCGCCGCAAAAGCCGCATCCGTATGGATCTGATTGAAGTCGCCCGTAAGACCGGCAAAGTTGAAAATATCACCTTCACTGACCGTGCGCCCAACCGTATTGAATTTTTGCCCGACAGAAAATTCCTCAAAATAAAGTCCAGCCATCGTTCATCTCCTCGTTTTAGCAATTATTGATTACCTGCAAACTTGTAACCTGCCAACCTGTAACCAAATTATACCCGTTTGACCTCTCGCCATTTCGCCCGTACAATTGCGCCATGCGTGATTGGTCTTTAAGCCCCGGCGACCCGCTCTATCTCACTCTGGCAGCGGACGCCCGCCTGTGCAAACCAGACTACGTCAACGACCACATCTGGGAGGTGGAACTCGGAGCAAACGACCCCGAACGTGCCGCCATCTCTCTCTATACCACCTTCGGTCTGCGCGCCCGTTCGATGCGCCTTTCGCTGCGATTTACCGAAAATAACGTTGCAGTTACAGACCCTAACACCTTTTTCACCAAACCGTCGCTGCGCCGCTTCTTTCCTAACTTCCTGACCCTCGATTTTGTTCCCCTCGAAAACCTGCATGTTTCAACCGAATTCTGGGTTCCCGAATCGCACGCTGTGGCGGGGCGGGTGATCCTCACCAACAAAAGCAACGCCGTGCGCCAGATCAAGCTCGAAGTCTGCGCCGCGCTCGCGCCTCTCGATGGTCAATCCATCATCCCCACCCAACAACAACTCGTCAATATTCTGGCAGGACAAACCAGCGGAATCGCACCCGTCATCTTTATGACTGGCGGTCCCAAACATGGCCCCGGCCCGCTGCCCTCGCTCATGCTGGACCTGGAGCTTGGTCCCGGTGCCACGCGGCAGATCACCTTCGCTGAGGCAGCGCTCGACACCGTCGCCATGTCGTTCGAACTGGCCCGTCACAGCGCCGCCCGCCCGTGGGAAGCGGAACGCGCCCGCATCGAATTGCTTGACGCTTCACAAGTCTTAGACATCCGCACCGGCGACCCCGATTGGGATGCCGCATTTGCGTTCAGTCAAAAAGCCGCGCACGGATTATTCTTCAGCGGCAGCGAACATTTGCCAAATCCATCTTTTGTCAACGCCCGCCACGTGGATAATGGCTTCTCACGCAAAGGTGACGGTGGAGATTATCCGCCCTCGTGGAATGGACAATCCCCGCTGGAGGCGTACTACATCTCCAGCATTTTGCACGGCGCGCCGCACATCGCAAAAAATCTTCTGCTCAATTTTCTTTCCACGCAGGATGAAGACGGCGAATTGGATAACAAACCCGGCCTCGGCGCCCAACGCGGAAAACTGATCGCCGCCCCGATACTCGTCAGCCTTGCATGGAAATATTATCAAGCCACACAAGATGAGGCCTTTCTTGCAGAATCCTTCCCGAAGCTAATTAAATTCTTCTGGGCATGGTTCTCCTCCGCGCACGACCGCAACCGCGATGGCGCCCCCGAATGGGATCACATCCTGCAAACGGGTTTCGATGACAATCCCGTCTTCGATGTCTGGCATCCGTGGTCTCAGGGGCTGGATATTTCACTCGTCCACAGCCCATCTTTGGAAGCGATGTTGTATCGTGAAGCACAATCCATCGTGAAGATCGCAAAGCAGCTCGGCAAACCCGAAGAAGAAACCATGCTTGTGCTGGCACAGGCAGAGACGCTCAAGAAATCCATTATCGCAAGCTGGAACGCGAATCAAAGTTTTTATTCCTATCGCGACCGCGAAACAGGTTTGGTTTCGACAGGCCAGATCATCGCCAAGAAAAAAGGAAACGGCAACGCACGCCCGAAAGTGGAATTCGAAGCTGGAGTCCGCTTGTTAGTGGAGATCCAGACCAAAAGTCCAGCTGCGAAGCGCCCCGAAGTGGAGATCAGCGAATACTTCACCAAAACCAAAGGCGAAGTCGAAACCATTTTGGGTCATCAATTCCAATGGCGCACGGGCGGGCTGGTTGCCACCACGCAAAAGTTATTTACGCGCGTGGGCCGTGTCAGTGTGACAGGCCTTGATGAAAAAGACAAGGTGCTTGTAAAACTAATCGACACCACCGGCGAAGACCTGACGCTGGCATTGCCGCTCTGGGCGGGCATCCCCGAAACGCAGCAGGCAAATGCATTGATCGGACGAAACTTGATGACTGCGGACCGATTCGATCGGCCGTTTGGATTTCCATCGCTCGCGGTCTCACCCAACCCGGATGCTGATACCGTTTCGATGAGCGTGACCCTCCCCTGGAATCAGTTGATCGGCGAAGGACTGCTCGCATACGGATTCCGCGCCGAAGCCACACGCCTCACCGCGCACCTGATGAATGGCGTGATCCAAAACCTGAAACAGAATCGATCCTTCTACAATCGCTATCACGCCGAAAAAGGGACGGGTATCGGCGAACGCAACTCATTGCATGGCTTCGCGCCTGTGGGGTTATTCATGCAAACACTGGGCGTGACGATCCTCTCCCCTGTCAAAGTAAAACTCGAAGGCAAAAATCTCTTCCCCTGGCCTGTGACGATCAAATATAAAGGTCTCACCATCTCACGCGGATTGGAGCAAACGGTTGTAACCTTCTCAAACGGGGAAAGCGTGATCGTAAAAGAAGAACAAGCCTGTATTGTTGAGATGTAAACTCAAATATAAAACGACTGTCAATGTGATAGTCGTTTTCGTTTTACAGGGATTTAATCTTAAGCCCCAAAAATCATGGTATAAAAATTTACGAGGATTCAAGTTTTCTTCACCAGCCACAAACGTCTGATGACAAAAAAACTGCTTGACCATCTCACTTTTTTATACGGGGAAAATGAATCAACGCGCCTGCTCGAACGCACAAAAAATTTACTGAGCAAATATCGTCCGCGCATCAAATCGCGCAATAGCGAATTAAGTGAGCAAGACTCGATCCTCATCACTTACGGCGACCAGATTCAAGCATCAAACGAAAAGCCGTTGCAAACGCTCAGGAAGTTTTGCGAAATATATTTGACCGATACTATCAGCGGAATCCACATCCTGCCCTTCTATCCGTGGACATCTGATGATGGATTTTCGGTTGTGGATTACCGCCAGATCGATCCCGCGCTTGGCAATTGGGACGATGTGTCAGCTATGCAGAACTTTAGGCTGATGTTTGACGGCGTGATCAATCACATTTCGTCGCAAAGTGAATGGTTTCAGGGATTCCTGCACGACGATTCGAATTACCGCGATTATTTCATCACTGTCGAAGGCGATCCAAATCTTTCCCAGGTTGTCCGTCCACGGGCGCTGCCATTGTTGACAACATTCAAAACGGCATCGGGCGAGAAAAAAGTTTGGACAACCTTCAGCGAAGACCAGATCGATCTCAATTTCAAAAATTCCGAAGTGCTGTTGGAAATCCTTGATGTTTTACTCATGTATATCGAACATGGCGCAACCTTTATCCGCCTTGATGCGATTGCCTATTTGTGGAAGGAAATCGGCACGACCTGCATTCACCTGCCGCAAACGCATCATGTGATCCAATTTCTGCGAGCTACATTGACTGAAATCGCTCCGCATGTCCATCTCATCACTGAGACGAATGTTCCGCATGTGGATAACATCTCCTATTTCGGGGATGGGACAAATGAAGCGCAGCTCGTCTACAACTTCGCCCTGCCGCCGTTGACCTTGCACACCTTCCACACAGGCGATGCGTGTGTACTGTCGAATTGGGCAAAGACCCTGACCCTGCCTTCCGATAAAACAACCTTTTTCAACTTCCTCGCATCACATGATGGCATTGGAATAAACCCCGCACGCGGCATTCTCTCAAACGAGGAAATCAACGCGTTGATCAACAAAACCCTCGAACACGGCGGTTTGATCTCCTACAAGCACAACGCGGACGGTACGCATAGCCCGTACGAGATGAATATTAATTATTTCGATGCGCTTTCCAACCCAAATGCGAATGAGCCGATTAGTTTACAGATCAATCGTTTCATCGCTGCGCAAGCCATCATGCTCTCGTTCATCGGCATGCCCGGGATTTATTTTCACAGCCTGTTCGGTTCGCGTGGATGGTCTGAAGGCGTAAAACAAACGGGCCGCAACCGCACGATCAACCGCGAGAAGTTGCAATTAGGCGAACTGCAAAATGAACTCGCAGACGAGAACTCTCTGCGCTCAAGAGTCTTCACAAAGTATTCTCAACTATTGAAAGCCAGAAGCAGTACATCCGCGTTTCATCCACATGGAACACAAACCATTATGGATGTTCACCCGTCCGTTTTTGCAATTGAACGCGTTTCACCTGACGGCATATCACGCGTGTTGTGTTTGCACAATGTCTGCGATCAAATCGTTTCATTTTCTACAGAACACAAATCGGCAGTTGATCTTTTTACGGGTCAGGCGATTCAGGTTTCCAATTTCACACTTCAACCCTATCAAGTGGAGTGGTTGAAAATAAATTAAGTTTCACGCAACACAAAAATTAGAGGTAATCCCATGACAAACCCATCTCATCACATCGGTTTCATTTCCACCCGTTTCGCAGGCACCGACGGTGTTTCGTTGGAAACGCAAAAGTGGGCAACGGTGTTCGAAAGGCTTGGGCATCAATGCTTCTATTTCGCTGGCGAATGCGATCGAAACAGCGACCAGTCTCAGGTCACGCCAGAGGCGTTTTATCGTCATCCTGAAATTGACAAAATAAATCAGCAGGCGTATTCGGGCAGTTGGACGGTCACAAAGAAGGCGCGTTCCGAACATCCTGAAATCGCGGCGCTGCAAAAGGATTTTTTCTCGATCTATGTGCGCCCGCCGCAAATGACGCGCCGCGTCAATGAATTGAAGGAACACATCAAAACGGAGTTGTATAAATTTGCGCGCCGATTTGAAGTGGAGATTCTGGTGATCGAAAATGCAGTGACGATCCCGCTTAATCTGCCGCTGGGTCTTGCCATCACAGAGTTCATCGCCGAGACGGGGTATCCGACCATCGCGCATCATCATGATTTCCATTGGGAACGTCAGCGTTTTCAAGTCAACTGTGTGGGTGATTATCTTGCGGCGGCGTTTCCTCCAACACTGCCATCGATTAGACATGTGGTAATTAATTCACTGCAAGCGCAGCAGATCGCTTCACGTTATGGAGTGACTTCGCGCGTGATTCCAAACGTGATGGATTTCGACTCTCCGCCGCCCGCGCCCGATGCCTACACCCAAAACATTCGCGCAGATTTTGGCATTGAGCAGGGCGAATATTTTTTCCTGCAACCCACGCGCGTCATTCAACGTAAGGGCATCGAACACGCCGTTGAACTGGTACGCAGGCTGGGCGTGCCCGCAAAACTTGTCATCTCGCATGCTTCGGGTGATGAAGGCTCAGATTACGAACAGCGTGTGCGCGAATACGCCCGCCTGTTGGATGTGACCATTCGTTTTGAAGCGGACCAGGTACAAGACGAACGTGGATTAACGATTGACGGCAAAAGAATCTACACACTCGGTGATGTGTATCCGCATGCGGATTTGGTTACGTACCCATCGAGTATCGAAGGATTTGGCAATGCGTTTTTGGAAGCCGTGTATTATCGCCGCCCGATTCTGGTCAACAATTATTCTATTTACGAAGTGGATATCAAACCGAAGGGATTTCGTGCCGTGTGGTTCGATGGATTTATCAGCATAGACACGTTGAAGAAGGTGCGTGAAATCCTGTTGAATCCCGCAGAAGCGCAGGCATGGGCGGAGGAAAATTATCAGCTTGCAAAACGATATTTTTCTTTCACCGTATTGGAGCGGCGGCTGCAATCGATTCTCGCAGATTGTTTGGGACAGCAGGTATGAACATCGCCATTCTGCATTATTCCGTCCCGCCCATTGTCGGCGGCGTGGAAAGTGTGATCGGGCATCATGCGCGATTGATGTCTGCTAATGGACATTCCGTCCGCTTGATTGCGGCACGCGGCGAATCGCTGAACAATAAGATTCTACTAACCGAACTCCCGCTTGCCGATTCGCGTCATGAACGCGTGGCGCACATGAAGGATCAACTTGATCGCGGCGAAGTGACGCCAGACTTTGAGTCGTTGCGCGACGAACTCGTAATTCAACTGCAAACCACTTTGGCAAGTGTGGATATTTTGATCGCGCATAACGTGTGTTCGTTGAATAAAAATCTAGCGCTGACAGCTGCGCTTTATCAACTGCATATTTCCAAAAAACTACCGCGTTTGATCCTCTGGCATCACGACCTCGCATGGACGACTCCGCGCTATCAACCCGAATTACATGATGGCTATCCCTGGGATTTGCTGCGCACCGATTGGGGCGAAACGAGTCATGTGGTCGTTTCGCATTTACGCCGTAGAGAATTATCCACGCTGATGAAGATTCAACCTGATGACATTCAGATCATCCCAAACGGTGTGGATGCGGCGCGTTTTTACAAACTCGAATCACAAACGCAAAGCCTGCTTGAAAAAACAAAACTTCTGGATGCCGCGCCGATCCTCTTGCTGCCTGTCCGCGTGACGCCGCGCAAAAATATAGAACTGGCCTTGCATACGCTGGCAGAATTACGCAAGCAATTTCCAAATGCCGCGCTCGTGGTCACGGGTCCGCTGGGGCCGCACAATGCCGACAACCATAAATATTTTGAGGCGCTTTCCAGTTTGCGCGCCCAACTTGGCTTGCAGCATTCCGCGCACTTCCTCACCGAGCTGACCGACTCTTTTTTGCCCGATGAAGTCATCGCTGATTTTTATCGTATTGCGGATGCGCTTTTATTTCCGAGCCGCGAGGAAGGATTCGGCATTCCATTGATCGAAGCCGCATTCAGCCATTTACCCGCCTTCTGCGCGGATATTCCTCCACTCCGCGAACTGGGATTAAACGACGCGGCCTTTTTCTCCCCGGATGATGACCCCGCGAAAATCTCGGGCATGATCGCGGAATATTTTCAATCCTCCCCTGCCGCACGCCTGTCGATGCGTGCGCGGGCTTCCTTTCGCTGGGAGGCGATCTATCGTCAGCACATCGCGCCATTATTGAAATAATCAACGAAAAGGAAAACTCATGCTCAGGCATTCTGAATTTACACCCATTCACAGCATCATCGTTCCATTCATTCACGAAGGGCCAGGGCTGCATGCCCTGGATGCCGCGCGTCAATTCGATGCGGAGATCACGCTCGTGGGCGTGGTGATCGTTCCGCATGAACAATCGTTGAGCACGGGCGCATCGGCGGCGCGCGCTTTGCGCAGGCTGTTGCGCGTCTTCAGCAGGGACAAGCGCACCACGAGCAAATCGCAGGTGATCGTTTCGCATGAACCGTGGAATGAACTTGCGAAACTACTACAGAATGAAAAACCCGATCTACTCTGCCTTGAATATGAAACTCATCCCAAAGCATTGCATGTAACCATGAGCGAAATATTGGCCCGCCCGCCATGCGATGTCGCTCTGGTACGTGGAAAAATTTCCAGTAAACCGAAGCAGGTTCTGGTCCCGGTAAGAGGCGGTCCACATGCGGAGTTGGCATTACGGGTGGGGCTGGGTCTGCATGCGCAAGGTGTCACTGCTTTGCACATCCGCCGTTCAAATGACCCCGAAGCAGGAACGGACGCTCCGTTCAAGGGGTTGGAGCGCGTGCTGAAGCAAATGCCTGAGGTGCAGAAGCAGTTCGAAGTTACGGATGATTCGGCGCAATTCATCCTCGAACATGCAAAGCAAAAGGATGTCATTATTTTGGGGACGACCATTCAGCCTGTGACAAGTTCCATTTCACTGGGGCCAGTGGCAGACCGCATTTTGCGTGAAGCGCCCTGCGCAGTGATCGCGGTCAAAAGTGGAAGGCCAATGCCGCAGCAGGCGGTGTACGATGAAAGTGCGGGCGTGGAGGCGATCTCCATTCTGGTGGATAAATGGTTTGCAGAGAATACCTTTCACGCAGATGAATTCAATCAACTGCGCGAATTGATTGAACTAAAAAAGAAACAAGGGCTGAGCATCAGCCTGGCCCTGCCCGCGTTAAACGAGGAGCAGACCGTTGGCAAAGTTATCAAAATGATGAAGAAGGAATTGTTGAAGCGGATTCCACTGCTGGATGAGATCGTGTTGATCGATTCAAATTCCACAGACCGCACACGCGAGATCGCAAAAAAGGAAGGCGTGCCTGTTTACATCCACCAGCAATTGCTGGAACGATTGGGCGCGCGGCGCGGAAAAGGCGAAGCGTTGTGGAAGAGTTTACTGGTGACAAAAGGCGACATCATCGTGTGGATCGATACTGACATCGTCAATATTCATCCGCGCTTTGTGTATGGCATCATCGGGCCGCTGTTGATCAATCCGCAGGTGCAATTTGTAAAAGGCTTTTATCGCAGACCGCTGCGTGTGGGACAAAAAATGCAGGCAGGCGGCGGCGGACGTGTAACCGAATTGACGGCGCGCCCGCTGTTGAATTTGTTTTATCCCGAGCTTTCTGGCGTGGTGCAGCCGCTTTCGGGTGAATACGCGGGCAGGCGCGAAGCATTGGAGAGCGCACCGTTCTATTCAGGTTATGGCGTTGAAACTGGTCTGCTCATTGACATTTACGAACGCTACGGCTTGAACGCCATTGCACAGGTGGATTTGCTCGAACGCATCCATCACAACCAATCGTTGGAGGCATTGAGCAAAATGTCCTTCGCGATCATCCAGACCGTGATGCGTAAACTGGAAAATCGGATTGGCCGCGTCATGCTGGAAGATGTGAATCGGTCCATGAAGTTGATCCGCTACAACAACAAGGGCTACTTTCTCGATGTGGAGCAGATCGCCGAACTGGAACGCCCGCCGATGATCGAGGTGCAGGAATATTTGGAGAGAAAGAAGACGTAAAAGCCAAGAGACATTACCTTTACAACGGGAATTAATCTTAGGCGGGAAAAGTCATGGTATAAAAAAAATTCATTACGGGAGTACTCCCACGATGAAACTTATCCCTTAATAGAGAGGAGTTGTTATTGCGCGATCTGTATTTCTTGAATGCAGCAATATGTTTCGCGCCATACAAAAAAATCAATGACCCTATTTCTTCAACTTGCATTTCTCCTTTCGATCATTCTGCTTTCTGCAAAGATGGCGGGATACTTGAGCATACGCATGGGGCAGCCTTCTGTATTGGGTGAATTGCTGGTGGGCATCATCCTTGGCCCATCCATCATCAATGTGCTAAACCTTCCATTCATCGAACATGAATTAGCTGAAACGGTTGCTAAACTTGGCGAACTCGGCGTGTTATTGCTCATGTTCCTTGCAGGTCTGGAACTGCATCTCGGTGAGATGAGAAAGAACCTGCGCGTGGCCGCTTTTGCAGGATTGATGGGCGTGTTCTGGCCCGTCTTGCTGGGATGGGGCGCAGGCTTGCTCTTCGGTCTGAATCAACCCGCTTCGATCTTTCTTGGCCTGACGCTTGGCGCCACTAGCGTCAGCATTTCCGCCCAGACGTTGATTGAGCTAAAGGCATTGCGCACCCGCGTGGGATTAAGCCTGCTCGGCGCGGCAGTGTTCGACGATATTTTGATCATCCTCCTGCTTTCCGTTTTTCTCGCCCTGCAAGGCGGCGGCGGAAGCGCATCCGATGTTTTGTTGATCGTTGTCCGCATGATCCTGTTCCTGGTCACCTCGGTGGCATTTGGTTTATGGATTCTGCCGTGGGTCATCCGACGTTTTGCAAAACTCCCCATCAGCCAGGGACTTCTTACAGTTTCCCTTGTCATTATGCTAACGTATGGCATCGCCGCGGAATATTTCGGCGGCATGGCGGCCATCACAGGCGCATTTTTAGCGGGCCTCATGCTGGCACGTACGCACGAAAAAGAAAGGATCGAAACAGGCATGCACGCACTGGCCTACGGTTTATTCGTTCCGATCTTCTTCGTAAACATTGGCTTGTCCATTGACTTGCGTGAGTTCCAATTGCAGGGATTATTCTTTACCGTTGTCATTATTCTGGTGGCAGTGATCGGCAAATGGGTGGGTTCAGGCTGGGGCGCGCGACTCGGCGGACTTTCGCGGCACGAATCGATTCAACTCGGCGCAGGCATGATCTCACGCGGTGAAGTAGGCCTTATTGTTGCCAGCGTGGGAATGAAGGATAATCTGGTGACCGCCGAAGAGTTTTCTGCGATCGTTGTCATGGTACTGGTCACCACGTTGATCACGCCGCCTATTTTGCGTGCCTTGTTTTCGCCAAAGGAAGATACAATAATGAAAAAAGCGGACAACGTGGAACAGCCCGTAGAATTATCCACCCCAAATGAGGATGCAAAAGAACCGGAGGCATCTTAATATGTATTTGATCATTCTGTTTTTGTATAATCCAGATTTGTTGGAAGAAGTCTTAAAAGAATGGGAAGAAGCAGGCGTGGAGAACGCCACAGTCCAGTTCAGCACTGGCATGGAGAGGGTCATCCAAAAACAGGGCATACGCGATGATATTCCGCTGATCCCTTCCCTGGACGATTTTTACGAAGCACCCGAAACCGTCAGCCGCACGATCTTTACTGCCGTAAAAGAAGAAGCCATGATCGATAAAATCCTTGCCGCCACACAGCGCATCACAGGCGATCTGAATAACGAAAAAACAGGCGTGATGCTGGTTTTACCAGTACTCAAGGCATACGGCATTGACAAACAAGGAAAAAGCAAATGACACAAAATCCAGTCCATTTATTATTAATGGCGGTCGTGCAGGATCAGGACCTTGATTCTGCGACAAAAGCCGTGCAGGCAATCGGCGCGTCTGTTACCTATCTTTCAAGTTCGGGGGGCTTTTTGGGGCGGCGTAACGCCACGCTGTTAATCGGCCTGCCCACCGCAAGGGAAGCCGAAGCGCTTGCCGCATTGCAGGAAGCCTGCCGTCAGCGCATCGAATATATGACACTGCCGCTCGAAGGCTCGCCCATGCCCATGCCCGCGCCTGTACCCGTCACCGTCGGCGGCGCCACTGTGTTTGCATTGCCCGTGGAAAGATTCGAACAAATATAAAATGCAAACCCTAAAGGTTTTTAAAACCTTTAGGGTTTTAAGGAGAAGTCACCATGAAACTGATCATCATCATTGTAAAAGACAACGACGCCGATACGCTCACCCAGGCATTCACCGCAGGGAATTTTCGCGTGACGCGTGTTGCATCCACGGGCGGTTTTATGCGCAGCGGCGTGGTCACCATGTTGTTGGGCGTCGAGGAACCGCAGGTGGATGCGGCGATCCAGGTTGTGCGCGATTCGCTGCCATCCAAAGGCGCCGAGAAACGTGCCACCCTGTTCGTGGTTCCAGTTCAACACTTCGAACAAGTTTAGCTGCTGACATCCAAAACAAAGACGTTAAACTCGGAACCTTCCGACTGGTTTAACGTCTTTGTTTTGTTTAACGAACCTACCATGAGGTCAAAATGCAAAAAAACTTCCGAATCTTTTCCGCGCTTCTCGCTTTGCTCGTTTTCGCTCTCGCCTGTGCCAATCCATTGGGAGGAACATCGCCCGTTGAACCTGCCAATGTGGAAACCGCCGTCGCTGCGACATTTCAAGCGCTGACAGCACCCGCTCCCGAATCGGGCGATGCGCCTCCTGCTTCGACCTCGAACCTGCTGCCGCATTCGATGTATTTTCTCAACAACGACGGTGCCGGGCTGTCGCAAGTCTACCGCCTTGAAAAGGACGGCAAGACCGTCACCCAGATCACCTTCGAACCTGCAAAGGTGGAAGATTACGCCGTCTCACCTATCGATGGCAGCGTGGCGTACACCTCCAACAATCAATTGCTCAACGTCCGCGCAGATGGCAGCAATCGCAGTCTGCTCGTGGATGGCGGCAAGGTGGATGAAAACAACCGTTACCTCACTTACATTTCCAATCCCGTCTTTGCGCCCAACGGCCAGACCATCGCCTTCGGATACAAAGGCCTGAGTTTTTATTCCATCGCTTCGGGTCAATACAATACCGTGCTCGAGAATAAATTCGACACCTTCGATGGCGGCTTCTCCATTCCGCGTGAGTTGTTTTGGCCCGAAACCTACACTACCGATGGAAGCAAACTCCTCATTACGCTTGGATATTATGAAGGCGCATCCGCCGCGATCTATTATCCCAATGGAGGTACGCTTGTTCAATTGACTGGCGGTGAGGGAGCCATGATCTGCTGCGGTGAAACCGAATGGACATCGGATGGCTCTGCTTTTTATGCGGCCAGCCCAACCTTCGGCATGTTCAGCGCCGGTCTCTGGCGCGTGGATGCAACCACAGGGAAAGTCACCACGTTGTTGAGTGGCAGCTTCGATACCAATCCGCTCAATCTTGCTGATGAACCCTTCCTCGCCCCGGATGGGCAGTTGTATTTCTTCCACGCCACCATGCCCGGCGGCACAGACATGGTCAATCGCGCGGCTTTGCAACTCGTCCGTGCTGGGACGGATGGCGTCGCAAATCGAACGGTGTTACGCCCCGAAACCTTCGAACGCATGAACGAAGCGCTATGGGCACCTGACGCAAGTTTTGTCATCGTGGCCAATGCCGATCTGCCCGAGATCTATCAAGGCGGCAGGCTGGAGTTATATTACACCGATGGGCAAAAAGGCATGATCTCGCTCCTCCCCTTTGGCATGGACATGAAGTGGGGACCGTAGTTTTTTTGACCGCCGAGGCGCAGAGTACGCGGAGTTTCAATAAGATTCTCTCTGTGCGCGAAGCGTTCGCGTCTCGGCGGTTCACTTATGGGGAGATACTCAAAAGATATTCATCGAAGAAACCTACCACCCTTTTCTCATACGCTTCGGGGAAATAGCCATACATCGCCAAATGCGGCACGCCATCTTCCACCCAGATTTGCTTTGGCTCCTTCGCCGCATCGTACAAACGATACGGTGAATTCATCGTGATCGCCCCGCCCTGCCAGCCGTCAATGATCAGGACCGGGCGCGGACTGATCTGCGCGATCCCATCCACCGGGCGGACCAGATCCATATCCACGCCACTGCGATATTCGCCGAAAAACATCACGAACGGCTGCATCAAGCCAAAGGGGATGTTGATCGCCAGCACATCTTCCAACGTGGGAAAGGCACTGTCACTGACCACCGCTTCGATCTCTGTCCGTTTTGCGGCCGTGAGAATGACCGTGGCCGCGCCCATCGACCCGCCCCATGCGCCGACATGCTCCACCTCAGGCTGATTCAACACATAATCCAACGCGGCTTCCACATCGGCCTGCTCATAATATCCCAGCGTAGACATATCGCCGCCGCTCAAGCCATGTGCGCGAAAATCCCATGACAGCACGCCATATCCATGCTTCGCAAACAACAATTGCCAGGTCGCATCGCGGCTGGAGTTGTATCCGTGCGCGACCAGTATCACAACTCCATTTTGGGGTGGTGTGTACCAGGCTGAAAGCACAATGCCATCTTTCGTGGTGAGTTCAATTTCCTGAAAAGGGATTCCGCTCTCGACAAGCGGCCTTTCGTTTGGAATCACCCGCGTGGGATGAAGCCGTGCCTGTGCCCATTGATCACTGACAAAAACGAGAAAGATCAAAAAGGCAGTCAAAAGCGAAATTGCAAGCGTCAGGGCAAGGTTTCGCCAATAACGTCCAGTCTTCATGGCTGATTCTGCTCAAGTTGCCGCACCAGTTCTCCAAAGAAGGCTTCGTCAAAGAAACGAAGTACCCTTCGCTCATATCGGCGCGGGTTGGCTTCGAACGTCCCCAAGTGGCGAACGCCCTCCTCCACCCACAAGAAGCGCGGATCGCCTGCGGCTTCGTACAATTCCTCGGCGGAATCGGGTGAAGCCACTTTGTCACCGCTGCCTTGAATAATGTACACCGGGCGCGGACTGATCTCGCCAATTTTCTCAAGCGGGCTGGCGGCATATGGATCGTTATCGAGCACAAACGTCATCAACAGCTTCGCCAGCGGATTCACGAACGGATATGGTGCAAGAAAATCGATCTCCTCCCCCAAAGACGAAAAGGAACTATCTACCACCAAGGCTTCGATCTGGGGCAGGCTGGCCGTTGCGCGGATCAGGGTAGCACCGCCCATCGAACCGCCCCACGCTCCCACATGCTTTATTTCGGGCTGGGCAAGCACAAAATCCAGGGCCGCTTTCACATCCAAGACTTCACGATAACCCAGTGTACTGATCTCGCCGCCGCTTTCCCCGTGAGCGCGGGCATCCCAGGAGAGCACGCCGTATCCGCCTTTGGCAAACATGGCATGCACCCACTCGGGGCGGTTATCGCCATATCCATGCGCCAGCAAAATGACTGCGCCGCTGCGTTCGTCATCGGGCGGGGTGTACCATGCCGAAAGCCGCACACCATCCTCGGTGAGCAGGTCTACGCTTCGAAACTCGATATTCTCTTTTACGAGCGTGTATCCCGGGGGCACGATCCGCGGCGGATGTAAAGCGTCATACACGCCGATCACCCCCAAAACCAAAAGGCCGATCCCGACCAACAGCACCACCCTGCCTGAAATTTTCAAAACCAAAAGCAACCGCTGACGAGAAGTCATCGCTACTCCAGCACAAAATTATCGATCAGCCTCGTTTTACCGATCAGCACAGCCATCGAAAGCAGGGCTTTACCCTTTATCATCTCCAATTCTTCCAGCGTGTTGTAATCGGCACACGAAACATATTGGATCTGCGCGCGCGGCTCAGCTTCGAGCACGTTCTTCATTCTGCTCCGCAACATTTCCGCGTCGCGTTCCCCGCCCTGATAGGCTTCCTTCGCCGCATTCAATGCCTGAAATAACACGACCGCCGCCTTGCGGTCTTCGCCCTCAAGGTACTTGTTTCGGCTCGACATCGCCAGCCCGTCCGCTTCGCGCATCGTTGGGCAGACCACCACCTCGAGCGGGAAGTTCAGATCCCAGACCATCTGGCGAATGACCGCCACCTGTTGGGCATCCTTCTGGCCGAAATAGGCCTTGTGCGGCTGGATCGCATTGAACAGCTTCGCCACCACCGTAGTCACACCCTTGAAATGGGTCGGCCTCATCGCACCTTCCAGCGGACGAGTCATCGCTTCCACCTCAACCCAGGTCTGGTAGCCAGTCGGATACATGATCTCAGGGGTGGGATTCCAAACCAAATCCACGCCGAGAGGCTCGATCAGGCTCAAGTCACGTTCAAGGTCGCGAGGGTACTTGGAAAGATCCTCGTTCGCGCCAAACTGGGTCGGGTTGACGAAGATGCTTACCGCCACATGGTCACACTCAGCCTTGGCGCGGCGGATCAGGGAAAGATGCCCCTCGTGCAGATATCCCATCGTCGGGACCAGACCCACTGTCCCCTTGAGAGAGAGGCGAGCGGCCCTCAATTCGTCTAGACCAATTACAGGTATCATACAATTCTCCTACTTGACAGGCTAGAAACTTTGTTCTACACTCATATTACCAAATTAGATATAAGGAGAAAAAATGGCTTACTCACACACAAACTCAAAAGGTAACACCTACTACCTGCATTCCAAAGGCAAGATGTTCTTCTTCTCGAAGGAGATCAAGGAAGGCGTTCTTGAAGCCCTCCCCGCCGGATACACAGTCAGCGAAATGAAGACCGGTATGCTCGTGCTGAAGAGAATCCCCGCTGAAGGCGAAGCAGCCAAACCCGCGGAGACCCCCGAAGCGTCTTCATAAAGTATAACCCTGTTCGACACAACCAAATTGTTCTTTTAGATAATAAGGAGACCAAAATGACACGTAAACAAGCATCTAAAAGCCATGAAACGAAAGTGGGGATGCCATGCCTACACTAAACCGCGTCCAGTTGATCGGCCGTTTGGGCAGAGACCCCGAAAGCAAATTCACCCCCACAGGCAAAAAAGTGACCCATTTCAGCCTTGCCGTCAGCAACCGCTGGAAAGACAAGAACGGCGAAACAAAAGAAGCCACCGAGTGGGTCAACATCGAAGCCTGGGGCCGCCTCGGCGAGGTTTGCCAGGAATATCTGAAGAAAGGCAGTCTCATCTTCCTTGAAGGGCGATTGAAGACTGACAAGTATGAGGAGAAGGGTGAAACCCGCTATTTCACCAAGGTGGTAGCCCAATCTCTGGAATTCCTCGATAAACGCCCTGCCGAAGAACCCATGATGGCAGTGGACGAAGACCCAGGCGATTACGAAGCGTAAAGTAGTAATAAGTAGGTAAAAAGGCAATCATCGAAAGGTGACTGCCTTTTTTATTTTATAATCTGAAAATGAACATCCAGCGACTCACTTCCCAAACCATCCTTCCTGAGCTTCCGAAACTCACCTCACTTTTGCAGAATGCGGTCGTAAACGGCGCATCGGTGGGATTTTTGCTTCCGCTTTCGGAGGATGAAGCCCTCGCCTACTGGCAGGATGTCGCCAAGGCTATCGAAGGTCCGCACCGCATTTTGCTCGTGGCAAAAATGGACGATGAACTCGCCGGAACGGTTCAGCTTGACCTGGCCAGCCGCGCAAATGGAAGTCATCGCGCAGAGATTGCCAAGCTCATGGTGCACACCTCCTTCCGCGGGCAGGGAATCGCGAAGGCCTTGATGAATGCCATCGAGCAGGAGGCAAGACAGGCGGGCAGAACCACACTCGTACTCGATACACGCGAAGGCGACCCATCTGAAAGCCTGTATGCAAAACTTGGCTATCAACGCGCAGGGACCATCCCCGAATATGCGCGCAGCATCAATGGTCAGCTTCATGCGACCGTGTTCATGTATAAGTTATTGAAGTAATCCCGCTATAAGGTACTCAAATTGATCTTGGGGGAGTTTTCTACCTGACTTCCCCTATCAAAACAGGGGAGAACGCCTCTAACTCCATTTTGGGAAGATGCATAAACTTATGAAAGATATATGAAAAATTCATAAGACAAGTTTGTGCATATATCGCTCTCACAAAATCTTTATAGAGGAGTTCACCATGAAAAAGTTTACGTTCGCAATTTCCCTGATTGTGCTGGCATCGCTGATCCTTTCAGCTTGCGGCGCCCCCGCGCCAGAACCAACCGAGGCACCTGTTGTGGCAACTGAAGCCCCAGCAACTGAAGCGCCCGCCCCCACCGAGCCCCCCATGCCTGCATGGGATGCCCCTAAAGGCGCGCTTGTCGCCTCCCCCGTTGATGCTGCTCCCACGCTCGACGGCGTAGCTGATGAAGCTTTTTGGGCTGATGCCGAAGATTTCGTCGTTGATGTAGATGGCGGCTTTGGCGGTTATGAAACCAAAGTTAATATTAAGGCTGTTTACACCACTGATAGCGTATACTTTCTCGTCACCTACACCGACCCCACCGAATCCTGGTATCGCTATCCGTGGGTCAAGCAGGAAGACGGCACTTGGAAACAGGATAAAGACCCAGACGACAAAGGCGGAGACAATAATCTTAATTACGAAGACAAGCTGGCCTTTATCTGGCCGATCAACAACAGCATTGAAAAATTTGAAACCAAGGGCTGCTACACAGCCTGTCATGACGGCGAAAACCCTGATCTGAAGCCCTACGGCAACAAATACACCGCTGGCGAAGGCCAATTGGGTGACATCTGGCACTGGAAATCCGTCCGCAACCTGAACCAGATCGACGATCAATATCTTGACTGGACACAGTTCAATGCCGAAACCGCAAAGGAAGCTGGGCGGAAGAGCGATCCGAAGGAAAGCGGCGGCTATTCAGACAACTTTGCAAGCATGCCCGATCCTGCCGATGCAACCAAGACCGTTCCCGACAAGACCATGCCCGGCTTTACTTCCCCCAGCATTGACCTTACCACTGGAGCCCCTGGTTACATTCTCGACAGTGAAAAAGTTGCCCTTACCAAGGAAGAACTCGATGCCATGCCTGCTGGCACAATTATCCCCGGCATCGTCAAATCTGAAATCGTCGGCGACCGTGGACAAATCTCTGCGGGATGGGTATGGGCCGATGGCATGTGGACAATTGAGTTTGGCCGCTTGCTCAACACTGCCTCTGAATTCGATGTCGAATTCACCGACCTGACCGCTCAATACTTCTTTGGCGTAGCCATCTTTCAACCGTCTTCTCGCTTAGGTTCAACAGTTTTCCAATTTCAGCATTGGTTTTTCCCTTGGCAAGATGCAGCAATACATCCATTTCCCGGTCTGATATTTCGCGGAAGGCATCTTCCTCGGCTTTTCTCTCTGCCTCGCGGACTCTTGTCAGCAACCTCGCAGTTGTGGATGGATCAAGAACCGATTCACCCCTCGCTGCGGCCTGGATTGCGCGAATCAGCTCTTCGTTCCCGACTTGTTTAAGCACATACCCAACCGCTCCCGCATTGATGGCACGCATCACTAATTCATCATCAGCAAAAGAAGTGAGCATCACCACCTTGACCAATGGAAAACGCGCCGTGATCTGGCGTGTGGCTTCGATGCCGCCTTCCCCCGGCAGACGAATGTCCATGAGTGTGACATCTGGAGAGAGTTTTTCAGCGGCATTTACAGCCTCTGCGGCAGTGCTAGCCTCTCCGGCCACTTCCATATCTGGCTGGTCATTGAGCAGGGTCATCAAACCGAGGCGAACAAGCGCATGGTCATCAACAAGCAAAATACGAATCTTTTTCATCTCAATCTTTCCAGGGAATTTCGAGGGTAACAACAAGACCCTTGTCATTTTCAAACAGGATTTTTCCATTCAACAAACGCGCACGGTCACGCATATTACGAAGGCCATATCCATTTTTTACTTCCGGGGGAAACCCTTGTCCGTCATCTCGAATCCGAATCTGCAAGAATTCACCCAAGTCATGGGTTTCAATAGTCACATTTTGCGCATGCGCATGGCGAACCGTGTTTGCCATAGCTTCATTAACAATGGAAAATAAATGCCCCGAACGCACATTTGAAATGAATTTTCCGACAGGCAATTCATTTTTGATGATGATATGAACCATCGTGTTGTAATTGGGATTCTCTGCCACTTTCTGCAAAAGCTCCGGTAGGGGCTGCTGAATCGTCTGGGTATGAGCATGCAACTCGGACAGATTCCGCCTCAAATCCAAAATCGAATCGCTAAGAGCGGAAACCGCGCGTTTAAGCCGTTTATCCATTTCACTCTCAGGTTCAGCCAGCCGTGCTGCAGATTCCACCAGCAGTCCCGCCGTATAAACTTTTTGGATCGCTCCATCGTGCAAATCACGGGCGAGGCGCTCCTGCTCGGCGTTTACGATCTGTTGTTGCTCCAATTGCTCAATACGACGTTCGGTTTCAAGATCGAAAATCTCCAGTGCTCGTATCAAGGTAAAGGTGATGATCATGGCGATCAATGAACGGAACACCAGCGGAGGCACATCCAGCAATTCAGTAAATGTTTCTGTGTTAACAAGATTACCTGGAAAAAAACTCACAGGGGGTACGATCAACCCGCCGATTACAGCATAAATTCCCAAGGAAAGCCCGGCAATACGAAACACTTGAACAATCTTCGGCACATTCAGAGGTTTAATGCGCTGCAAGGTATGGGCGCGCAATCCATACGCAGCTAGCATCCCACCGGGAAAGCCAATGAAATAACGCGCCAACGCATTGGCAAGACGCCTCCAAGCAAGATCATTTGGGTCGCCGGGGAAGATAAAAAAGACAAGACCAATCCAAAGCGCCAGCAAGGCGGCAGATTCCCAATGGATAGTCCAGCGGGTACGCTGTTTGGATGGATGCACAGTGAGACCAAATTCAAAAAGACAGATAAAGGAAATCGCCAGAAGTATCTTATGGATTAAATACAACACTCGCATGGTGGCTTCGCTGAGATACTCTGATTGAATGGGGATAAAAAGGTCGCCCCATTCGTAAAAGCCATGGGTAAGGCCAAAGGCCGCCAACCAGCGCAGGCTGCGCGCTAAATCAAGCCGTGAGGATTGGCGCGTTTGCAGGATGATGCCAAATCCCAAAAGAAAAAAGACCAATCCATAGACAAAGAGAATGATCTCACGGTTTAGTCTGAAAAATTCAGAAAGAGTGATCATTTCACGAATTCAACCCATCAATAAGGTGATGAAAGAACAACGCGAGCGAAACCGCCAAGGCAAAGACAGCATACCAACGCCTTCGGAGAACCAAAAGAATGCGGCGGATGGAGAAGCCGAACTCCATTTCCACAAACTCGTTAAAAAGGATATAGGTTCCGTAAGAACCAAGTACGATCATGACAATGGCGTACAAAAAATTGGACATGTCTTTTTACCGTGACCTTCATCTAAAGCAATAATTTTTATTATAGGCGGAAACAATCAGGAATCGATCATCATCCTTTTATTTCCTTCTTCGAACGGCCAGATGAAAAGGAGCCAAGTCTTTTTAGGGTGTCTTTTTTGAAAATACAAGGATTTACAAGAAGAACAATCCAAACAAACCCGCGGCGGCTACGACCCACGCAACGGTCCATTTTGATTTGGAGAGGAAGAGCGTGAGGAGGGCAAGGCTAAAGATGATCCACGCGTTCAGGCCGAGGATGGTTTCACTGAGGATGCCCAATGCCGTGGCGGCAATCAAGCCGACAACACCCGCTGTCACGCCGTCTAAAAAAGCATGAGCGGATTTGTTTTCGATCAGCTTTTCGAGATAGTCGTGTCCGATGATGGTGAAGGCAAAGGCAGGTAAAAATATACCAACCGTGAGGGCAATCGCGCCAAGCGGACCTCCACCGAGGTAGCCGACAAAAGTGGAAAAGATGATCAGCGGCGCAGGGAGCAAGCCCGAAAGGGCAAGGCCATCGAGAAATTGGGCATTGGTCAGCCAATGTCCCACTTCGACCGCGTCATGTTGAATGAACGGGATGGCGGTGTATGCGCCGCCGAAGGTGAGCAGTCCCGCGCGCAGACCAGACGCAAAAAGGGAGACGAGATCGGTCGCAGCGGTTTCAGTGACCTCGGCTGTTGAGAAGGTCACTGCATTGAGGGGAATGCCAAAGTTAAAGTAAATGATCGAGAAAACAAAAGCAATTGCCAGCGTGAGAGCGAAGCGGATCTTCTGTCGCTCGGCAAAGGCATAGACGAATCCAACTGTCAAAAGGGTGATCAAGAAATTAATGCGAAGCAGTTGGGCAAATCCCGCGAGGAAGGCCATGCTCCATAACCATTTATTTGCCTGCAGGGCGTGGCCGCCAATGCGATGCACCGCGCGGACGATGAGTGCGGCGACGGCGGGCTGCATTCCAAGAAAAACAGATTGAAAAATGGGCGAGTTGATTCCATAGGTGACGTAAAACCACGAAAGCGCGAACATGAGCAGAAAGCCCGGGGTCATAAAGCCAAGGCCAGCAAGAAACGCGCCGATGCGACCGCCTGCAAGCATACCGAAATACACGCAAATTTCGTGTGCCTCGGGGCCGGGCAATACTTGATACACCGCCAGCACACGATTGAATCTTTCAGACGAGATCCATTTTTCCTCGTCAACCAATTCGTGTCGGATCATCGCGATCTGTGCGACGGGTCCGCCCCATGCGAGAAATCCAAAACGAAGGAATCGCAGGAAAATTTTCAAATGAGATTCGTGGGGAATGTCGATTTGCTCAGATATAGACACGCTGCTTTTCCTTCGACGAATTAATATTGAGATGTGAGTTGTTTCAGTATGGCCAATGTTTCTGCTTTGCCCCCCGCCCCATTTTCACCGCCCGGGCCTACGCACGAAGGACAGCCATCTTCGCATTCACATTGACTTACCAATTCAAGGGCGCGTTGAATTAATTCATCATGGATCTCAAACAGTTTCTGGCTAAAACCTATGCCAGCAGGGACAAGGTCATAAAGAACAACGGACGGTTGACCGTTGACAGCAGACCATGCAGGGTCGGTGTGGGTACCCAGATCGCGCGGGTCGCACATGAGGAAGAGGGGCGCGAGGTTGCCCAGCACAAAGCCGAGGCCGCCCAATCCGCTGCGGATGCGGACGTTTTGCTCCACTTTTTTGTGGCAGCTTGGGCAAAGGGTGGTGAGATTCTCGAGGCGATTGGCCTGCTCCCTTGCCGCTTCGAGGGATGACGCATTCCGCACAAAGGAACGAAATGGAGTCTTGTGATGCACATCGTGTTGTCGCGCCCGGAGTGTAGTTGAAGGGTCCTTCTCCAATGCGCCGCAAACCTGACATTGATATTTGTCACGCGCACGCACGCGATCACGGATCTTCGGCCACTCGGGGCCGTAATCATTGGGGTCGTTGGTCCAAACTCCGGCGTCGCGCAGATTCGCTACGGCTTCTTCAGAAAGTGAAAGCCAATAGCCGGTGGTCTGCAATTCGGAGGGCGGCATGTCGAGCGGTTCCTGTCCGAGGTTTTCATAGGTGAACCAGCGAATCTTGCGGAAGCCAACCACCTGTGTGGTGACTTGAATCTCGCCATAATTTTTATCACAGCCCGGAACAGTCTCCTGGGCAGTATGCGCTGTGATCTCGATCTCTGAATTCTTTTGCGCCTCGGTGTAGTAATCCAACCCAACGGGCACAAGTTGGGCAATATGATTTTCGATGTTGAATTCCTGCACAAAATATTGCTGGGCTTCGTGCATGTAGATCGCGCCGGGATGTACCATCCATGCGGCGGATTCACCATCGACGGTTCCAATCGTCAGCGGTCTTCCGTCCTCGGTTACGCTTTGCAGCACCACGCTTTGCGGCGAAGCCGAACGCAATGAAATATTCGCGGCGGGATATTGATCTTTCATCCAATAATATTTTTCGTTCGAAAAATGCGCATCCTGATTGGCAACGAGAAATTCGAGATACTCATCCAGCAATTCATCAGAAATACCGCCAAAACCGTCGCCTTTTTTGAACGGCAATTCGAACATCGCACAACGCAAATGCTCAAGCAGGATCAGCAAATGATTCGGGTTCACCAGTGCCATCTCCGGCGAACTGCCGAAGAAATATTCGGGATGATGCGCAAGGAACTGGTCCAGCGGATTGGGCGACGCGACCAGCACAGACACAGCGGGATCATCGCCCCGCCCCGCCCTACCCGATTGCTGCCTCGCGCTGGCAATGGTGCCCGGATACCCGACGAGAATCGCCGCGCCAAGCCCGCCGATATCGATTCCCAATTCAAGGGCATTGGTTGCCACGACGGATTTTACAGAGCCGTCCCGCAATCCCTGCTCGATCTCGCGGCGCTGATGAGGGAGATAGCCGCTGCGATAGCCGCGAACTTGATTTACATTTGACGATTGACGATTAACGATTGGAGATTGGAGATAGGTCAGGATAATTTCAACCGAACGACGTGTTCTCGCAAAAACAACAGATTGAACATCATAAGTCAGCAGGTCATTTGCCAGCCGCACACTTTCAAGCAGACTGCTTTTCCGCAAGCCAAGCGCGGCATCGGTGACGGGTGGGTTGTAAATGATAAAGTGACGTTCGCCGCGCGAGGAACCATCGTTGTCAATGAGTTCAACTTCCTCTTCGATGAGACGCTCCGCTAGTTCCTTCGGGTTGCCAATGGTAGCCGAAGCCAGAATGAACTGCGGCTTTGCGCCGTAGAAATTTGCCACGCGTTTCAACCTGCGGATCACGTTGGCAACATGCGAGCCAAAGACACCGCGATACGTATGCGCCTCATCGATGACGATGAATTTCAAGTTGGAGAAAAAGTCGCTCCAGTTTGCGTGATGCGGAAGAATCCCCGTATGGAGCATATCGGGATTCGAAAGAACAATGCGCGCGGTTTTACGAATGGTGGGACGATTGGCCTGCGGGGTGTCACCGTCGTAAATCGATGTTGGCAGGTTTGAAAGTTGAAATGTTTCAAGTTTCAGGTTTTCCAGTGTCGATAACTGATCTTGTGCCAATGCCTTGGTTGGAAATAAATAGATCGCACGTGCTTCAGGGTCTTGAAGCATAGCTGCGAGGACGGGCAGATTGTAAGCCAGGGTCTTTCCGCTGGCGGTGCCTGTGGAGAGGATGATGTTTTCCCCGGCACGGGATCGAGTCCATGCGGAGAGTTGGTGGGAGTAGAGTTGGTCAATGCCGCGGGTGGATAATGCTTCTCGAAGCGGGGCAGGCACATCGGTCGGGATGGGATGCGTTTGCGCGGGGCGCGGTGGAGTCGTCTTCCACGCAAAAAAATTGGGAGCGGTTTGCTCATCCCGTTTCCAAAAGTCGAGTAAAGGTTGAATGGTGTTCAAGGGATTTTTTACGGTTCTTCGCCAGCGGTGTGCAGGGAGCGGAATGCCCATGCGCCCAGCCCGAACGGTACCCAAAATGTGACCGTACGGTATGCGATGGTGATAACGACCGCCTGACTCCAGTTGACGTTTAAAGAGGAGAGTGCCACAGGCATGAGGCCTTCCACAATGCCAATGCCCGAAGGCGTAGGCGAAACGATCAGAAAGAGATACGCAATGGAAAAGCCAGCAATGATCGTGCCTGCTGAAAACGGAACTTCAAATGAAAGAAATGAACAAACCAGAATACACATCAACAATATTTTATCCAGAAGTCCCCACAGGATGGGTCTGACCAGGCTGGATGGTTTTTCGTTAAGCCCGGAGAAGCCTTCTGCAACTTCATGGGCAAATTCGCGTGCACGGTCTTCACTTAGATAATCGCGCTTGAGGAAGAGTCGGGCAACGTAGTTTATCAACTTCACTATTTTAACCAGCAGGTTTCCGAGTTTTTCCTCGGAGCGATAACCCAGATAAAGGATGAAGGCGTAGGCGGCGGCAATACCAAACATAAAAAGCGAAGCCGAGATCTCACTGGCATCGAGATCATTGCGGCGAACAAGAACCAATAGCCCGAGCGCCAGTACAATCAGAAATGCAACCTGATCGAGCGAAAGGAATAATGCAGCGGCGACCGTCACTCTTCCGGCGGGATGTCCGCGCCTGCGCGCTTCGGCGGCAAAAAGCGCCACGCCGCCCATGCCCGCTGTCGGCGCAACAATGTTGATGAAATTGGCAGCGGCGGCAATGCGGCTCAAAACCAAAATGGATTCTTCAAGGCCAAGCAGGCGGTACACCGATTTATACATCCGCCCTGTGGTGAGAAGCCAGATCATTTGAATCAAGATCGCGAGAATAAAAAATCCCAGATGCGCCTTCTGCAAAGTAACCAGGATCGTTTCAAGTTCACCAAAACTCAGCACAACCACTGCAATACCAAGAAAGAGCACGACAATGAGGAATAATTTTTTCATCGGGAACGATTATACACGTCTGACAGAATATAAAACGAACCCACCCGTGAAGAAACTTCGGGTGGGTTCGTTTTCATTTTACAAAGATCGATCAGCTTCGGCGTCTGCCACCGCCGACGAGGGAAACATAGTAAAGCAATTGCAGGATGGCGGTGATGAGACCGGCGACATAGGTCAGCGCGGCGGCATTCAATACAGCGTTGACTCCGCGCTTCTCTTCTTCGGTTTGGATGATACCGGTTTGGGCAAGCAGTTGCTTCGCCCGGGCAGAGGCGTCAAATTCCACGGGCAGGGTGGCCAATGCAAAGACTGCGCCACCCGCAAATACGATCACGCCCAGCCAGGCCAGTTGGGTAAAGTTTAGGAACAGGCCGATCATGATCAGGAACCAGCCAAGGTTGGAACCAATGTTGACGATCGGGACCAGCGCCGAGCGGAAGCGAAGCGGGAAATATTCCTCGGCATCCTGCATGGCATGGCCAAGCTCATGTGCGGCGATGGCAACCGACGCAACTGAATTTCCGTTGCCGACACCCTGCGAAAGGTACAGGGTTTTGTTGCGCGGGTCGTAATGATCGGTGAGTTCGCCCGCCACGCCTTGAATTTGCAAGCCATACAAATTGCCCGTGGACATTAATCTCTGTGCGGCTTGCGCGCCGGTAAGCCTGCTGCTGACAGCCACACGGCCCCATTTTCTATAGGCTGATTTGACATACCAGGAAGTCAGCGCCATAAGGATGAACGCCGGGATCATGTATATTAGGTAAGTTGGACTGAAGTAAAACATTTGTTTATTCTCCTGCTGTAATTACGCAAGTGCTGAGTTATGGTTGCGTCGGGACTGCGCTTGGCACAGCGGTCGGCATGGAAGTGGGGATCGGGTTTCCGCTGATCATCGCGAGCAAGGTTTCGATGGCCGCATCGAGTTGGGGGTCGAGCTTGGCCTTGTAATCTTCCTCGGTCATTTCGACAAACACGTCAGGGGTCAGGCCGATCTCGTGGATGGTGTGTTCATTTGGCGTCAACCACTTTGCAATGGTTATGCGCACAGCGCCATTGTCGCCGCTGAGCGGGATCCAATTTTGTACAGAACCTTTTCCATAGGAAACCACACCCACAAGTTTAGCGCGGCCGTAATCCTGCAAAGCGCCTGCCACAATTTCAGAAGCGGATGCAGAGCCTTCGTTGATTAACACAACCATCGGGATGTTCGTGTCGGTGGCAAGGCCGCCGGGAAGCACATCATAGGTCCTGCGTTCGCCATTGCCATATTGTTCGTAAAGCGCCACACCCTCCCCCGCAAACTGGGAAATGACCTCGACGGAAGTTTGCAAGTATCCGCCACCGTTGTTACGCAGGTCAAGGATAATGCCCTTGGGGTTTTGCGCCATCAGATCCGTAAGGGTTTCAAGTAACTCAGCTGTAGTCTTCGCTCCGAAAGTGGTTATCTGAACATAAGCAATGTCGTTCTCGAGCATTTTGCCTGAGGCAGATTTGATGGTGATCTTCTCACGCACCACATCGAATTCAAGCAGGGCGGCCTCGCCTTCGCGAAATACTGTCAGATGGACGGTTGTGCCTGCGGGACCAATGATCTTACTGCGCGCCACTTCCGCAATCGTGCCTGTCATATCCTCACCATTGATCGCAACCACTTGATCTCCAGGCTGAAGACCTGCGCGTTCAGCAGGAGAGCCAGGCATGGGACTGGTAATGGTCAAGTATGTGGTGGTGACATCCACATACGCGCCGATGCCTTCATATTCACCTTCAAGGCTTGAATTGGCCTGTTCGTAAGTGGTCGGGTCCATGTAGGTGGAATGTTTGTCGCCAAGCGCCTGCATCATTCCGTTGATGGCGCCGCGCATCAAGGCCATATCGTCCACGGGCTGGTTTACATAATTCTCGTGGATGATCGTCCAAGCTTCCCAGAAGGGAGCAAAAAGGGCTTGGGTGTCTGCCGCAATTGCCGCCTGCTGCTCGGGAGATATGGTCGGTTCAGCAGAGATAACTGGCTGCTCAAAACCAGGAATACCGGGAATGCCAGCCACTGGAACGAATTGCCCGGTTACGAATCCGCCCGCAAACGAACCTAACACAAGCACGATCACGACCAATGCGGCAAAAATATACTTTAAAGTGTTATTCACAATAGCCTCCAATTTGGCTTAACTTCGATAAAAGATAACATTCGAGGATTAAAGTTTGCTGAATTCTTTGTACGATTTGTGTAAGAAAGCACTTGAAAGGTCAACTTATGCCCCCAAAGGCATGCAGATGCGAAGAGAAAAAGCCGAAAACCTTGTACCTGCGTGTGAGGTTTTCAGAAACAGCAACACTTCATTTTTCTCAAGGCGAAGGGTTCTCGTTGTCCTTTTTTCCCTTTTCCAATTCTTCCACCCTTTGGCGCAGTTCTTTAATCTCGTCATCCTTTTTCTGAGCGGCTGGATTCAACGACTTGCTGAGAGTTTCGAACATATTGCTCTTCTGGCTCGATCGCATCAAGCCGCGCACAATTCCGTACATAAAAAAATTCACACCGACGATGATCACAACAAAAATGATCGCCGCAACACTGGCTTTGCTTGATTCCATTAGCGTGCCTCCAAAATTTCCACAAGTTCATTCCAATCGGTGAAGTGCGCGTCGGCGTCTTCCATACTCCAGGAGTTGTCACACAAAATGCTGAACATGCCTGCTTCACGGGCGGCGCGGGTGGTGCGGCGCAGGTCATCGATCATTACACAGCGCGAAGGATCGGTTTCGCCAGCAACCTTCATAGCGATATCGAATGACTCGGGCATGGGTTTGCAGTATGGCGCAACCGTGGTCACATCCACGATGTTGGAGAACAGGTCGCGCAGGTTGAGCGCGGCGAGGACTCTTTCAGCGTGGGGAATGTCTGCGTTTGTAAAGATCAGGTTGCGGGTTGGGAGTGAAGCGATGACCTCGCGTTGGGTCGGGTTTGGGGTGAGGTAATTGCCGAGGGGCAGGTCATGCACATAAGCCAGAAAATCTTCCACATTGATGTTGTGATGTTTTTCCAGGCCTTTCAAGGTGGTGCCGTATTGTAGATAATATTTTTCGCGCAACGCGGGAATTTCATCTACTGGAATATTCATGCGCTCGCGCATAAATTCATTCATGCGCTGTTTGATGGCAAGCCACAAATTTGTGGTCGGCGGATAGAGGGTGTCATCGAGATCGAAGAAAATGGTGGTGAATCGCATTGAGAGATTATATAATACCGCCTCCAATTTGTGTAAATTGCAAGCGGGTATAATCGGCTCATGCCTATTCGTCTTTTATCTTCTGAGGTTGCTTCGCAAATTGCCGCAGGTGAAGTGGTTGAACGCCCCGCTTCTGTTGTGAAGGAACTAACCGAAAACGCGCTGGATGCGGGCGCGAAAAATATTTCCATTTCAATCGAGGATGCAGGGCGGACTCTGGTTGAAATTGCAGACGACGGATATGGGATTCCCGCAAACGAATTGGAATTGGCCGCTGCGCGTCATGCGACCTCGAAGCTGGTTCAGTCCGAAGACTTGTTCCACATCCAGACATTGGGTTTCCGAGGCGAAGCCCTGGCTTCGATTGGATCGGTTTCGCACATGACGATCACTTCGCGGGTTGCTGCTGCCACAGAAGGTGCGCGCTTAAAAGTGGACGGCGGCATTGCGGGCAAGGTTGAAAAAGTCGGCGCGCCAGTTGGCACAACTCTGCGCGTGGAAAATCTTTTTTACAACGTGCCCGCGCGTTTGAAATTTTTGAAAACTGATGTGACCGAGCGCCGCGCGATTGATGCATTGGTCACGCGTTATGCGCTGGCGTACCCAAACGTACGCTTCAAAGTGACCGACGGAAAGCAAGTCACTTTGCAAACAGCGGGCGATGGAGATCGGCGATCCATTCTCGCGGCGTTATATGGTGTGGATGTTGCCAAGCAAATGCTCGAAGTGATGGCGATGGAAGAAGGATTGTCTTTGACGGGGTTCATCAGCCCCACTTCGCTCACACGATCAAATCGAAAAGAAATAACATTCTTCGTCAATGGCCGCTGGGTACAGGATTATTCATTGACCACGGCATTATTACAGGCCTATCACACCCTGTTGATGGTGGGACGTTACCCGCTCACGACTTTGTTTTTGGATATTGACCCCGAAGATGTGGATGTGAACGTCCACCCGACAAAAGCAGAAGTGCGCTTTCGAAGTCAGGATAAGGTTTTTAGTTTCATTCAACGTTCGGCGCGCAAGGCATTGCTGGCTTATACGCCTGTGGCATCGGTCTCACCGCAAATGTGGGGTGGATCACGGCCCGTTTCATCCGAAGGCAGGGAGATTGGGATCGATTGGTCGATTGGACATGATGATGAGTTACAGGTTACAGGTTCCACGTTACAAGTTGAGAGTGAGTCTTCGCCTAGTACCCAACCTACCAACCTGCAACCTTCAAACGTTCAACCTGCAACCTTCAACACCGTCCCCTTGCTCCGCCTTATTGGTCAGATCGGCTCCACCTACATTGTCGCTGAAGGCCCAGACGGATTGTATTTGATCGATCAACATGCGGCGCATGAGCGGGTATTGTTCGAGAAGTTGATGGCACAGCACGATAAGAAGAGCATCCCTTCGCAGGCATTGCTTACGCCCGAGGTGGTGACATTACCTCCGCAATCATCGAAGGCATTAATGACACAACTGCCGTTTTTGAATCATTTCGGTTTTGAAGTGGAAGAATTCGGAACAAACACGTTCCAAGTCCGCGCCATGCCTGCCTTATTCGCAGGTGGTGATCCATCGTCTGCGCTGCGGGCATTGGTGGAAGACTTTGAAGAAGATGAAACTCCGCTGCAAGCCGAAGTGGAAGCGAAACTTGCGGCGCGGGTCTGCAAACGGCTGGCGGTCAAAGGCGGGCAGACGCTTACAATCGAGGAACAGCGCGCTTTGTTGAACGACCTCGAAGCCTGCACTTCTCCGCGCACCTGTCCGCATGGCAGGCCGACGATGATCCATTTGTCGGTGGACACGCTGGAAAAACAGTTTGGGAGAAAAGGTCCGCGGTAAATTCGCAGTACCGCTAATTTTGTAAGGTGGGGCATTAACGCTTATTGAATGGGCTAAAATTGAAATCATGAAACAACTGGCGGAATTAATATCTTCAAAAGATGCAGAAAGTATCCTGGAGAATCTCCATGCCATGATCGCTCTTGTTGAAAGCGATGGCACTTTGGTCTCATGGAATCGAGCCTTCGAATCGTATAAAAAATTTTTTCCCGCGGCGAACAAGCTGGGGGATTTCTTTTCCCCAGACGATGGGGAACAGATCACATCCAAGCTCAATTCAAGAACAAAAGAACACTGGATCATCAAGATTCCCATTCCAATGGGCACAGACGAGTTTGTCATTCAATGCGACTGCCTGCTCCTGCCGATGGAGGATGGCCGTGTGACCTTTATCGCTGAAGAGATCCATCTGGATTCGGCGCTGCAAGAGGTGCTCGAACGGCTGAACAAACAAGTGAAATTATTCCAGATCGAGAGCGAAGTTACAAAGAAAATCGCCCGCAACAAACAGATCGAGATGGAAGGCTATATGGCCCAGGCGCTGGAAGTCACGCAAATCGATGCCCTAACCTTTCTGCTCAACCGCCGCATGATTATCAAGGAACTTCAAGATGAGGTGATGCGGGCCGAAAGATACACCAGCATGCTCTCGATCTCCATCATTGACGTGGATCATTTCAAGACCATCAACGATACCTACGGTCATCAGGTGGGGGATGAAGTTTTGAAAAAGATCGCGCTTCGATTGCAGGACCATGTCCGTCATCCCGATGTTGTCGGGCGCTATGGCGGCGAGGAATTTCTCATCCTCCTGCCAAGTTCGGATGCCCAAGCCGCCGCAGACCAGGCCATGCGTCTGTGCAAATTGATGCGCGAAATGATCGTCAACGTGAACGGCGATCAGAATTTGGGCGTCACCATCAGCGTTGGCGTCGCACAATTGCAGCATGGGGTGGACACATGGGACTCCCTGCTCAATCGCGCAGATAATGCCATGTACGCAGCGAAAAGCAAGGGGCGCGACGGCTGGGCCGTGGCCGAGTGACAAACAATTTATCATTTGGAAGTTTCCTGACCTTGCAATTCAAAACTTAAAAAATCCACAGTCGTCTGGCTGTGGATTTTTTGCGAAGGGGGATGTTCAGCAAAAGTTATCATAAATCATAAGCAAGTCTAATAAGCAGACGTTATATCCATCACTTGTTTGCATTAGCAATCCCGATAATAATTGTGAAAAAATACACAATTTGTGAGGCAAAGTGCAAACAAAACCCATCTTTTTAGTACTAGCAGGCATGTTCCTCATTGCGGCGTGCTCAACCACAAAGGTCGAGCCACCTACCGCGACAGTAATGCCCACTGAAACAGTAGCAGCCCCAACATCCACGCCTGAAGCGGTTTCTGAAGAATGTCTGGCGTGCCACACGGACAAGCAACGTCTCATTGATACGGCGAAGCCCATTGAGGCCGCTGAGTCAGAATCCAAGGGGGTTGGCTGAGGGGGCGATGTGGCTCCGTTGGAGCCATGGGAAAAAGTATTGGTGGATGGTGAAGCGTTCCTGCAAACTGACCACGGCAAACTAACCTGCATTGAATGTCATGCGGGTGAAAATACTGCGGAAAAAGATTCCGCTCACAATGGTTTAATCGCCAGCCCAAGTGCGCAACCTGAAGAGTTTTGCGGCGAGTGCCATGAAGATCAGGTTGCTTCGTACCCAAACAGTTTACATAACACACAGGCAGGTTATTGGACCGCGATCAATACCCGCAGCGGCGACATCCCTGAAAACCATCCTGTATTGGAAGAAATGTTCGGAAATCATTGTGCCACCTGCCATACCACCTGCGGTGAGTGCCATGTAAGCCAGCCAAAGAATGTGGGCGGCGGATTGTTCACCGGACATGTGTTCGAGAAGACTCCGCCGATGACCCGTTCATGCACGGCCTGCCACGGCAGCCGTGTAGGGAATGAATTCCTTGGAAAGAACGAAGGCATACCGGGCGATGTCCACTTCCGTGAGGCGCGCATGAATTGCGTGAAATGCCATGAAGGTACCGACTTGCATGGCACAGCAGATGCCTCGTCTGCTCCTGATCACCGTTTGGAAGGTGCAGAAGACCCGAAGTGCGTTGACTGCCATGCCGAAGTTGTATCGGGTGATGCAGTTGAAATGCACCAACAGCATGGTGAGACCCTGTCCTGTCAGGTCTGCCATTCAGTGACCTACACAAGCTGTGATGGCTGTCATGTGGCAGTCAGCGAAACGAGCGGCAAACCGTTCTTCGAAACACAGGCCACCTACTCCACATTCCTGATCGGACGAAATCCCATCCAAAGCGAAGACAGACCCTATGAATTCGTACCTGTGCGCCATGTCCCATCTGCGCCGACAAGTTATGAGTTCTACGGCGAAAACCTGCTGCCTAATTTCGACGCACTTCCAACCTGGGTGTATGCAACCCCGCACAACATCCAACGCAACACACCGCAGAACGCTTCATGCGAAGCCTGCCACAGCAACCCTGAAATATTCCTCACCGCAGAAAAAGTAAATCCCGAAGAGTTGACCGCGAACGCCTCCGTCATTATCAGCGCCTTGCCGCTTTCAATCGATGTGATTCTTTCAGCCCCGGTGTTGCCCGCTGGGCATGAGAAACACATTGGTGACTCATGCCTGTTGTGCCACGAATCGGGTGTGAAAGATGCGCCAGTCAACCCTGCAGACCATGTTGATTATGCAGATGCAAACTGCACAAAATGTCATAAATTGCCATAACCATAAACAAGGAGAAAGAAAATGTCCAAGAAAGTACAATTTTTATTCGGACTGTTGATTGTCGTCAGCATGATCCTAAGCGCCTGTGGTACGCCAGCCACTGAACCCCCGGCCGCCACTGAAGTTTCCGTAGTCGTCACCGAAGCCCCGGTGGTTGTTACTGAAGAGCCCGCGCTTGATGTGCAGGCATTATTCACCGACCTGGTCGCCAGCCTGCCCGCCGACAAAGGCTACGGCACCGTGAAACCAGCCGCATTGAATGAAGAACTGGTGGACAAGGCTCCTTTCCTGCTCGATGTGCGTGAAGCCGCTGAAATTGAAAAGGACGGCTTCATCGAAGGCGCAGTCAATATTCCGGTGCGTGATGTGCTCAACAACCTCGACAAACTGCCCGGCCTCGATGAACCCATCGTTATTTACTGCGGTTCCGGTCATCGCGGTGGAATGTTAATGGCAGCCCTGAAGATGTTGGGATACACCAACGTCCGTAATCTAGGTGGCGGCCTCGGCGGATGGAAGAAAGCCAACCTGCCTGTGGTTACCGGCTCCATGCCTACGGCTCCCGCAGCCATAAGCACCGCCATCATTGCAGATCAGGCACTGTTCGAAATGCTGAACGGCTTCTTCGCCGGCATGCCCGATGATTTCTACTCGGTCAAATCGGACAAACTCGCCGAAGAACTGACCGGCACACCGCCTGTCATCATCGATGTTCGTTCTGCAGATGAATGGAACAAGGATGGTTACATCGACGGCGCGGTCAACCTGCCATTCAGCGATTTCTTCGCCAGCATGGACCAGGTCCCCGCTGACAAAAATGCCCGCATTGTTGTCCTGTGTGCCTCCGGTCATCGCGGCTCCATGATTATGATGGCACTGCGTCTGATGGGCTACACCGATGTCGTCAACCTTGCAGGCGGTCTGAACGCATGGAAAGCCGCCCAGATGCCTGTCGCCGGTTGGATCGATTGGGCAGCCAAATGGCCTGAATACATTGCCTCCCTGCCCGAGGGCTATTCCACCATCAAAGCCGCAGACTTGAACACCGCCCTCACAGAAACCCCGCCCTTCCTTCTGGATGTGCGCGAAACCGCTGAAGTCACAACAGATGGTTTCATTGCGGGTGCGATCAACATCCCTGTGCGCGAAGTACTCAACAACCTCGATAAACTGCCCGCCAAAGACCAACCCATCGTTATCTACTGCGGCTCCGGGCATCGCGGCGCAATGGTAATGGCCGCCCTACAAATGCTTGGATATACCGACGTGAAGAATCTCGCTGGCGGACTCGGCGGCTGGAAGAAAGCCGAACTGTCCGTGGAAACTGGAACGACTCCTGCCGCGCCGGTAGCTGGTACCGCCCCCGAAGTGGATCCCATCCTCTTCCGTGATCTGAATGCCTTCCTCAACACCCTACCCGAAGGGTACTACACAGTCAAATCCGCAGACTTGAATGTGGAACTCACTGGAACACCCGCTCCTATTCTTGTGGATGTCCGTACAGCTGAAGAGACAGCTGGTGGTTATATCGAAGGCGCGCTCCTCATCCCGTTTGTAGATTTCTCCGCCAACCTTGCCCAACTTCCCGCAGACAAGGCCGCGCCCATTGTGGTTCTGTGCCAGTCCGGTCATCGCGGTGCAATGGTCATGATGTACCTGCGCATGACAGGCTACTCCAACGTTCGCAATCTTGCTGGCGGCATGAATGGCTGGGTTGCTGCTGAATTGCCCGTTGTGAAGTAATCGCAAAGGCGGGAAGCAAGTTCCCGCATACAAAGTCACCGTCCACGAGGGAAACTTCGTGGACGGTTTTCGTTCGGGTAATTACCCCATGGCGTCAGACCGAATTTGTGACAATGCACACTGGTCAGGAAGATAAGTCAAATTTATGCTAACACATGAAAACCATCATCATCACTTATCGTCACGATCGGAGCAAAAAATGATCGAGATCTCAGCCTTGCGTGTCTTTCTAGCCGCCGCCGAGGAAAAAAATTTTTCACAGGCCGCCAAACGTTTGCACATGTCGCAATCTGCTGTCAGCCAGCATATTCAAGCCATGGAACAGGCGTATCACGTGGAATTGTTCCTGCGGCGCGGACGGTCGATTGCTCTCAGTGAGGCGGGCGAATCTCTGCTGCCCATGGCCCGCGAGGTGCTACGCTCGGCGCGGCTGTTGGAAGACAGCCTGCACAATATCAATCACGAAGTTGGCGGGGAGTTATTGATCGCCTGCTCCACATCCGCAGGGAAATATCTGATGCCCGTCCTGCTTTCCATGTTTCAGGAGCAGTACCCAGCCGTGCATCCGCGTGTCAAAGTGATGGGACGTGACCGTGTCTTCGAAAACCTGATCGCCCAAAAGATCCCCATTGGTGTCACCAGCAAATTGCTCGAACATCGTGATATTGAATGCCAACCCCTCTTCGAAGACCGAATCTACTTGATCGTGCCGGTCGATCATCCATGGGCTGAATATGGCTACGCCACCCCCGATGATCTGCTCGACCAAAAGATCATCCTGCGCGAGGAGGTCTCAGGAACCTGCGAAACCGTGATGCAGGAATTGAAAAAATTCAGCATCATGCCCGATATGCTCAATGTGACCATGGAGCTCGGAAACCCCGAGGCCATTGAAATGGCTGTAGAGCGTGGCGTGGGCATTGCCTTCGTTTCAGAAATGGTCGCGGCACGCGGTCTGGCCTTCGGGCATATCAAAAAAATCGAACTGCAAGGCGCAGACTTACGACGCACGGTTTACATCGCGCGTCACATCAATAACCCATTCACACGGGCGCAATCCCTGTTCTGGGAATTTGCCCAAGCCCAGCGAACACAATTGAACACTGAAATCTGGCAAAGCCTGACTACATTCGTGTCTTAACTTGTGCTAAACTTAACGAACATTTCTCATCTCTGGGAGTTTCCATGCTTACCCTTGTAGAAAAAATCCTCTTCGTTATTGCAACACTTGTTTCGCTTTATTTCACCTATCGTGGTGTGATGAAGATCGTCGCTCACATCTCCAGCGGACAGGGAAAAGTGGATTGGTCGCTCGTTTGGAAACGGATTGGTGATCTCATCGTCAAGGTGGGATTGTTCCAACCCGTTTTTCGTTTCAGGCTTGGCCCCAGTATTTTGCACGGACTCATCGGTTGGGGTTTTCTTTCTTTTCTTTTGATCAATCTAGCGGATCTGATCTACGCCTACACAGGCTTCAAACTCCTCGACAACACCGGCCTCTTTGGCGACATCTACCGCCTCATTGCAGACGTTGCGAATGTTGCCATCGTGGGCGGGATCCTGGCTATGGCATTTCGCCGCTTCATCCTGCGACCTGACACATTGTCCACTCGCGATACGACTTTGCTTCACCCGAAAGCAAGAGCGGGCATCATGCGCGATTCAGCCATTGTTGCCACGTTCATCTTCATCCACAACACGATGCGGTTTTTGGGAGAATCTTTCGGGGTGGCATTGGCAGGTCACACTGACAGCTGGCAACCAAGCATCTCGGCGGTGTCCCAGCTGTGGGCGGGGGTTGATGCGAGTGTCCTCGTAGCGGGGGAACACATCGCGTTCTGGATGTCGATTGGCGCAGTCGTCGCCTTCCTTCCTTATTTCCCATATTCAAAACATATTCATCTTTTCTTCGCGCCGTTGAATTTTGCATTGAAGCCCGAAAGAAAATCCATCGGCGAATTAAGTTACATCAATCTCGATGACCAAAGCATCGAACAATTTGGCGCGGCGAAAATGAAAGACCTCGGCTGGGAGCAGATCATGGACAGCTACGCCTGTATCATGTGCTTCCGCTGTCAGGAAGTTTGCCCCGCGTACAACACTGGCAAATTGCTTTCCCCTGCTGCGTTGGAAATTAACAAGCGCTATCATTTCAACAATGGCGGCACAACCGATGTGCCGATGTTGGATCTGATCTCGGAAGAAGCCGTGTGGGCATGTACAAGCTGCGGCGCATGCGTGGACATTTGCCCCGTGGGCAACGAACCGATGCGCGACATTCTCGACATCCGCCGCAATCTTTCGATGATGGAAAGCGCGTTCCCGAAGCAACTGGAATCTGCGTTCAAAGGCATGGAGCGCAACCAGAACCCGTGGAATGTTTCGCAGGGTGATCGCATGAAATGGGCGGAAGGCATGAGCGTGCCAACCATTGAGCAAAATGCCGAGCCTGAAATTTTGTGGTGGGTTGGCTGCGCTCCCGCAACAGACACGCGCGCGCAAAAGACCGCGCAAGCCTTTGCAAAAATTTTGAATACGGCAGGAGTCAATTACGCCGTGCTTGGCAAGAATGAATCCTGCACAGGTGACTCGGCCCGCCGCGCAGGACGTGAAGATATTTTCTTCGGGCTTGCTTCACAGAATGTTGAAATTTTGAATGAGGTTGCGCCAAAGCGAATCGTGACAACCTGCCCGCATTGTTTGCACACCATCAAGAATGAATACCCAGCCTTCGGCGGGAATTATCAAGTCATTCACCACACGCAATTAATTAACGAGCTGGTGGGTGCTGGGAAAATTTCCATGAATTTGGAAGGCGACAACATGAAGGTCACTTTCCATGACCCGTGTTATTTGGGCAGGCACAACAAGATCACAGATGCGCCGCGAGACGATTTGAAAGCCGCGGGCATTGAAACCGTGGAAATGCCGCGCAACGGAGCCAAGTCCTTCTGCTGCGGCGCGGGCGGCGCGCAAATGTGGAAGGAAGAAGAGGAAGGCTCGGCGCGTGTGAACGTGACCCGCTTCGCCGAAGCCAAGTCCACGGGCGCGAATACGGTGGCTGTGGGTTGCCCCTTCTGCCTGACGATGATGACAGACGCCAGCAAAGCAGACGGCGACTCAATGCAAGTGAAAGATGTTGCTGAGATCGTAGCGGAGAGATTAAAGTAAGAGCAGGGAATGACACTCAAAAACAAGACGCCCAACGATAATATTATCGTTGGGCGTTACGCTTTCTATGAAAGCTACATGCTGATCGTTTACGGAATTGCAGTAATGATCAGATTATCAAATGCGATCTTCAAAGTCTCACCGGGTTTGTACATCGCCAGACTAAAACTGATCTCACCAGCTTCAGTGACCGTAGCATCGGTCACTTCTTTGATTTTCTGTCCATTGACATATAGTGTAAAGGTCGAGTCGTTCACCTCAAGTGAAATCTTATTGACTACACCTGGCTCAAGCGTGATGGCATCATTCGCTTCGTAACTCCAAAACTCGATCACATCCTGATATTTTTTTGTCGGCCAAACTTCGCCCGAGGATGTTCCATCATTGAAGATCGAGAACGAATAGTGCTTGCCACTGAGCCCATCCACTTCGCGAACAGAGAGTGCCAGCAACATATTGCCAGCGCTGGCCGTGCTTTCGAGAATGATCGCATCCATGCTCCACACAAAATCTTTAGCTGAAAAATCTGGAATGGATGTGATCGCAAAAAAGTATTCCTGCTTACCTGTCATTGTTACGACGTATTGGCCATCTGTTATCGTGCTATCAACTTCGCCGTAATCATCGGATGAAAGCCCAACATCCCAGCCATTGTTATTCGAGCTAAAATCATCCTCGAATAGAATTTCTCCAGTAGAAACAGACGGCTCAGCAGTTGATCCATCCACCGCTGTTTGAGCTACAATGTCGCCAGCCTCATCCACCACCAGCCGCGTTCCCGCATCATAAGAGACGCCCATCAACACCAACCCGCCCTCACCGATCTCAATCTCCATTCCTGTTGGGAAGGTCAGCGCTTCGGTGTAGACGCCTATCGCCGAGCCAGTCAACAAAATATCGCCACCGGCGAGTTGGTATCGTCCACTGAGGACTTCCAGCCAGATCGGTTGTTCGAACTTTCCGGGGCCTAATCGGATGACAATGGCTGGTTCCTGTGTAGCAGGGATAGAAGTGGCTGTAGCAGTACTGGCAGGCAGTTCAACGGTCACAATCGCCGTCTCAGATGGTAGTGGAGCGGAAGTAGCCACCACCGTCGGCGTGGTTTGAGAGAAGATGCCGCAGGCTAACAACACAAACATAACAGCGATCAACCCTGTTGAACGAATTACTTTATTCTTTTTCATTTTTCCTCGTTATTCTTTTTTGATACCCCCTTACTCTTGATTCGAGTAGTTGCTTTTTGCAACCACCACTTCGTGAAATATACCACGAACACATAAGACGAGGCTTAGTCTGGTTGCTGTGGGATATCATTTTTTTCTTCCCATTTTCTTCTATCTTCATCATTCCTCCTTCATCCTTCATCCTTTCCCGTTTATAATCCGCCCAACCAACTTTACAGGAGAGAGAGTTCATGCCCAACAAAAAGAAGGGTACGATTGCGCTTCCCCTAGAGAAAGATGAAATTATCAAAGATTACCGTATCGCCTATCAAAGCAGGCAGGTTTCGCTTATCGGCAGGCGCGAGGTTCTGAGCGGCAAGGCAAAGTTCGGCATTTTCGGCGATGGAAAGGAAATCGCCCAGCTCGCCATCGCCAGAGCCTTCCAAAAAGGCGACTGGCGCTCTGGATATTATCGTGATCAAACCTGGATGTTCATGCTTGGCGTAATGAGCATCCAGGAGTTTTTTGCCCAGCTATACGCGCATGGTGATGTCACCTACGACCCCGCCAGCGCAGGCCGCCAGATGAATGCGCATTTCGCCTCGCGCAATTTATATCCAAATGGCACGTGGCGTCCGCAAACGCAGATGTACAACACAGCCTCCGATATTTCGCCCACTGCCGCGCAAATGCCACGCGCTGTTGGGTTTGCATATGCTTCGGTCATCTATCGCAATATCAAAGAGCTGCAAGACCAAAAAGATTTTTCCAACAACGGCAACGAGATCGCCTTTGGCACCATCGGCAATGCCTCCACCTCCGAAGGCATGTTCTGGGAAGCGGTCAATGCCATTGGCGTGTTGAAAGCACCTGCCATCCTCACCATTTACGATGACGGTTATGGCATCTCTGTCCCCAATCAATTTCAAATGGTCAAGGAAAATATCGGTGCTTTGCTCAAAGGCTTCGAGCGCGATCCATTCACGCCGCCCGACAAAGTGCAGAACGGCTACGACCATTACACCGTCCGTGCGTGGGATTATCCCGCTCTCGTCGAAACCTATCTCACCGCCGCCGAGGTAGCCCGTGAATATCATATCCCCTCGCTCGTGCATGTCATTGACGTGACTCAACCGCAGGGACATTCCACATCAGGTAGTCACGAACGCTACAAGACTCCAGAGCGACTCAAATGGGAAGAGGAATTTGACGGACTCAAAAAGATGCGCGCATGGATGATCACGAACCGCGTCATCTCCGCGCCCGAGCTTGATTCTGTTGAAAAGGCAGATTACGCCGCTGTTGAAGGATTCCGCAAAGCCGCATGGGACGCGTATCTCTCGCCCATCACCGAAGAGCGCAATCAAGTACTGGACATTCTCGACGAGATCGCGCCGACTTCGAACCATGTCTACGAGTTGAGACTGATTCGGGATCGGCTGGCCACTCTCCCGTCGTATTCGAGGCGCGATATCCACACGATCGTGCATGAAGCGCTGAGACTGCTCAGGGACGAGTCGCATCCCACGAAGCAAGTCCTCATCCAATGGAAACACGAGAACGATAAAGTGAATCTCGAAAGATACGGTTCACATTTGTATTCGGGCACAGCGTTAAAAGTGGACGAAGTGAAACCTGTGTACGCGGACTCTTCGCCTACCATGTTCGGTTTTGAAGTGGTCAACGCCGCGTTCGATGCCGCGCTGGGGCGTGATCCGCGTTTGATTGCGTTTGGTGAAGACGTTGGCAAACTCGGCGATGTGAATCAGGGTTTCAAGGGGATGCAGGAAAAATACGGCGCGATGCGCGTGACCGATACGGGCATCCGCGAAGCAACGATTTTGGGGCAGGCGATCGGCATGGCAATGCGCGGACTGCGCCCGATTGCCGAAATTCAATATCTTGATTATGTGTTGTACGCCTTGCAGATCATGAGCGACGATCTCGCGTCACTGCACTGGCGCACCGCAGGCGGACAAAAAGCACCCGTTATCGTGCGCACCCGCGGACATCGCCTTGAAGGCGTTTGGCATTCGGGCTCGCCCATGTCTGGAATCTTGAGTCTGGTGCGCGGCATGTATGTGCTGGTTCCACGTGATATGACTCATGCTGCTGGTTTTTACAACACCCTCCTAAAATCTGACGAACCCGCAATCGTTGTTGAAGTACTCAATGGCTACCGTGTGAAGGAACGCCTGCCTAAAAATATCGGCGAGATCACCCTGCCGCTCGGCGTGCCTGAAGTTATCCGCGACGGGAAAGACGTCACCATCGTCACCTACGGCGCGTGCTGTCGTGTAGTGCTTGATGCGGCAGATAAACTCAGCAAGGTCGGCATTGACGTGGAAGTCATCGACGTACAATCGTTGATGCCTTTCGATATCCACGGCGAGATCGTTGAGTCGTTGAAAAAGACCAACCGCATTTTGTTCGTCGATGAAGATGTCCCTGGCGGCACGACTGCCTACATGATGCAGGAAGTCATCGAAAAACAAGGCGGCTATTTCCATTTGGATTCCCCCGCTCGCACTTTATCTGCAAAAGCGCATCGCCCTGCATATGGAAGTGACGGCGATTACTGGTCCAAGCCAAATGCGGAAACAATCTTCGATGCGGTGTATGAAATGATGAATGAAGTTGATCCAACTGCTTATCCAAAATTCGATTAACTACAAAGGGTCACGAAGAAGCACGAAAGAAAACCTTTATGTACTTTGTGACACTGCGTGGTGAAAAGAGGAAACTATGGCGACAAAAGTTTTAGTTCCAAGGCTCGGCGAAGGCGTTGATGAAGTCACCGTTACAAAGTGGCTCAAACAAGTTGGCGATTCCATTAAAGAATTGGAACCATTGCTTGAAGTAAATACAGATAAAGTGGACACCGAAATCCCTGCACCTGCTTCAGGTGTGATCTTGAGAATCGACATGCAGGAAGGTCAGGTCGGGAAGGTTGGAGAATTATTAGCTCTGATCGGGGTGGCGGGCGAAACAGTGGATAGTGTTCAGCCGGCAGTCGGCAGTGTGGAAGGGTCAAAAATCGAAAGCGATTCCCTGAGTTCATCGAAAGGTCAAAAGCCCGAGCCACAACCTGCAACCTTAAACCTTAGACCTTCAACTGATCTTGGCTTCATATCCCCCGTCGTGGCAAAAGTTGCTGCTGAGCACGGAGTGAATTTATCCCAGGTAAAAGGCACAGGCTTGAATGGTCGCATCACGAAGAATGATGTGTTGAATTATGTGGAAAGTGGAAAATCGAAAGCGGGAGGTCAACCTTCCAACCTTCAACCTTCAAACCTGACACCTAACACTGGAACACATGACACCCTAATCAAACACACCACCATGCGCAAATCCATCGCGCACCACATGGTCGAATCAAAGCAGATCTCACCGCATGTATTGACCGTGATGGAAGCGGATATGAGCAAGGTCGCCAAGCACCGCGCCGCGAATAAATCCGCATTTGAGCGCGATGGAGTCAACCTCACCTTCACCGCCTACTTCATGATGGCGATCGTCGCGGGGCTGAAAGCCTACCCGCAAACCAATTCCTCATGGAGCGATGAAGGCTTATTGATCCATAAAAACATCAACTTGGGCATGGCGGTTTCGCTCGGCGAAGAAGGCTTGATCGTCCCCGTCATCAAAGGCGCAGACAATTTGTCCCTGCTGGCGATGGCACGCACGATCAACGATCTGGCAGCACGCGCACGCACAAAGAAACTGCAACCTGATGAAGTTAAAGGCGGCACCTTCACACTGACCAATCACGGCGTGAGCGGGTCGCTCTTCGCCTTCCCCGTCATCAACCAGCCACAGGCGGGCATCCTCGGTGTCGGCGCAATGCAAAAGCGTGTGATCGTCATCGACGATGCCATTGCCATTCGCCCGATGGTATACATGTCCTTCGTCTTCGATCACCGCATCCTCGATGGCGCATCGGCAGATTGGTTCCTGGCCAAGGTCAAAGAGACATTGGAAAACTGGGCATGACAAATTTCGACGAACGCGCAAAAGACTGGGACTCCGATCCCAAAAAAGTGGAACGTGCCCGCACCGTGGCAGACGCCATCCGCAAAGCTATTCCGCTTTCACGCGAGATGACCGCCCTCGAATACGGATGCGGCACAGGCCTGCTGAGCTTTGCTCTTCAGGAGGAACTCGGTCAGATCACACTGGCAGATACATCGCAAGGGATGTTAGATGTGCTTGCCGAAAAGATCTCCACCTCAGGTGTGCGAAATATGAAACCGCTTCGCCTCGACCTGTCAACTGATCCGCTTCCTGACGAACGGTACGCCATTACATATTCTCTGATGACCCTGCACCACATCCATAACACGCAAGACATTCTAAAAAAATTCCACGCCCTGCTTGAGCCTGGCGGGTATCTGCTGGTCGCTGACCTCGATAAAGAGGATGGCTCATTTCACACCGACGGCACAACCGATGTCCACAAAGGCTTCGCAAGGAGTGAATTACAAAAGCAGGTGGAAGCCGCAGGTTTTGAAGAAATTGCTTTTTTCACGGCATACACGATCAAAAAGAAGATCGAGGAAAAGGAAAAGTTCTTTCCCGTTTTTCTGATGTCAGCAAGGAAGCGAAGTGGCCATTAAAATACTGCAGGGCGAGCTGGAAGCCTATTGGGAGCAGGGCATGGAAGGATTGATCCTTTTCAGCTTTATGCCCGAAGGCGGAAAAGGTCTCAACGACCTGATCACTCTGCAAAACGGTCAACTCCTGACGATCTTCAACGCCGATGACAGCATCCTATGGTCAGGCACGATCAGTTTCATCCGCAGGAGCGATTTTTGGGACCGTCACAAACTCGATGCGGATATCTGGTCAAACGAAAAGCAGAAAGGCGTCTCCTACGCCGATTGGATGGATTGGTTCTGGCGCAAGCCGCCGTTGAAAGCAAAACTTGCATTTGAGGAACAGGCATGAGCGAAAAACAAAAAGACAGTCCGAATATCAACAAGAATGTGCATCCGCCCGTTGTCGCAATGATCTTTATCATCGTCGGGCTTTTTCTGGGGCGATTGGTACCCGCACTGGCTGGGATGAACGCAATTCTCAAAAATATCGGACTGGGCATGACCTTCATCGGTTTTCTTTTCGGTGTCGGCGCGTTCATTGAATTTCGCAAGGCACACACAACACTCGACCCGCACGGTTCGGTCAAGACGCTGGTCAAAAGCGGAATTTATCGCATGACTCGCAATCCTATCTACCTTGGCTTCCTCTTCATGGTCATCGGGTTTCCGCTTGCATATGGTTCGCTGTGGGGGTTGGTCGTTTCGCCGTTATTTATGGCAACCCTCTCGCGGCTTGTCATAGAAAAGGAAGAAGCCTATCTGGAGAAAAAATTCAAAGATCAGTACACAGATTACAGGTCCAGAGTGAGGCGCTGGATCTAAATCCCAAAGGCGATTTCATCGCCTTTTTATTTTACCCCTTGATTTAGAACATTTGTTTTAGTAAAATGAATTCAACCAAGGAGAGTGATATGTCCATTCAAACATCTGAAATCCAATTGAACGTGAACGATAAAAAGGTCAAGGCGTATCTTGCCAATGGCGGCGGCGCGGGCATTTTGCTTCTACACGCCTGGTGGGGACTGAAGCCGTTTTTCAAACAAGTCTGCGACCGCCTTGCTGAGCAGGGATTTACCGTTCTCGCGCCTGATCTGCGGGATGGGCAGATTGCGAATACCATTGATGAAGCCAAAGCGTTGATGGAAAAAAGTGATGGCGAATTTACTGGTGCAACAGTGATGACGGCAAAAGATTATTTGCGAGACCTGGTGAAAGGAAATAAGATCGGTGCGGTTGGCTTTTCAATGGGTGCGGCATGGGCATTGATCGCTGCGACTTACAAACCTGAACAGTTTGGAGCAATCGTCCTTTTCTACGGCAACGAAGGCGTGGAGTATGGAAAGGTCACAGCCAAAGTGATGGGACATTACAGCGACAACGATGAATGGGAACCGAACGAATATGTGGACAACACCTTCGCGGAATTCAAAAAAGCAGGTGTGGATGCGACGCTTCACATCTACCCGGGAGTTGCTCATTGGTTCGTTGAGTCTGATCGCCCCGAATACGACCCCGCTGCCGCGCAGTTGGCATGGGAGCGGACGTTCGAGTTCTTGAAGAAAAATTTGTAAAAAATATTTACCACAGAGAGCATGGAGTTCACTGAGAAAAATTTACAGGCTCAAGCCGCCGTCCTCGGCGGCGATTTGTAATGCTTCCTACGCCGAGGACGCGTAGGAAGCACAGATAATATTTACAAAACTCTAACTTCCTCCTGAAATGGAGGAAGTTTCTTTAATAGTACAATGGGGGACGAAATATCATCTTTCTATAATTTACTGGAGTATTCTCTATGGCAGAAAATTTTGACCTCGTTGTGATCGGTGCAGGCCCCGCGGGATATGTCGCCGCCATCCGTGCCGCGCAACTGAAACAGAAAGTTGCAATTGTAGATAAGCAATGGATGGGCGGAGTTTGTTTGAACGTGGGCTGCATTCCATCCAAGTCCCTGCTCAAAAATGCGGAAGTGGCTCACACCCTGCGCGAACGCGGCAAGGAATTTGGCTTCACCTTTGAAAACCTCAAGCTCGATTACAGCGTAGCCGTCAAACGCTCGCGCCAGAATTCAGACCGCCTGACAAAAGGCGTCGGCTTCCTGATGAAGAAGAACAACATCGCTGTCTTCATGGGCGAAGCGAAGTTTAAAACAAAAGACACGCTCAACGTGACCGACAAAGACGGCAAAGTCACTGAGCTTCAGGCGAAGAATATCATCGTTGCCACAGGCGCAAGCGCCATGGTTCCCCCCGTTTGGAAAGTGGACGGTGAGAAGGTCGTCACATACTGGGAAGCGATCCTGCAAACTACACTTCCCAAATCTGTTGTTGTGATCGGCTCAGGCGCCATTGGTGTGGAATTCTCCACCATCTGGAATGCCTACGGTGTGGATGTGACCATTGTCGAAATGCTGCCGCGCATTGTTCCGCTGGAAGATGAAGAAGTTTCCAAGGAACTTGAAAAGGAATTCAAGAAGCGCAAGATCAATATTATGACGGGACACAAAGTCGAGTCTGTCGAAGCCACTGCCACGGGAGTGAAGGTCAAAGTGTCAGCGGAAGGAAAAGAAACAGTACTGGAAGCAGACCAGGCTTTAGTCGCGATCGGTTTCCGTCCCAATTCAAAAAATCTCGGGCTGGAAGAAGTCGGCGTGAAGATCAACGAGCGCGGCTTTGTCGAAGTCAACGAAAAGATGCAAACGAACGTGCCAGGCATTTGGGCGGTCGGTGATGTGACGGGCAAACTCATGCTCGCGCATGTCGGCTCCACGATGGGTATTGTCGCTGCCGAACACATCGGCGGACATGAAACCGTGGTCCTCGATTACGAAATGATGCCGCGCGCCACGTATTCGTATCCGCAGGTTGCTTCATTTGGTATCACCGAAGCGCAGGCAAAGGAACGCGGCTACGAAGTCAAGATCGGGCGCTTCCCCTTCCAGCCGAACGGCAAAGCGTTGGGCATGGGAGACTATGCAGGCTTCGTAAAGATCATCACCGACGCAAAATACGGCGAACTGCTCGGCGCGCACATGATCGGCCCCGAAGTGACCGAACTGCTGCCCGAACTGACCCTCGCCCGCATGATGGAACTGACCGCGCACGAGATCGCGCGCAACGTCCACGCGCACCCCACGCTTTCCGAAGCAATCATGGAAGCGGCACACGGCGCGGATGGAAGTCCGATCCATATTTAATTGGCAAAACTCGTTATGAACTGGGTATAACTCAAAATCAATGTCGGAAATGAGGCATTTCAACGCAAAGTCGCCAAAGTTTTTTCTTTTCTTTGCGCCTCAGCGTCTTGCATTAAGACTTCAAGTTTTCACACCTTCTCAACCACCCAAAAATGAGAAAGCCCCAATCCCTTCAGCGGCGTGGCTTCGAGGAATTGCAAAACCGCGCGCAGGATCTTTCCCAACGAACCGAAGCGCGCGATGATATTGTCATATGCACCGAAGATGACCGTGCGCTCGATGAATTTCACATTCAAGCCATCGAACAAATTTTGCATGTCACTGCGTGAATACACGCGCACATGCGGAGCAAGTTTGTCGCGCAGTACACGCGGCAGGTAATTCACAAAGAGTTTGTTGCCGAAATAATATTTTCCCTTCCAAAATATCCCATGTGTCTCGTAGGGATATCCACGGTTGGGGCAAAAGATGACGATCCGCCCTCCAGGCTTGATTACGCGGATCATCTCGCGGATCGCGGCGCGGTCATCCTGAACGTGTTCGATCACTTCGTGGCTGAGGATCAGGTCAAAAGTCGAAGCAGGAAGCGGGATGAATTCCCCTGCGGCGTTGAATATTTCGTCGGAATTGACTTTCGCATCGGCAGCGCGATCAAAATCATATTCCAGCCCGATCACGCGCCCGCCGAAGGCTGAGAGCTTTTCAACGTACATTCCCACCCCACAGCCATTTTCAAGAATCATGCCGCCCACGCGTTTTTCAGCGGCTTTTACGATCATATCCAGTCGGCGCTGCTGCCCATCACGCCAGACGTAAGAAGGTTCTCCGCGCAGGGCGGCTTTTTCCATATCTCTTTCAGTCATAGTTGACCGATTATATAATACCTGCGACGGGTATACCAACCTGTTCTACTCGGGGATGTATGGTAAAATCGCTTCCGCCTGGAGGGATGGCCGAGCGGCTGAAGGCGCATGTCTTGAAAACATGTTTGGGTCACACCAACGTGGGTTCGAATCCCACTCCCTCCGCCAGGCTATCCGTAGTGACAGCTTTAGCAACTGTCCATGTGCGACTGGCAATAGAATCATAAAGTCGCTACTACAAATTTTTGGGGAGGTGCCAGAGTGGCTGAATGGGCTCGCCTGCTAAGTGAGTGCTGGGTAAAACCAGTCGCGGGTTCGAATCCCGCCCTCCCCGCCACTAAACAAAACACGTTCCAAAAGGGGCGTGTTTTTTGTTTTCCAGTCGCGAGTCCCCATTGAAGGGATGGTATTCGAATCCCGCCCTCCCGCCACATACAAAACGCATCCGCAATGGATGCGTTTTTGTTTTTCATTCGTGAGCCCCATTGTGGGAACCCCCTTGAAAAAAACTTTGCCGCGAATTGCGCGAATTTACGCGGATTCAAAAAACATCGCAGAAGAATCTCAACCTTAGCCGATCTTTCTTTCCAGATCGCTGACATGCTCTGACTCGTGGAGCGCCAAAGACCTTGCCCGCCAGTAGATGGACTCTTTCCGCTTCTTGCCTTCCTCGCGAATTGGTCTTGACCATTGGGCCTCGGTCAGCGCCGAGAGGATTCTCAGCAATACCTTGCGGCGGATTTTGAAATACGCCAGCAATTCGGGGAAATCGAGTAGATCGAATCGCAACAGTTTTCCCCAATCTCGTTCAGAATGGATATCCGCGATGAGTGGTTCATCCACGAGCAAAGCGAGGTAGATGGCTTCCGATGTTCGCGCTTCGCTATTGATCAAATGCGCCAGGTCCTCGGTCAAGGATCGTTCATCCGCTCCCAGCGGCTGGCGGAGTTTTTCAACAGACAACAACTTGCTCAAGGCCTTCAGCTTTTCGGGGGTCTCCCGAAGTAATTCCAAAACCCTGGCAATGTTGGCTGGGGTTAGGTCGGTGGAAATGGTCTTTTGCATATCATTTCCAAACTTGTTTTGCAACTCGCAGAAAATTCCCGCCCAAAATGCCGCTGATCACCTGCTCATTGTGACCTTTTTTATGCAACAGATCTGTGATCTCAGGGAGTTGTTCTGGCTCAACAAAGGCCAGATAATCGTTCATCTTATCGGGTGGAAATACATCGGGGTGGCCTTCGATGTAATCGATCAGTTCTTGTTTATCCACGACATAATCGAGGCCGATGCCAACGTGCTCGGGGCCGACCAGATCCATCACGTATTCGATATGTTGAACCATGATCTCACTGGTGGTTCCGCCGAGAAAATCGCCGATGCCATTGATGGCGATCACGCCGCCTGTTTTGGCGCAGGCCTTGATCTGCTCATCGGTGATATTCCGCGCGTTGTCGCGCAATGCTTTGGGATTGGAATGCGAAAAGATGACAGGTTGTGCCGACACATCGAAAGCCTCCATTGTGGCACGATAGCCCATGTGAGTCACATCCACGACCATGCCCACACGATTCATCTCACGAATCACCTGTTTTCCGAAATCGGTCAGGCCGATGTGACCTTCCATACATCCGCCTGAAGCACGGTTGTCTTTGTTGTAGGCCAAAAGCATTTGACGAACGCCAAGGTCATAATAGAACGAAATAAGATTCAAGTCTCCGCGCAGTGGGTCGGAGCCTTCGAGGTCAAATGCAATTGCGAGTTTGCCAGATGCCTTCGCGCCGATCACATCGTCCACCGCCAGAGCAAGCACGAGGTCGTCAGGATGCGCGGCAATATATTTCCTGAAACAAGCCAGCACTTGAATCACATTCTCGAAGGGATCCATATCCATGCCGATGTTCAGGGAGATGAAATTCACGCCGCTATCTTTATATCGTTTCAATTCACTCAGGTCGGAATTTGGATTGAGCGGAAAGCAGGCATGCGCATCCCACACGAGGGATTGGGAGTGTATCTTTTGAGAGAGATTTGAATTCATGGGGACCAGAAGTTTCCTGTCATCACCAGCAGGCAAAGCAGGGTGACGCTATCTGAATAATAATCTTCGCGGGCTGCATAGACCGAATCATAAACGGCGTTCAACCAATCCTGCTGGGCGGAATCGTTCATGGCGGCTACTCCCAGTGGGGAAACAAAAAAGGATGTGAAGTAATCACTGTTTGGCAGAGGTGTGCCATTCAGGTTGTACCCAGCGCGGAAATTTGCAGGGTTGCCCGATACCGCAGACTCGGCCCAATGTGAGATCTTCAATGCGCTTGTACGCGAAATGGCATCACCGCTCAACAAGGCATCCATGCCCAAACGCCACGGGTCGCGCCCGGCATTGTAGTTGTAGGCGCCGTCGGTATCTGCTTCCAGAAAATTCGCGGGAGCGGGTTCATAGCTGCCGTTTTTTCTCACAATGAAATCAGGCAACAATCCCGTTTGCGGACTGTGATTGGTTTGCAACGCCACGACCACACTTTGACTTTGCGCAACCACATCATCCCAAACTGGATTCCCCGTAGCCTGCCCATACGCGCGGAAATTGGTCAACATGAAATCGGAGGAACGCGGCGTGTATTGGTTGTAGGTTGCGCCATTGGCATCAGTCCAATCGCCGAGCATCGGCAAATGACTGGCGGGGCCAATGGTCGATTCGAGAATACCCGCGATCATCGTTTCCGCTTCGGCTTTGTAATTCACAATTCCCGCGCTGCCCCACTGGGCATCTGCCAACAATAAACCAAAGGCGATATCCGCATCGCCGTCAAAGGCTGAGTCATTGCCATCGGTCTGAGGCACCTTCCAATCCATCAGGCGCGGATCGCCTTCGCTTGGATGCGCACGCGCAAAGGCCCACAACCCGTCAAAGATGGCCTGCGCATCGGGGTCGTAGCCCGCCATGATGGGAACGATCAACATGCCATAGCCCTGTCCTTCGGATACAGTGGCCGAACGGTCAGGTTCATTTTTTCCAAACGCCACACGGAACATCGGAATACCATCAACGTTCACACCTGCTTCGATCAGATAATTCGTCTTCCAGTAATCATAAAAAGCGCGGACGTCGTCATCGAGTTGGGTCTGGGTGCGATGATTGGGGAGAATGCTATTGGGCGCATATTGGACATGCTGCGGAAACGGGCGCAGGGACGTCTGGTCAATGGGCGGGGGAATATAGTCAGCGCCGTGAATGGCGCGCAGGATAAAAACGGACATCTGATCGCGGCTGACGGATGATTCGGGGCAGAACTGCAACGGGTTGGATGAGCAGCCACCGGTGTAACCTTCTGCGTAGAGTTGTCCGATCCAATCGCGTGCCCAGTAATCCGCGGGCACATCGCTAAAGATGTCGCCCGAGGCAGGCGGGATGTACGCACTGCCATATTTGGCGCGGAGGAGAAAAACCGCCATCTGTGCGCGGCTGACATTTGCTTCTGGACAAAATAATTTCGGGGCGCTGCTGCATCCACCTGTGACACCATCGGCGTTCAACTGATTGATCCATGCGCTGGCCCAGTAATCGGCAGGGACATCTTCAAAGATCACTGCGCTGGCTGGCGGAGTGAACGTACTGCCATGAATAACGCGCACGAGAAAGACCGCCATTTGTGCGCGAGTGACCACCGCATCGGGACAATATCGCAAGGGGGCAGCGCTGCATCCACCCGTTACACCTTCGGTATAAAGCTGATTGATCCATGCCACCGCCCAATGGTCCTGTGGAACATCCACAAATTGATTTGGCACAGCAACACGAGAGGCATCGGCTCCCGCCAAAACAGGAGCGGTAATCGAAAGAGAAAGAAGAACGATCAACCCAAAGATAAGCAGTTTTTTCATCACAGGCTCCTCTATTAATAAAAACATGACCTCACCTATTATCGTACATCGAACACTATAAATCAATCTCTTCCTGAGTTGGCGGTTCAAACCAGCTCATCCAAAGATCAAGTTGATCTTCACGCACGGCAAAAGTTCCAGGCGGCAAATTCTCATTGCGTTTTGACAGGCGCGCCCACAACTCATCGCGCTCGACGTTTAGATAGATTAATTTAACGCGAGCACCCAACACCTCGGCCTGTGACCGATACATGGCACGTTCGGCACGTGACCAAAATCCATTTTCCAACACGACATTGACTCCAAGGCTGAGAACTTTTTTGGCGACCTCCCACTGAAGCAATTCGATGGGCGTGCGCAGGCGGTCAAGCTCTGCGAAATCAGTGACATCAATCAAAAGCGGCTCGATCCACTCATCGGGGCACAGGCGCAATGCCGTATGAGAAGACTCGATCTGCTTTGCAAGCGTGGTCTTTCCAGCGCCGGGTAATCCACACATTAAGAAGAGGGTTGCCATTGAAATGACTTCAGTGAAGTTCTCAGGAGCGACAGACTCATTTCGTCAAAATGGTTGGGTCAATGAGGCCAGCGTTCGTCAACAAGGTGTGGATGAAAATAAAAGGCATCGAAACAATGATCGGAAAAATGAATCCCAGAAGATATCGAAGCGGTATGTTCAATTGACGTGTGCCTTGCGACCTCAGCGAGAGGATCGAAGGCATAATGATCGCCATGTAGGTGAACATTGTGGGAAGAATCAGCGCAATCCCAAGGATGGGAATCGCCAGGACATGGACATAAATCTTCTCGGAAAACAATCCAAAGAGTCCCACGAGGGCGAACACTTCGGTCCGCGAGTATGCGTAAAGTTTGAGCAGGATATACCAGCCAACGATGAAGCCAGGCAACAGAAGCAGGTTGTTGAAATAATACGGCGGCACTACAGCAAGCAACTCTCCGATACTTTTCACACTAAGCAGGTGGACAGCGATCCCCGCGATGGTCTCTTCAACAAGGATCATGATGAGGCCCAACCCGACAAAAAGGGGAATTTCTGGCAGGGGGCGATTCTTGAGCCAGAGGCTAAATCGCTCCCGATTCTTCCACAGCAGACCTGAAAATGTCAGCCAGACAGCATAGTAGAAACCACGTGTCGAGGAAGGCTGTCCCCCGAGAAAAGCAACGACGAGGAATGCAACCGACAGAATGAGCAAGACAAGGAGCCGCCTGTCCATAAGCGGCTGCGCGGTGATGGTTTTATCAGTCATAACGATATCCTTCCAAAAAAGATTCCGCCGTGAAAATCAAAATCCACATACGACAGTTTAAGCAAAACAATCGTGTGTGGATTTTACTATGCGTTTTCAGGTTTTGAGATTCGCCGCCCGAAAGACCGCATGGATCTTGATCAGAACCTCGTTATCCTTCGGGGCAGGTTTCTCAACCTCTGCGAGCCGAAGAACTTCAGGGGTCCGTATTCTGTATACACAATTGCTTTCATACCTGCAATTCTCCTTATTAAATCAAAACTGCCAAATCGCTCCTTTCTTTAAGCGGTATGGCAGAAAAGGTTTCAGGAAAATCGATCTACAAAATTTTCAAATGCTTCAAGCCAGCACTTTGCCGAGGAAGGTGAGAAGGGTGTCGTTGAATTGGTCAGGCCGCTGCAACGGGGCGAAGTGACTCACGCCCGAAAGATAAACAAATTCCGCGTTTGGAATATTCCGCGCGAGATATTCGGCATGCTCAAGTTTGATGAACTCATCAAACTCGCTGTGGATGATCGCAACCGGTACATTGATCTGCGCGAGGTCATTGGCCGAGTAATTGGGCTGAGTCCTCTGCATGAGACCCACCGCTTCAGACAACGCCTCAAACTGGTCTGGCGTTTCTGACAGTTGGCCATAGTCCTTTATATGCCTGCCGATACACCGCTGAAGGATCGGGGCGAATTCTTTAATTTCCTTTGCACCGCTGGGATCCATATTACATGCGAAGAAGAAGACTCCTTCCACACGTGCAGGCGCTTGCGCAGCAAGGACCAAGGCAATACATGCGCCATCGCTCCAGCCTGCCAGCGCCGCTTTTTCGATGCCCAATGCATCCATCACGGCCAAAACGTCGGAGGCCATCAGTTCATAAGTATATGGACGGTCGTCACGGGTGCTGCGGCCGTGTCCGCGGCTGTCAATGACAACGGTGCGATAGCCATTCCCAACCAGCGTAGGGACTTGATATCCCCAATTCCCGCTGTGGCCGAGGCCGCCGTGCAAAAGTATCACGGTTGGACCAACCCCATAGTCGGCGTACCAGATGCGGGCGCCGTCATGATCGATGTGTCCTCGATTTCCAAAATCTGGCAACGGCGCGGCACCTTCCGCTTCAAATTTGCCGAGATCGTCGTCGTAGTCTTCCATTGCTACTCCTTGCATGAGTTTATTTAGCGTATGCCGTTGGCTAATTCTTCCAAAGCCATTTTGATCTCGGGTTTGATAACTGCAAGTTTTGAATGTGCCATTTCCTGCAGGGAATATTTTTTCGCGAGTTTCTGTACGACCAGATAACTCAGATAGTAACCACTGCGCGGTGGAATCTCATCACTGCCGTTGTTTCCAAAAAAGAATTTGCCATAGTCGTCCCTGCTGGTTGAATCAAGCACTTCGAGAAGTTTACTGGCAAGCGTTGAGAGCATCGCTTCCGAGCGCTGCGGCATTTCCTTTGGAAGCCCGAACAGATTCACGCCTTCGACATCTGGGTTCAACGATTTCGCCACGAATTGGGCGAGCCCTTCCTGCCAGATGGCGGCGGCAACATCGTCACTATCATCTTCCAGAAATTGGGAATGGTAGATGTGAAAAATCTCGTGATGAAAAAAGGGCTGCAGATCTAGGTCATCACCGTAAACCCAGGCCATTGTATCCAAGCCGAACAACAGGGCAATATTTCCATTAACCGTGCGTGTTGCCCCATCGAAGCCGAGGAGCGAATTCATAAAATAGACCGACCCTGTATAGTTGAAGTCAGGAAAAACTTTTCGGAATTTTGCTTCGTACTGGGCCATGTCACGTGCTATCGAAGCGGATATTCGCTGCATGGTGCTGACCTGCTGAGCCGTGCTCCGCTCATGGCAAAGCAGGTAACGCTCGGTAAGCGCCTCATCGTAGGGGTTTGTTTGGATCAAGGCCGATGACCCTGGCAGCATATGCTTCGGGGTGTTTATCCACCACCATTTTTTGAACAGGGCCGCCTGTTCCGAAACATTTGCATCCTTGCTTTTGGCATGGAATTCCCAGAAGTCTGGCATCAAATCCATGATCTGATAGGTTGATTCTTTTTCGGGCATTTTATTCTCTCCAATAAAAATATATTTATTAAACCTTATCAATAATAAGCCAAAACATATTTCAGGATGCTAACAAACGGCTTGCGCCCGTGGACACGAACAGAAAAACTCAAAGCCACGCCCCTCTCCAAATACGGCCTGTGCACATTAACCCCCAGATTGAATTTCAATGCTGTATTTGAAAACAGTGTCCGAAGGACGGGGTGGTCAGTCCATGCTTTGTTAGCCTGCCTTATCAATTTTCTTTCTCATTTTCCGACTTGAATTTTGATAACCAAGCCTTTCATAAAAATAAATCGCATTCCTGTTAAATTCATAGACATTTAGCTCCATGAATTCTGCATCTTTTGTCATTGCCCACTCCTGCGCTTTTTCCATCAACAATTTACCGATCCCGTGCTTCTGGAATTCTGATTTTACGGCGATCCCGTCGATGACTGCATAATGGTGAGGAACAATGACAGGAAAGGCGGGTGTATCTCGGACAAGGACATGAACAAACCCTACAAGTTTCTCATCCATCTCTACGACAAAAAGTCCGATACTCTCATCGGCAATCAGCTCCAGATAATAATTTTTTTCTCGAGCAGGGCCATTTGGCTTTTGGAAAATATGGGGCAGGTTAACACGATGTAAAGCATCTACTTCATTGAAGAGTTCACATAAATCGTCATAATCATTTGCTGTTGCTTTACGAATGTGCGTTTCCATGACCTATTTTTATTTTCTTTCGCTGTTCTTTAAGAATATGTATCCTCAACAGGTTAACCGTACCTACTTGATGTTAAGAACAGCGCGAATACTCATCAACTTTCGGTTGTGATTGCGCCTGCACGCTCGTAATTCACGACAATGACACCATTTGGGGTCACTGTGCTCTCAGTCACCTTGAATGCCGCTGGGATCGTGCCATCGGCAAACAACCGCTTTCCACCGCCCAGCGTGATCGGATATATCATCAACCAGAACGTATCGACCAAATCATGCTTGATAAGCGTCTGAATGAGATTGCCACTTCCCCAAACATGCAAATCGGGCCCTTGCTGCTGCTTGATCTTGGCGACTTTTTCTGCAATATCTCCGCTTAAAAACACGGACGGCTGCCATTCGCTAGACGTGATGGTATTTGAGGCGACATATTTGGTCGCTGTGTTCGCGCCAGGCCATGCGTCTGCATGTTGCGGCCAATAGGGCTCCCAAATTTCAAAGGTTTTGCGCCCTACCAACAGGTCGAACGGCATGTTCATCTGCTTTCTCAGGGCTGTTCCACCAATTTCATCGGCATAGGGCGCTATCCATCCGCCATACGCGAAGCCGCCGCTGGTATCTTCCTCTGGCCCGCCTGGACCTTGTATGACACCATCAAGGGAGATATGTTCAAGCACAATAATTTTTCTCATGACTGAGTTCCTCCAACATCCGAATTACTATGTGATTGCCTCGTTCTAAAGTAAGTAAACGACGAAGCAGAGTTTAGAACACTTGTTCCGAACCGTCAAGAGTATATGTCGAAGCACGATGAAGCCAGTCAACGGGCCGCACCCATGATCTGCCGCCGTGGCAGGAGTGGACTCTGCCTGGAAGCAGAAAAAACTCGAAGCCAAATCTCTCTCCAAATACGGTCTGTGCATTTAAGTCCCTTCTCGAATTTCAATGCTGTATTTGGGGATTGCGAAGCAGTCCGAAAGACGGCTGGGGGCAGTTTCTATTTATTCAAACGAACATCGTCTATCTTGAATTCAAATAAAATCAAATTAGACTCTGAAAAATCAGATTTAAGGCGAGAAAATATTGCCTGCTCAACCTCATTTCTTTTTGTCAAAGCGATTTCGCTGGAAGTATATTGACTTGCAACTTCTTCGATAATTTTTATGGATTGCGGTATTACAAACCCATCTTGATACCTATGCTGCCACACCTGATAGAGCTTGACAACTTGTTCAGGGTTTATAGAATAAGTAATCTGATAGTCTACAAATATTTCTGCACTCTCTTTGGCGTGAAAGGTAACAAGGTCCGGGCCGCAGCCACAATTTGTTGAAGATGATATATATTTTTCTTTGGAGAAATTGAAAATTTCAAGTTTATCAAGTGGACTAACGAAGTGATTCCCTGGAGTTAAGGGAATTTCGCTGATTCCGTTTGGCGCATTAGGAGATAATACAACTGCAACCTCATCTGACTGTATTGTGATGAACAATGAACGTGCGTAAATTCCCAGCGGGAATAAAATCAGAACAACGGAACTCAAAAATAACACAATACAACCAATGACAAATCTTTTTTCTGAAAACTTGCTTTGGGGCTCGGTGGTTTCTGCCATATTGTTGAATCCGACAGGAAGATTATAAGTCTCAAATGTTGAGTTAATTTAAGAAGGAACTACCCAACCGTTTACGCCCGTGGACCTTACCTCCATGCTCATCGTGTAATCTCGCTGGCATATTTTGCTGACCATGCTGGTCACTCAACTATTTTCCAGAAAGAATCCTTGCGGATGACCTTCCCCTGAGCAAACTCAAGCAGATCAACCCCTCGCACTTCGATGTGTTGTCCTGACGTAGATGTGCCAGTCAGCGTCCATTCCGACACACCGAAATCGCCACAGATCCAGTGTCGATCGTCTCCATAATGTACATCTGGTATCCCTTCAAATCGTTTTGCCAACCCTGCCCGCACCTCCTGTTTCCCGACATACCAATCGCCACGAGGCTTGACGCCTTTTGGCATGTAGAAGACGCAATTATCTGCGAAATAGTCCATAATAGAATCTAGGTCGTGACGATTGAATGCTTCCAGGAATCCCTTCAACAATTCAACGTTTACTTGCTCGGACATTGTGAACCTCCATTGTGTGGATACCTGATTGAAAAAGATTGAAGCAGCTACGGATTGCGTTACTAGTGCCGTGGCAGGTGTGGATTCTGTTTGAGAACAAAAAGAAACAAACTCGAACCAGTGTCTCGACAAGCTCAACAACCAAAAAATGCTTGTAAATGCGGCAGAATCCCCAGAGTCCAATATACGCCGCACGCCTTATTGGGTGACACGCTGAAACGGTCACTCATTTTACTTTGCCTTGTTTCTAAACATTTCTATCTGAGCGTAATGCACCTTCTCATCCTTGAGTTCAGCTTGCAGGAGGCGGGCTATGGTAACTTTATAGCCTTTGAACCTCACTCCATAATCTTGTTCGAGCTCTTCAGCGGGAATGATCTGAATTGAGTCTATGAGTTTTTGGTGGTAAGCTTGCATTGCCGATAAAAGCTCTACCATGTTTTCACGTTTATATTTCGAAACGAGACGAGCATTGTAAGTTTGCCAGTCACGATCTTTATATGCATAGAATTCTGGGAGTTTGCCTGCCCGGATGGCTTTCACTGCTTTGCGGTTTGCCTCAAGCCATCCTATCAAGTGGGCTAATAAATCTTTGATGGACCAAATACCCAAAAAGACCTGATCATGCTCAGTTGGTGAAAAAGACGAAGTTATGTCAATGATTTTTCTGCGAGTCTCGATCAAGTCCGCAACAAGCTCATCTCTCTTCAGCTGCGCTTTAATAACAGTTGATGGCCTCTTTGATTTCTTAGCTGCAACAGGTGTGTTTTTCATCTTATGCCATCCATATCTTATGCGCCCGTGAACTCTCGGCCTGGGAGCAGAGAAAGCCCAAAGCCAGAAGAATGCTTGTAAATCGCGCAGACTTGCATTAAGCTTGCGAAAGGTCTCAGTGCATGCATTGTTAGGCAACCTGCCTGCTTACCAAAACGATAGTTAAAAAAGACATCGGTGCCAACATGCCCAACTGTTACACACAACTTAATTTTTGGAAACATCAGCCATGTCAAAAATGGGATCTACTTTTTGTCCTGACTCTTCATCTTTTTCACAGATGTAATCACCAATTCTTTCAAAACTTTCTTATCTACGTCATCTAACTTCTTGATATATAAACAGCCTACGCTGGTTTTATATTTCCCAAGTTTTTCGAGTAACTCTTTTTCTGAGTCAAATCCGCCCATCAGATACAAAGTCAAATTTTGCTTGCGCGGCGAGAAGCCAGTTAACATCCAATCACCTTCGCGTCCGCTTTTGCCAATGTAGTGATAACTTCCAAATCCGACAATACTCGCGCCCCACATTTTCGGCTTGGCTTTCGTAACACTCTCCATCATCCTGGAAATCTCAAAGCAATCTTTTCGAATCTGCTCATTTTCAATTGAATTGAGAAAGTCTTTCACGCTCGCATTGTTGACTTTTGTTTTTAGTTCGGACATTTTGCCTCCAGTAAAAAAAACAGATCATCAAAATCTAAAACGGTGTTATCTTTTCAATTTTACGACAAAACGAAACTTGCGATTCGTTGATTCTTTTGCTCTTGGTTGCCTAACGGTTTGCGTTACTGGCGCTGGGGCAGGTGTGGACTCTGCTCGGAAGCAGAAAAAGCCCGAAGCAAAATCCCTCTCCAAACACAGCCTATGCACATTAAGTCCCAGCTCGAATTTCAATGCTGTATTTTGGGAGGGTGTCCAAAGGAAGGTTGGGACTAGTCTATGCTTTGTCAGGCGCTTTTGCTTTTCAGTAGTTACCCTTTTAATTTATACACGATTTCTAAGTTGTTTCGTAAAAAAATACCGCTGATGTCCAGCAGGGAAATCTTTTAGCTCACCGAAAACCTTGTAACCATGTTGTTTATAAAAATCTGGTGCTTGAAAACTGAATGTGTCTAAATACACATTCTTTATGCCGCATTTTCGCGCTTCATCTTCAGCCATCTCCAAAAGACGATGCCCATATCCACGACCGCGAAGCTCTTCTTTTACAAACAATAAATCGATATAAAGCCAATCCCAATAAGTTTTGCCAATCAAGCCGCCTACAGTCTTTTTATCAGGCGCACGAAGGACAAAGCACAGTTGTTTGCTCTGCGTATCTCCCGCTATCTGTATGTTGTAATTATGAATGCCCCATCCGACAACATCCCACACAGAATCATCAGGCTTATCCAAGGAGATGATATTGTATTCTTTATCCATATTAACCCTTTCGTGACAAATTTTGATTCGTCAGGTTGTATGACAATAAGTTCTGCAAGAATTTTCTACAAACCTTCTTGGATGCGGCGGGCTAACCATTTGCACCCGTGGACTCTGCTTAGGAGCAGAGAAAACTCGAAGCCAGAAAAATGTCTGAAAACGCACAGACTCCCACCAGTCGGGTGCACGCTTTGTTGGGTAACCACAAACTTGCCAGAACATTGGCTATTAAAAAGGTGCAAAACCTTACTGACAAACTTGCATCGTGACGACTTCGCGAACGATAAGCATGATGTCATTTCCTTATTATTTGTGAATATTTTTATAGTGCAATTCGACAACGCCTGAGCGAAACATTTTTGATCCGATAAGTTCCAATGTAAGATTCTTGCCCGATTTGAACAATCGGGGACCTTTTCCTGCAACAATCGGTTGAACGAGAAAACGATACTCATCGATCAGACCAGACTGAGCGAGTTGCGATGCAATGTTCAACCCGCCAATGGAAATATTTTTGCCTGGCTGTTGTTTTAGTTTCACGATCTCTTCTTGAAGGCTTGAGCGCAGAAGCGTTGTGTTGTTCCACTCCACGCTCTTCAATGTTGTTGAAAAGACGATCTTCGGCATCGAATCGAACGTGCGGGCAAATTCGTTGGTCGCTTTTGATTCCGATTGATTCATTGCGACATCGTGCCAGTACGGATACATCAGATGATAAGTGTTGCGCCCGAAAATTTCAATGTCTGAATCCTGCAGGAGCCCAGTAAAGTACTCGTGAAGTTCGTCGTCGGCGACTACCGATTCATGTCCGCAGCAGCCGTCAACGGTGATATTGATGGCAAAGACAACGTTTCTCATTTTTTGTTTTCTCCTTGTTATGGCACATCTAGAAATTCCTCAATCATCACAACAATCATTTTGGGAAGAATTCTCGGAACGAAACGACAATAGTAATAAGGAGATTACTGCTATTGAAATTCATGAAGTGGTTGCCCGCGCTGGGGCGGGACGGCTTCGCCGTCCAGCCAGAAAAATGCTAAGGCGTAGAAAACTGCCTGGGATGTGCGTGCGCCCTACGGGCAATCCACAGCGTTAGGTGCACGCTTTGTTAGGCGCGTTCACTGAACGCATATAAAGCAAGGCAGAAATACCTATTTTTCAGCCTTCCATAATATTTGGTTGATATGCCCGTCTTGCGACTTTATATTCTCATATGACCTTTGCATGATTTGTTCGAGGATTGGCAACTCCACATCGCCAAGATGCTTGATATAAACACAGTACCCAGTAGTAGTATGCCTACCTAACTTAGCCAGCAATTCGGAGTAACGTGCTGTGCCGTCCATCATGTAGACGGTTATCTTGCCTTTTCTTGGATAAAAGCCAATGATAAAACTGTCACCTTCACGCCCACTGTCGTACTTGTAATGATAGGAGTCAAATCCAATCGTACCTACGTTCCATAACTTAGGCTTACTTCCACTAATTCCTTGCATCATTTCAACAAGTACCTTGCTATCTTTTAGGGTTTGCTTATCAAGTGAAGCAATAAACTCTTTAACCGAAGTGGTGTTTTGCGTAGACTTGCTTTTAGATGAAAGGATTGTTTTTGTCATGGGTATTCTCCTTCGTGAGATTGTAGAACTTATGTTCTATCCCGTCAAGAAGGAAATAAAACTAGATTCCGAATCTACGAAGCAGCCAACGGCTTGCGTTACCTGCGCTGGGGCGGGGACGGCAAAGCCGTCCAGCCAGAAAAATGAAAAGGCGTAGAAAACTGCCTTAGATTTGCGCACACCCTACGGGCAGTCCCCAACGTCAGGCGCACGCTTTGTTAGCCCACTTTTTGCTCACCAGATTCTCGGAACAGCACAACACGCTGCTCTGTTCCCTTGGCTTTATACATAGCTATATCCGCATTTTTGAAAAGAATTTCGGACGTATCTCCATCTGCGGGATATATGGCAATGCCGATACTGGCTCTTATGGAAAGAACGGTCCCCTGAAACTCGAAGGCTTCGGCAACCCGATTGATCATCTTCTCGGCAAGCTGAGTCACGTCAGCTTCCTGTTTAACTTCCAACAACAGGCATACAAATTCATCGCCTCCCCAGCGGCTGACTATGTCTTCATCGCGCACAAAAGACTTTAAACGGTTTGCCACCATCAGCAGCACCTGGTCTCCCAGATCATGGCCATAAGAGTCGTTAATGCTCTTGAATTTGTCGATGTCAATAAATAGGACAGCGAGTCCCCAACCGTGCCGTTTTGCCTGGCTCAACCCGTGGCCGAGACCCTGTTCAAATGACAAGCGGTTCGGAAGACCCGTGAGCGCATCCTGAAGCGCACTTTGTTGGGCTTCTTCTGTTTTTACCTGGGCTTTTGATAAATCGTCGCGTACTTCCGCCAGGTCAGTCTTTGTATCAGCGAGTTCGGATTCGATGACTATTCGCTCAGCCATTTCTTCGGCGAGTTTGACGTTAACCAGCTTTAAATCGTCTGCGGCTTTTGCAACCTTCTGTTCGACATCTTCATTTTGAGTGATAGCCTGTTTCATGATCTGAGCAGGGATATTTTCCTGCTTTAGAACTTCATTTACCGATGTGAGTTCACTGGCAGCCTTCTTGACAGTTTGTTTAATTTTCTCGTTTTTCTTAAGCACGTGTCCAAGCGACGCTTTTTTGTTGGATTTGTCTTTTTTTATAGCTTTTGATTTCATAAGTAGCTCTCTTTGCATAGGGCGGGCTAACGGTTTGTATTACCTGCGCTGGCGTGGACTCCGCTTGGAAGCAGGAAAAACTCGAAGCGAGGAAAATGCTCGATGCGAAGTGTGCCGCACATCAGGTGTACGCTGCGTGCTTTGTTGGGCGGCTTTTATTAATTGAGACCTATACTCATAACAAAACCAACATCACCATGCAATGGCAAATGTGTTTGATAGCTTATTTTCCTATTCATTTTTTCTCGGAAACCATGGAAAGAACATCGATACTTTTTTTCGATATTCTTCATATTGATTTCCAAAATCCTTTAATAATCTCTTTTCCTCCATTTTCACAACAACAGTCAACATGAAAGTAAAAATTGCACTGACTAACACAGCAGAGGTTATTGAATTGATGAATAGGGCAAAAGCAAGATACATTAACAATGTTCCAAACAACATAGGATTTCTTGTGTATTTATAGGGTCCCGATACAACAAGATTCTTTGTTTTTGGACTTATTTCTATATTTCCTATTTCTACAGGACCACCCTGCCCAACCGTGTTTTGAATAATCACTGACCAAATTCCATAAATTAATCCGATCACAAGCAATAACATGATAATAACCCATCTTATTGTGGTGTTCTGGACAATTTCTATTCTATACACATAATCAAACAACGAAGTAATCATATAAATAACTGAAGGGGCTAATACAATGACAAGTAATCCACCTACAATATATCCTAATGCCATCTTTTTTTCTTTATTCATAAACACCTCCTTTCAAGCTATTCTTACCAGATGCCTGGAATAAGGCGATACCTAGTTTTTTGTTTGTATGCTGAATACCCTTCTAGTTCTTTTGTAAGGACTTTTTCTTCGTTAATAATTCTTGCGACAAGAATTGGAATTATGAAGATTGCTGGAATAATTGCCCAATACGAGCCTAATGCCAACGGTGATGAGACATACATTAATATTGTTCCCAAATACATTGGATGTCGAACAATTCGATATGGTCCACTCTGGATTACTTTTTGTCCTTTTACTACTTCAATAATGCGAGATGCAAATTGGTTTTCTTTGAACACAAGAACTACAAAAATATAGCCGATACATACCAGTATTTCTGCAACTACAATAATTAAAATGGGAACATTTGACCAGCCTAATCGTTTGTCAATTCCAGGCAGAATGAATGCCAATAGAAATGGAATTAATGCGAGTTTGACTATTATTTTTTGCTCATCTTCCTTTTCCTTCAACTGCATTCTACGCGCTAAGAATTCTGGCGTTTTCTTTATAAAGTAAATCATAACAATCAACATGGGTATCAGCAAAATCGCAAGGTAAACCCATGCTTCCCAGTAAGCAAATGTCCCTGCAGGGAGAAATATAATTAGCAACAATACAGGAATTCCTATGATTAGTCTGCTACCCACTAACTTTATCAATTCTGATTGAGATATTTGGGTGTTTACCATAGTATTTTCCTTCATGGTATTCGAACATTAATTGCACGGTTTATATACGCAAGCCGCCCAACTAGGGTGTTATACAGACGTCTGTATAACACCCCAATATGGAGTACTTAACCGCCATTTGGCTGTATAACACCTTATAGTCGCATGAAACTTCTAAGCCTGGCAAACCTCGCGAATTACGTCAAACAATCACTTGGTTTGGTCAATTAGAATATCAGTTGGAAGACGTTCACCAGGAAAACAATCAATACGACAATATCGAGTAAACCGAGAAAGGTAGGTTCTGGATTTTGAATAGCGATAAGGTAATTCAGGAATGACGGTTTGGATAGCGAGGCTTTTCCTGTAACGACAATAAAGGCATCATAGACCATCATCAGACAATGGGCAAGGAGAGAGCCCCAGAGAACAATCAGGGCTTGATGACCATTTTCGATCATAAAGTAGCTAACAACAGCAACGATCCCATAAGCAATTATTTTTATAAAACCCACTACATAATCCCCGTTTTCAGGTGCTCGGTACTGATAACGAATTGGCATAAACATCCTCCGTGTTCAGTGTATCCACTTGAGTATGATTCGTTGAGATGGCAATGTATTTCTCGCGGTACGCAGGCACCGACTAGCTAGGGTTTATCCGGTGTGCTGCACACCAACGAATTAGGGTGCTGTATGTAATTTTGTTTAGCGGCATTTTTATATCTCGTATTTTTGGCGTGATAAAGACATTATTTCTCCATCCCATTTTAAATAACTATAGCAAATTTATCCTCTCGATTCAAGTGCCGATTGGCATTATTTTGGCGGGACTGCCTAGCTATGTGCAAGTGAGAAATTCACTTGCATATAGCCGCAGGTGTGCGAGGGGGACATCGAGCAGAGCGAGCCTTATTATTTGGATTATTGGTCGGGGTTTTCGAGGATCCGGGGCTGACCTGCAAGCAGGAAACAGCCATCCGCTCAAGGGACGTCAATGGAGAGTGCAGAGAACCGCGTGCGGTATAACACCCCTTATATACTGCATTGCAAAATCTGCGGACCGATCTTTGATTGGATTATAGCGGGGATTGTCTGCGGGTGGGGCAGTCCATGGGGTGCGGTCCGCGCTTGTGTGGGCGTGGATTTTTCTCCTGGGAGCAGGGAAAACTTGATGCCAAAAAATGCTTGACGCGAAGCGGGGCGCACGTTGCAAAGCGGCAGTCTGCGCTTTGTTGGGCGGCGGTGCTCATTAAGTTGGTGAAGAAATCTTTCAAATTACGGCTTCAGTAGCGGTTGCAGATAAGTTACACTCCATGAACACCACAACTGGCTTGAGATTCTCTGGAAAATCATCAGGGGCGTTCGTCAGTCTGAACCCAACTTCCTGATAGATTGCATGTGCTTTTTTCATCGAGATGTGGCTATCCAGCACGATCCTTTGATATTTGGATTGACGTGCTTCTTCAACAAGCATTTTGACTAATTGCTGACCGATGTTTTGTCCTCGAAAGGTGGGGCGCACGTAGAGCCGCTTGAGTTCACTGGTGGTAGTGTTATGTCCTTTGAGGCATACACACCCTGCTGGCTGTCCATCTTGCATGGCTAGTAGTAGACGCCCTGCAGGTGGCGCATAAACACCGGGTAATGTCGCCAACTCAGCGTCGAATCCCTCCCAGGCTGGCGATTCGTCACTGCCCGGAACGATGCTGAAAGCCCAGGTTGCGTACTCACGCATTAGATCTCGGATGGATACAATTTCGGCTTCTGAACTGACTTGAGAAATAGTTAGCATTTTAGGACACCTTTGGTTACTTCTAATATGAGTTTACGGACAGCCACCCAACGGTTTGCGGCTTGCCCAGTGGGTACCTGCGCTGGGCGGGGACGGCGAAGCCGTCCAGCCAAAAAAATGATAAGGCGTAGAAAACTGCTTGACGCGAAGCGTGCCGCACGCCCTACAGGCAGTCCCCAGCGTCAGATGCACGCTTTGTTAGCCCGCATAACCATTGCTATTCTTTAGATAGATCAAGTAGTGCTGTCCATTGGTAGAGACTTTATGGAGTTGCAGTGACTGTGGGTGCACAGAGCGGCGGCGGAGTTGGGGTTGGTGCAAGAAATGAAAAAGTATTATTTTCTTCTCGACTCTCGACAACTTGATTGTTTGCATCCGCTATTGACTCATATTGCCCGCTTGATATAGTACCTGCGAAATGCAGCTCAATAGATTGACCAACCAGTAAACCATATTTCACCTCTTGGAGAATCCCATTCAAACCGACAAAGAAAGGGCCAGTATTAGCGGAGCCGATATTTTTGATTTGCACACGAATCCCATAGGGTGAATAAGCGTTTACACAATTACCTTGTCTCCCTTCCATCTCGAGATACATAAAGTTGATGATTAAATCAGGTTGTGATGGGCGGCCTGATTCGCTTGTCGATTTAACTAAGAGTGAAGAGGGTTCGGATGCTGTTGGATTCAGGGGCAGCTTGTATTTTGAGGTGCAAGCTACCATCATGAGAATCAACAAACCGAGTACGCTCTGTATTTTAAGATTTCTCATGAGCTTGACAAAGCCTTTCATCAGATATGCACAGAACGCGATGTGGGCTAACGGCTTGCGTTACCTGCGCTGGGCGGGGACGGCGAAGCCGTCCAACTGGAAAAATACTAAGGCGTAGAAAACAGCTTGAGATTGTCGCAGAATCCCCAGCGCCAGGTAGGTGCGCGCTTTGTTGGGGATTTTTACGTGAACAAAAACAAAAGTAGTATAAGCCTTATTTGTTGGATAGTAGAATCCTCACTGTAGTTTAGCTTTTTTCGGAAGCCGTTGTTGACCTATCCTTATTGTGAAGCGATAAAAAAACCATACAAGATAACTGACGTTCAAAATAATCAGAACTTTCAATACTGTTTCATATGTAGGAATAATGCCATAAGCCCAAAAGATAAAGAGAGTGCATGAAATCAGCCATACTATGACTAGTGTAATGAGCCCCGCTATTCCCTGCTTATTTGTGTTGGTTCCCAGTTGCTGGAATAAAAGAAATATGGTCGATAAAGTGCTCACCACAAAAACAATTTCACTAATGATCGAAACGCCATTAATGATCAAAAGGAATGAATAGTCGCCTGAAAATGTGAGAAGGGTAGGGAAAATACAGTAAGGATAAAGGATATAACAGATATTGCCCCCACGATTTTAAGCCAAGCAAATTCCTTGTTGTCGGGCTTAATTACATTTACCAATACATTGAAAAATAAAAGAACAATAGACATTACGCTAATCCAAATAAATTCTGTGCTCACAGTATGCATTGCGTCTGCAATATTTTTAGATTCAAAGGAGGACATCGGCCCTGCATAGCCCACCTCGATACTTTCCCATGAACTATCATCGGTTTTAACTAGCACGCCCTCGGTTCCCATGGCAGCTACAAGAACTTGTTTACTATCATGTTCAAGATGGATTAAGTCATATGGTCCCAATTCGATATATGAGGATGAATGTTCCAAAAAAATTTTTCGACCCGAAGGAACGCTCCAAGTAGTATTCCAGGTCTTTCCGCCATCAAGTGATTGAAAAATTGCATCTTGACCGGTTTGATAGCAAATGTCTAGGTTGTTAGGCAGGCAAAAACTTACAGGTAATTCTGGCGACTTTCTAAAGTTGTTCGTCACTTGTGTGGGAATATTGGATTTAACTTCCGCCCATGTTTTTCCGCCATCAGAGCTGTAAAAAATACCAATATTAGATACATCTGCATAAATTGTGTTTTCATAAACATCAAGGTTTTGTACAGAAGTAATTAGAGGACCGCCAGTAGCCAGAGTCGCAATTGCTGCTATACCAAGGGCAAGATATGATAACTTTGATTTTTTCACATTTGGTTGCTTTTCACTTATTGTTCGCAATCTCCATGCTGGCAAAAGCATAATGAGAGCGATTAAATCGGTGGGGTCGCAAATGACTTGCGATGGATACGATAGCAGTTTGGATAGAAGATTTTCGGTCAGGTGACTAAAAAACGGTATCGTTTTAATCAGACTAAACCAGAATACTGTAAAGCCAAATGCTGTCATCGCAATATGACTTTGTTTTAAGTTGAGCGATTTACAAATGATGTTTAGAATTGCACTCAAAAGAATAGGAAAAAAGAACACTCCAGCAAAGTCGCTCAATTTCCCAGTGAGCCACGAAGAAGAGTAAATCTTCAAAAAATGGTCGTTGATGAGCAATACGGAAATACTGAATAAAACCAGTGGGTGGGTTAGTGTATTCAGATCGGCTGATTGATTTTCTCTAAGTCCGTTTGATTTCATTTTGCCTTTACAATATTTATCCGATACTCTGAAATGCCTAACGGTTTGCGTTACTGGCGCTGAGGCGGGGACGGCGAAGCCGTCCAACTGGGAAAATGCTAAGGCGTAGAAAACTGCTTGACGCGAAGCATGACGCACGCCCTACAGGCAGTCCCCAGCGTTAGGTGCACGCTTTGTCGGGCGCGTTTTGGGAGTGGGGAAAACTCTACTTTTGGGTTTCGCCTAACTCAGATTACTCTTCAAATTGACTCGCAGAAATCACTGTAGGCATTTGTGCTTTGATTAACCTCAACTCATCATGCTTTTGCATGGCACGATCAATAATTCCCTTTTTCAAAATGCGGATGAGTTGATCGCCATCTTTATACGAGATCGTATCCAACACCCAATCATATTTCTTCTGCAAATCTACCATCATCGCAAAGGGACTTTCCCCTTCCTGAATGATCGGCACAAACGGGATTTGATAATCAGGGACAGTTGCCTGCAATTCCAGCGGCGATGATTTCGGATTCGTCACATCAGCAATCACAAAATAACACATCCCCGCCAGCGTTTTGATTGTTTCTGTAAAATCCTTGTCATCAGGACGTTCAAAATCGAAAACAATTGGCAGGAGGTCATATTCACGGAGTTTATTTCTCAATGCATCTAAAACCACCTTGCGTTCAGGCAATGCAAATCGACCTAAGATCAAAACAGTTTTCGAGGTGAGAGTATTAAGCACATCCCGAACTTCTTTGTTATTCAATATGAGATAGATGAACTGCGCAACCTTAATATTATCTACCGTAATGGCAGATGTATCATCAAGCGTAATAATCAATTGATTTTGTTCCTTAAACTCACCCTCCAGATCCCAGACATTCACACCATAGATCTTACTGTTGGAGATGTTTGCACCATCAACTTTTGTCCTCAGAAAATTTGCATTGATTAACACAGTATTACTAAGATCAGCTCCGCTGAGATCGGCGTGGCTGAGATCGGCTCCATGGAAACTGACTCCCTTGAGATATGCTCCAGCGAGATTGGCTTGAGGGAGACGGGCATCACCGAAACTTGCCCCAATGAGATTTGCCCCCTTGAGATCGGCTCGCTGAAGATCGGCATCCCAGAAATCGACTCCCCCGAGATCGGCTCCTCTGAGATTGACATCCCAGAGATTGGCTCTCATGAGATTTGCCCCCGAGATCGGCTCGCTCAAGATTGGCACTCCTGAGCCTGGCTCCATAGAGATAGGCTTTCCTGAGATTGCCTCCACTGAGATTGGCTTCCCTGAGATCTGCTCGCTCAAGATTGGCTGCACTGAGATTGGCTCCACTGAGATTAGCTCCACCGAGATTGGCTGCCTTGAGCTTGGCGTTTTCGAGATCGGCATTACGGAGATCAATCTTCACATCTGGATTCTTCTCCCGCCATCTGTTCCAAGCCTCAACGCCTGATTTCAACACTTCGAGTTGTTCTGTGTTTGCCATTCGATTCTTGTCTAAGGAAAGTTGATGAAATGTTTCCTTGGTTTCTGTCTGGGTCTTCTTTCTGAACAAGTTCTCGAATAGTTTCATAATCTCTCCTGATAAATTGTTTGGTAATGTTTAACTCAAATTGAAAGATGTGACTCGATTATGCGAGGACGCGCCCAACCGTTTGCGCCCGTGGACCGCTGCCGTAGAGCCCGTGGACTCTGCTTGGGAGCAGAAAAACTCAAAGCCAAGTCCCTCTCCAAATACGGCCAGTATACATTAAGTCCCATCTCAAATGTCAATGCCATATTTGGGGATTGCGAAGCAGTCCGAAGGACGGGTGGGGCCAGTGCATGCTTTGTTGGGCGGTTTTGTTGTGCTAGGCTCACCGCCTGAAAACCTGTAATTTTTTGTTCCGTTTCTCTCAATTCGAAATTACTTAAAAAACTGCTCAGTTACGATGGATATTAAAGAAATTAAGAATGGAGAAACTATAGCGCCAAAGAATCCAGCAAGATTGCCAATGTTAAATGGCCAAACGGGAAATTTTGACGCAACATTGTAGAGTTTTTGAAGTTCTTCAAGTTTTGACAAACTATTTTTCAATTTGGCGTTATCCCCAGCCAGTAAAGTTTGTACATTTGCCAGTTCAATCTCAAATTGATCAGATATTTCTGTAATAAAGTGATTTTTCGCCTTTTTCATTGAAGTATGTGCCAGAGATAGTGGTGCAAAAAACGCCAAGGATGCAAATACAGAATAAGCAATATAAGTTGAAAAAACAAATGGCTGTCTGACTACATCAATATAGGCTTTTGACGTGATGACCGCTTCTGATATATCACCGAACACATTTGATATTGCGATAATAACAATCATATAAACTATTGCCATTCCGAATCTACTCAAAGGGGCTAATCCGCCTGCGTTGTCAGGATGTAATACCCTGACATCTATATCAAAATCCTTGAACAATTTATTTAGCCAGACTATAACAATAATCACTCGTGTGAGGAGCGTTACGAACAAAAAGAAAAAAAACATATACAAAAAAATTGTGAAACCAAAACTAAAGTTGCTTGCGGTTTCCCAAATCAAAAATTTTCGATGCGATTGAACAAGAGAGTCTAATAATGGAATGGCTATTACAGAGGGTATGATATACCATAAACGATTTGAATAACTTCTAAAAAACTTCTGAATATAAATATCCAATGTTTCTTTTCCGTCTTGATCCTTGTGTGAAGAAGGAAGGCCAATAACTTTGTTTTGCACCAGCCCTGAAATTGTTTTTGCGACACCATCTGGAAGCCAAAGAAAAGTGTAGAAGGTTGCATTAAAACCAAGTGTGGTAATTATCCACCAACCAAAATCATTTAATAAACCAATTCGACTGCTTGTACTGAAAACAATGTTGTCATGAATAGCGGTAATCAGTAAAACCCCATTGAAAAATAAATACCACAAAACTGTGGCCGTCATCGGGTTAAGTTTGAAACGTTTTCTGATTCCAAAAGTAATAAAATCAGCCTTGTAAAACAAGTAAATACTTTCTGGTACATTCATCATGGTTTCCTCAAGAAAGGCTCAAGTCATTAAAATTCAATAAATTGATTGTTGAGTGAAGAAACGCCCAGTGGTTTCCGTTCGCGTAGCATGGCGCTGGGGCGGGCGTGGACTTTGTTTGAGAGCAGGAAAAACTCGAAGCCAGAAAATGCTTATAAATCGCGCAGACAGAATCGGTAACCAAAATTTAGTAACCATCAAAAAACGCGTCAACGGATTTATGGGATAGAGGTGGCAGAGTCGGTTTGCTCTGACACGATTGGGAATAAAGCCAGCATCTCAACAGGAATGGGGATGGGTCTACCAGTGGTCAGTTCAACGAATATCCATTGTGTTTCGCCTTTGACAAGGATCTTGCCATCCGCCTTGCGAATAAACTCATATCTGCGTTGCGCTCGCACACGCTTCCATTCTGCTATCCATGTGCGAACTTCAATTTCATCACCCAGAAAAGCAGGGGCAAGATATTCAATCCGATGTTCACGTACGAACCAACCCGTGTTTTCAGGTTGTTTCAAATTCAGGAATTACTTCTGGGTGGCGTCTGCCAGCATCCTGCATCCATTGTACATAGATGACGTTATTGACATGTCCGTACTCATCAATGGCAGATTGGGGAACAGTGAAACTGTAGGTGAAGATGGAAAGAGGTGGCATGAATTAAGTCTACTCCTAAGTTAGTTGTTTAGCCAAGAACCGTCCAACCATTTGCGCCCGTGAACTCCGCTCGGGAGCAGAGAGAACTCGAAACCAGAAAAATGCTCGAAAATGCGGCTGAATCCCCAGCGTCCAGTGCACATTTTGGTGAGCGCAAGCCTCGTTGCTATTTAACACTAAAAAATATTCCAAATTATTATTGCGAATCCGAAAAGATATGCACTCACGAGGATAAGATAGAAGAATGCTTTGTAACTATTTTTTTCGTCAGTGGACCAAAGTTTGCGTCTCTCGGAAATATCCATACTGCCCGTTGTTTGACTATAAAGCATATTTATTTCGTGCTGTATTTTTTGTTCATTTCGATAATTATAATAACCAATTGCTGCCACGACCACGCTAGCATAAAAAAAGCCATTGCTGAATTGGATTCTTGAATTCCAATCAAGTCCCATACTGCCAATATATGCAACAATTAATCCAATTACACAGGCAACTCCAAATGATGTTACAAAAAGGCGAAAGAGTTTAGCCCAGCTGATTTTCGCTAACAGATCGGCTTCTTTCTGCAAAGTATCTGTTTTTTGCGTAGTTAGATTTAATGAGGAAGGCGGGAATTCTTCTCGGGGAATTCCGAGTAAACTTGTTTGGCATTTTTGGCAAACAAGAAAATTTCCAGAATTCTTTTCATGGCAAGAGGGGCAAATTACTGAATATGACATGCTTATATCAATCCTTCCTTGTTTGCTAATGAAACCTTATGACAAGCGCCCAACGGTCTGCGTTACCTGCGCTGGGGTGGGGACGGTGAAGCCGTCCAACCAGAAAAATGTTAAGGCGTAGAAAACTGCTTGAGATTTGCGCAGAATCCCCAGCGTTAGGTGCACGCTTTGTTGGGCGCGTTTTGCAAGTTAACGCAGATTGCTCTTGATGAAGTTTATGGTTTCTTCTTTTCCTATTTTTCTTCCAAAGGTAATCGTCACTTCAGGATTTTGACTCCAAATTTTGGTAATGAAGGATTTAATAGTATTCTCCACAAGTTCTTCATTATCAATTTCATATTCTATCGTTTTCATGATTGCTTTATGGTCTTCTTCGCTACCTTCATACACTTCGAGCATAAACACTGGCTCACAATCAATAGGTTTTCCTTCAATCAGTGTTTCGTTAGTCAAAACATAACAATCGATACAATCGTGTTTCCTATTGCTTCCAATGATGAAACCATAATCATAAGGGTATTGAGAATTTATCTTGAAAGATTCTTTCCTTTGAAAAGTGCTTTCATGATATCGCGTTCTTGTATCTGAATTCTTCAATGTTTCTATGAATACGTTCATGTTGTTTCCTCAAATCGTCTGACACCTGCGACCAGCGGTTTTAATCTGCGAGTACTATTTGATCTTTGCCCTGGTCTTTTGCGTGTTTGTTCGCCGATTCCGCTTTGTCAATAAGAGCATTGATATTATCTCCGTGAGTTGGGTAACTGGCAATGCCAATGGAAATTGTGGTTGGAAATAACCAACTCTTTGACGCTTCTTTAACAGCCAAACGAAATCGTTCACCGATTATTTTTGCGCCTTCTAGCGGCGTATCTGGCAGAATTACCATGAATTCATCGCCGACTCGCCAGCGTGCAATATAATCACTTGGACGCAAGTTGCCCTTGAGCACAATGCTCATATCACGGATCATTTCATCGCCAGCAGCATAATTGATGTTATTGTAAAGACGAATATTATCGCCATCTATCATCAATATGGAATAAGTTTTTTGATTCGCCTTTGAGTTTTCGAGCACCATTTTCCATGTTGAGCAACGCTGCTTTCATATTAGGCAAACCAGAAATCGCGTCGGTGTAAGCCTCTTCTTGAACATCATCCAGGATTTTTCCCATTTCCAATACCTGATGGATATTGGAAAGGAGTAGCCCACGACCCGAAAAAGGAACATCTATAAAGTCAATTACATTAAAGGTCATGAAATGGGAGTCCCGATCATCTTTGACCTTCGTCATGGCTTCGTCCATGTTTATGAGAATGGTATCAAGGCGGTTGGGGGTCTCATCAAAAAAAACGAGCGCAATATCAGCCGCTTCACGTGTAAAACCCAACTGCCTTGCCTCTCGTCCCATTCGCTTAAAGATGCGTTCGATTAATTCTAGGTGTTCCTCACGCGTCTCTATTTTGAGTAATACCGCAAACTCATCACCGCCAAGGCGGTACACATCACTGTTGCTTTCCTCATAGAGCAGGATGCCCATCCAGCGCAAGATGGAATCGCCATATGTCTTCCCTTTTATTTCGTTTAAAGCACTATGGTCGTTCATGTCAACATAGATAATTGCTGAAAAAATGGATGTGTTTAGCCTGCACTTTCCTATTTTATTATCTCTTGGGTGCTCATCCGTTGGCTCATCTGGCAAGGAATGATACGCAAGGGACTCAAGAAACCCCAAATAATTTTTACATCCCGTCAATTTATCAACGCGTAAGAGTTCAGAAAAGGATGTGGACATTTTTTGATCACCTTTCGATTATGCTTAGAGAAGCCGCCCAACGGTTTGCGTTACCTGCGCTGGGCGGGGACGGCGAAGCCGTCCAGCCAGAAAAATGATAAGGCGTAGGAAACTGCTTGACGCGAAGCGTGCCGCACGCCCTACGGGCAGTCCCCAGCGTCAGGTGCATGCTGTACACTTTGTTTTTGGGCTTCGTCATTTTACAAGAGAATATCTTTACGCAGAAGTATCACGCTATTTTTTTCTTTTTACACATGAAGTGCTGGCATTCAACTAGTAGAAGTTTCAAGTAGTGTGATAATTCGGGTAACCGATGATTCTATTGTGTCATTCGATGTATCAAATATAAGCCAGCCCTGCGCCTTCAGCGTGGACTCTTGCTTCTCCAGATCCGCATAAATCATTCTAATGCCGTCGTCCATATGCTCCCGAAACTCTGATGGAGGATTACGAGCATGGTTGCGGGCTAGGACAACGGATAACTCTGGCTTGAGAATAATTGGGGTGATATTTGGCTGATTGAGGAGTGTAGCGTACTCCTGCAATTGCGAAAACGAATCCCAAAAATCATCTATTGCGACTAAAAAGTCGGCTTCTCGATAGCGCAAAGCCATGTCTGTTGCGGTTTGCCGCGCAAGTTTAAGTTGATGAATCAATTCTGGCGTCCAATTCGGTCCTGGATGGAGGACGCCACCTTGTACCATTGTCCGAAGATCATCGACTGGAATATGTACACCTTTTGCGCTTCGCGTTGCAATAGCCTGCGAGATGGTGCTCTTTCCTGAGGCTGGAGATCCGACAACCAAGAGTATATTTTGCATTGTGTGAATTCTACCTTTTATTAGGTTTGGACTCATTATGGTTGTGAAGCCCAACGGTTTGCGTTACCCTCGCTGGGGCGGGCGGCGGAACGCCGTCCGAGCGGAAAAATGAAAAGGCGTAGAAAAACTGCTTGGGATTTGCGCAGAATCCCCAGCGTCCAGTGCACGCCGTGTTAGCCCGTTTTGATGATTTGAAGTCTTATTTGTTTTTCAATTGTACATAATCAAACGAACCAGTAAGGAAACCTTTGTTTGATGATGATCCAGCCAGTATAAGTGAATACTCTGCATTTTTTAACTTACTCATATCTTCTGGAAGGTATTTGCCAACATTTTGTCCGTTAACAAAGAAAGTTATCGCTTCGTTTTCAGCATCAACTTCAAATCTAACAAGGCACCACGTATCATATGAGGCTTTCACAGCGGTTGTCGAAAATCCATCCGCTGTATTACAAAGAATTGATGCCGTATTTTTACCCTGCCCACCCTGAATTCCACATTTGACAAACCACTTATTTCCGTCAATATCAGTATTAATCTCAAAGCCAATATCCCCACCCAAAGTTTGAATATTACTACTTAACATCAGTCTGCTCTCTACATAATTTATTTGACTGAGTAACCATTTGCGCCGATGGGCAACGAGTCCGCCAAAGCCTTCCACATCACGCGACAATATTAATATTCCATCGAGCTGCTCAATATGTGATCCTGAGCCAACTTCTGCCCGGTAGACTCATTCCATTTTGTATCAAACACTTTAAAGCCAAAATTATCGAAGATCTCTAATGAAGAAATGACTTAGTTGCTTTTATGTCAACTCCATTCCTCCTAGAAACTTAAAGAAGTCATCAGCAAGCCCAGTAAGTAAAAAAGACTAGGGCTAGAGCAATCTGTCCAATAAAATTCCACGGAATTCTGTTGTGCTCGTGATTATTGGGTGTTTGATCCTTCATAAAAGCCTTCTAGGGTTGGAGGGCGGGCTAACGGTTTGCGTTACCTGTGCTGGGGCGGGGACGGCGAAGCCGTCCAACCAGAAAAATGATAAGGCGTAGAAAACTGCTTGACGCGAAGCGTGCCGCAGAATCCCCAGCGTCAGGTCCACGCTTTGTTGGGTGCGCTTTTGTTATTAAGAACGCTAATTGAGGCTATTCACTTCTTTAGAAATAAGTTGAGTAATTTGCTTGCCCCAATCAGCAAATTCTTTGGTGTTGGGTCTTATTACTGGCAATGAGACTGTGAGTATTTTTGATAACGTAATCCACTCATCTTTTTTGAGCGAAACACTTAGAAAGTTTTTTTGAAAGTCAGACCAAGTAAACATATTCTCTATTTTGTAAAGAGTGTCGTTTGCAGATACCAGATCAATTTGTTTGTTTTCTTTGTTTACTCTTTGAAAACTTCTAATTGCATCTATGAATAGCTGCACAGCATCTTTGTGTACCCTAATCGCTATATTTTTTTCTTCATCTACATTTGCTGTCGTTACAGAATTGTATAATTCTATAAGTTCGCCAACACCATCTGTTTTGACCAAACGAGGGATTCTATCCCAAGGTATTGGTGTACCTGATTTGGTTGATATATAGGCAATCGAGTCGAGCAGGAGCTTTTGAAAAAGATAAATGGAATTCTCTAAGTCTTTATGTAGGGTTGGCGGATTTTGCCCAAGGTATGCATATCCTGCAACTAATGTATTTGTACCTATAAGATGACAGTAAAGCCACAAGTGGTCTTTTTTATAATATTTTAACCGTTGCTCCGCTTTGGCTGAACTCGCTTGTAGCGGATAAAGACCATTGGAAATTAACCGCTCCGCAAATTTAGGTCTACTTCCTCTGTTTCAGCCAATTTTAGCAAACTACCTATAGAAAATATATGTGCTTGAAGGTCTTGGATGCTATCCAAGATACTTTGCTCCCTAATTTCCTCTTTTAATTCGGCTGAATTTGTATTAACTAAATCTGCTAATTGTTCTGTAGAATCAAAAACTACTTTTTCAACGAACGACTTGTCAAAAATATAATTAGTTACAGCCTCTTTTGTCTTGGCAACAGTTTCTCTTGTCTTAGAAGCAAATGCGGTCAATATTTGCCCAGAAGAATTGACTGCTGCAATCATAAGAGGGATAAAAAGCGCTAAGTATTCCATGTAAACAATCTCCCTGATAATCCTTAATTATTACGAAGCAAGCACCCAACGGTTTGCGTTACCCGCGTGTGGGTGGGTGTGGACAATGCTTGAGATGTAGGAAAAACCCGAAGCCAGAAAAATGCTCATAAATCGCGCAGACTCCCACACGTCGGGTGCACGCTTTGTTGGGCAACGTTTATGAGCGCAAGATGTGCCGATTGTAACAGAGCGATTACCATAAATCATGAAAAAGCATTGAAGATAGACTGGAAAATTAATCTCATTGCTGACCAGTCTGTTTTTTCTATTAAATTGGAATTGTTACTGCATTGTTCGAGTTTGGCGAAAAAGTTTTTTTGAATAGCCTTTTTGTTTTCGATTTCACCTTGATATTGTTTCAAAGAATCGTCATAGCCTTTCCAATGAATAGGCGATAACCTGCCGTCAATTGTTAAGACATCTAAACCTAAATATAATTCAATACTACAAGCCAAACCGTTAATATTATTTTCTGATTTGCCATTAGGTCCAACTGACGGGTAGTTTTTTGCTAACTCTAGATTTGGGTAATGGAGAACCTTAATGTTATTCGGTATATCAATTGTCTGCAAAACCTTTACCGAAACTTTTGCGGCAGTATCGTTGTCGAATAATGCTATAACTCGGTTACTTATTCCTGATCCAATAAATGCTTTCAAATTATTAACTAAAATATTAGCGCCACCAGCGGCATTTGACACGCCAAAATCCATGAAAGAGTAATATCCGTAAAGATGAGGATATAAAAGTTGCAAAGAGCCATTTAGGATTAGGCTGTCAGTAGACCCTTCTGTTAATACAATAATTTTTTGATATGGAGAGTATTCTGAGGCTAGGCTTTCTAACCCTAAATGGCACACTTTATCTTCTGGATAATAAAAATCATTTTCTACTAAATAGGTAATGTCCAAATAGACCAAGGCATTATCGTCTGGACATGCCTCTAAATAAACTCTGAGATACGAAAGAAAATCTTCATGTGGAAACTCTTCAAGCCCTGCGGAAAAGCGGGAAAATAAATACTTGACCAATTCAGGCGCATTTTCAGGTAGGTTGTCTTTGCTTATATCGTTTGCAAGAACAAATTTGAATGCGTCAATCCAATCATCAAAGATATATTTTTTTAGAATTTCTAATTCTGGTAAATCACTCCTTTGGGCTCTTTTACCTTCGACATTTTCTATTTGCTCTCGAACAACTGAATTAAATTCATCCTGAATCTTATGAATTGAAAACCCCATCACATCCAGTCGCTGTTTTATATTCTTTATTGAGTTTGAGTAGACATATGCAGTTTCTTCATAATCTTCGCCACTATGTACCCATCCAATGGCTTCTGAACTTTTTCTTGTAAATACACGCTTGTCTGACTCTCTAAAAATACTCAAGAGCCATGGCTCTACTTCAAATTTCATTGAATAGATTGACTGACCAGCGACAATTAATTGGTGTGTGATCTTCCCAAAATTTTTATTTTTTTTTACAATTTTTTTGCAGGGAGTTGCCCAAATAGGGTTTATAAGTGCACGGTTTAACCCGATTTGGGGTGTTATACGGAAATTTGGCTGTATAACACCTTATATACGTCAAATTATACGCCCCCACAGCTAAAAAACTACCCCTCCCCATTCCACTCGATATCGAAAGTGGAAGCCTCCAACAGCGAAATATTCTCCCGTTTCGCGATCGCGCGCGTGGCCAGCACGCTGCGCAACTGCATCACCGCGGGCAGCGGATCTTTGAAATCCAAAATCACATCATCGCTGGAGAAATATGTCTTCACCCAATCTCTGAACCCGCCGTGCCGCAGGGCCGCAGGCAGGCCGTATAACAGCATCGCCGCCGAAAGCATGTACGAACGATCACCCGTGGGCGTAATGCAATCCATGAACGGGTTGGAAAAAGATTCAGCGAACCGCGGATGCGAAGCCAGCAAATGCACCCCGCTGGTGGCACGCGGATTACACTCCAGCGCGAACAACTGCCCATCGGGGGTCTGAATAAAATCAAAAGCGATCTGCCCCGTGAACTTATTCTGCCCCACAAAAGACTTCACCCAATTGAAAATGGCCGAATGCTCCACATGCCTGAAAACGATCGTCGCCCCGCGCCCTGCCGTAAACCGCGAAGGATATGTCGTATGCGCCGTAATCCGCCCATTATGACAGACACTATACGTACAAAACGCCTGACCCTCAATATATTGCTGCGCCACCCAAGGCTGCCGCGCAGAAAACGTCAGGCTCGATGATGCCTTTTGAAGCGTGGGCAGGATCAAGGTCCGCGAAGCGAAACGCGAGTAAACAGGCTTCAACACCAATCCGCGCCACTGGGCGTACGCATGCAGCAAATCCTCTTGATTCTGCACCAGGATCGTCTCAGGCACATGCAGGTCATTATCCACCGCATGCACAACGAACTCCCACTTGTTATGGAACTGCTTCAACTTTTTGATCGGCTCGGCGAACAGCGGCAGCTCATCATGCGCCATCGCCATATGGAAGATTTCCTCACAGGTCGGAATCAGCAGATCGATCTGATTCTCCGCCACGATCTTCTTCAACGCGATAAGAAACGCCTCTTTTTCCTGACGTGGAGCGGGCACCAAAAAATTGGCCTTGATCGCATTCGACGGCTGACTCAAATGCCCGCGCAAAGACTCCGCCATAAAAACGGTATGTCCCGCGCGCCGAAACACGCGAGCCAGGTCCAGCGTTACGGGCGCCCGCCCGCCAGTTAAAAGAATATTTGCCATGATTTTTGTAGGGACACAGCGGCGCTGTGTCTTTTAAAACGTCAAAACCATCCCGCCAATAGACAACCCCGCGCCCGTGCCAACCAACAGCACCTTATCCCCGCGCTGAATTCGTCCATCGCGCACTCCCTGATATAGTGTAACAGGGATCGAAGCCGCCACACAATTTCCAAGTGTCTCGATCGTCTTTACGATCTTCTCCTCCTGCCAGCCAAAACGCTCCAACATCATCAACCCCACCTTGCTCGCCTGATGCGGCACCACCACATCCACATCCACCATGCCTTTCGACAAGCCAGGATACAACTCATCCAAAAATTCATGCGCGATCCCGCGCACCATTCGCAGCACAGCAGGACCGTCCATATGAAAAAGATCATCCTCAGGCTTGTGCCCCGCAAAACGCGGATGAAGCCGCGAACCGCCGCCCATGATCGTGGTCAGGTACGCGCCATCGCCGAACGATTTGAAATGCGCGTGATGGATCATCGAAGCATCGCCCGCCTCCGCGCGCGTCACCACAACCGCCGCCGCCGCATCTCCCACCAGCGAAGCCGATTCAGGTTCCTTCGGGTTGATTCCGCACGAAGCCACATCGGCGCTGGCGATGAGAATATTTTTATAACGTCCGCTCTGAATGAAATTCGAAGCCACATCCATCGCCGCCACAAAACTCAAACAGGTCGTGTGCACCGTCATCGCAGGGATGCCCGAATTCCCCAACCCCAACTGCCGCTGGATCAACACCCCCGTATCGGGGATCGCCTGCTCGCCCGTCCCCGAAGCATTGATGATCAGGTCAAGCTGGTTCGGCTTCAACTTCGCCTCATCCAACGCCTCACGCCCCGCCTCCGCCGACATGAACGACGACGTTTCATCCGTCACCCACCTGCGCTCGCGCACGCCATTGCGCCGCTCCACCCAACCCGCAGGCACGCCGCACAACACTTCCAACTCCGAACTCGGCACAACCCGCTTCGGCAAATATCTTCCCAAACCAATAATTTTGAGAGGAATATCAACTTGCATAAATATGCTCCTGAAATAAATAGACTTTATATTTATAGGAAATTAAACCTTGACACTGATCGCTGTGCGCACAGAAAACACAGTTTTTTTGAATCAGCGAAAATCAGCGTTTTTCAGCGTCCAAAATAGGCTCTTTGCTGATTACTGGAACCTATCTCAAAAATACCATGTCGCTCTGAGGGAGCGTTCTTTGCGACCGAAGAGTCTCGTCTTTAGGGGTAGAGACCCTCACCGCACTGGCGTACGGTGCACACTTGCCCTGGCGGTCAGTGCCAGGGAGTGTCGCTGTCGCTCAGGGAATCATTTTTGAGATTACCTCTGATAAAGTCTCATGTCGGTTGACAATAGACATTAGACGATGAACTTTTTACTACTGCCGCCTGAAGCAATGGGGAATTTCCATCGTCCGCGGTCCAAAACCTAAAAATCCATCTTCCGAAAATAAGGGATCGCATAATCCGAGATCAACTTGATCAACTTCCACGGCCTCTGCCGCCGTACAGGCAGATGTTTCGCGAATACAGCATTGTACTCAATAACCGATTTCCCACCCCGCACCTTTTTAAACTTCCCCACACCGCCGCTCGCATGCACAAGCAAATTTCTTTGCAGCCCCTCCTGCAGCGTGATCAACGTCAGCAGGCGATACAACCCCATCTCCAACGGCAGCGCCGTGTCATACCCGAACAGCGGCTGGGTCATCACCCCATTTCGAATAAAGAATCCCATCACAGCATCGATCCTTCCATCACGCTTCAAAACGCGCATGTGCAAAATGCCCTCATCCCGCGCCAGTTTCATGAATTCCAACGTGAACTGCGGATTGTAATAGGAATATTTTTCAAGATACAACAGGTTATACAAATGCAACGCGCGCGCAAGCTCTTCATCCGAGAGATCTTTCCCATCCACCACTTCATAGCCATGATTGCGCAGCACGCGCACATCCTCTTTATATTGCCGCGTGCGCACTGCCTCCCCGGGCTCCATATACCAAACCTGGCGGCTCAAGACCATCTCATATCCATTCGCCTCCAACGCCTGATACACATGCGGATTCTTTCTCTGGTCCACCGAACGGAACACGATCACCCGATCAGGAAACCACCCGATCAACGCCTCTCCCACCGCCGACAACTGCTCGCTGTTTACTGACGGATACAGGTTCGTTGAAAGCAGGTAGTTGTTGACGTAGACCACCTTGTCCAATTCCGCCCGCCTGAAATACCACGCCACTGGATTCATAACAAGCTTGATCAACGCCTCCACAGGCGGATTGTTCAAATGCTTCACTTCTTCGAACCCGCCGTACGAAACATAATGACTATACGGTGAAACCGTATAAGTGTTATCGGGATGAAAATCCGAGATCGTAATCGGAATGATGACATCGTCCACTTTAACCAGCATAAGCTGGGTCCGATGAACATTCTGAATGTACGTCTGCGGGTCTCCCAGCATCATCGGCAGCAAATATCGGCGCGCATACTCCCCATCCGCTGTTTTCGGGAAGGCCAGAGTATGGACGTTCTCGCGCGTGAATAATTTGACGGCTGGGGATGCATCGCACCAGATGGGTTGGAAAATTCCATTTAAGAAGATACTCTCAGGGTATTAACTCGCCTTACGCACTTTAGACGTGTCACCCTGAGCGGAGCGAAGGGTCTCTGAGACAATCATAGAGGTTCTTCGCTTCGCTCAGAACGACACCCCGTAAGGTAAGTTTTATTTCTAGCGCGATGCACTCCCGCTTTCAAGCGCGCGGATCGTCTCATCGCAATGCGAAGGGATCACATGCACATCGGGGTGCGTAAGATGATACGTGTGCAAATGTCCCAGCGTTTCCCGATACTTCTCAGGGTCTGGAAAGAGAAAATTGGCGATCTTGTGCGGCGGCGTATTCGTCACGATCGATCGCTTCAACCACGCTGCATCCGCCACGAAGAAAAACAGCTTCCCGCCCTCATCGCGGACGAAGATTCCCATCTGCCCCAGGGCATGCCCGGGCAATTCCACACCGATGATGGACTCATCCCCAAGCAGGTCATAGCCTGTTTTGAAAGGCGCATATTCCCCAGCCAATAAAACTGGCTTCGACATATCCACCACCTGCGAACGCGAATCGAAATCTGTGGGAATGAGTCCGCGCAGGTAGGCGTGCTTCATATCCTCTTTAGGCGGCAGATTCCGCAGATGTGAAAAGGCGTGAGGCATGTACACGAAACGGGACCCGCTCAAGTCGGCGAGCGATCCGATATGGTCCGCATGGAAGTGAGAAATGAAGACGTGGGAAATGTCTGAAGGTTGAAGGTTGAAAGTTGAAAGTTGATTCACAACCAAGTCTTCTTCTTTCAGATGGACAGGCGTCATCCAGCGATAGATACGCTTCGGGAATTTTTTCGTCTCATCGAAGAAACGATACGAATATCCTGTGTCGAAAAGCATCGCCCCAAAACGCGGATGTTGCAGCAGCGCGAACATCGCAGGGAAATGAATATTACGCCAGCGCCCGCCATGAATGGCGATGTGCTCGGGAGCAGTGCAATAGCCAGCATGAAGAATGTTGATTTTCATTGTATGTCTCGTCATTGCTTCGGGCTATCGCCCTTGCAATGACGGGTTGGTCTCCTTCCACCATTTCAAGAATCTTTGCACGCCTTCTTCCACTGAAACCTTTGGCCGATATCCAAGTTCATTTCTCGCAGCGGAAATATCCAGCGTAGTGTTGTTCGCCATCATACTGACCGAAACCCGTGTAAGCGGCGGCTCGGGGTGCGTGGGGAGCATCGTGTAAACCGCCTCAAGCACACTCGCCGCCACATGTGCCGTCTGCCGCGAAATTCTCCGTGTGGGATGCGGCAATTGCAGTTCGTCGCAAAGCCGTTCGATCAACTTCCATATCTTAATGGGCTCGCCGTTCGAGATGTTGTACTTTTTGCCGAGTGTATTTGCAGGCGACTCGGCGCATAACAGCAGCGCATCCACGACATTATCAATGTATGTGAGGTCAACGATGTTTTCGCCGTCACCCAAAATGGGCAGCCTGCCCGATTGCAGGCGCGGGATCAAGCGCGGAAAGATCACCGTATCCCCGGGCCCAAAGATCGCACGCGGACGGATCGCAATTGTTGCGAGTCCGCGTGCAAAGGCTTCGTCCAATTCCTGCTCGGCCAGGATCTTTGTCGCCGAATAATTACTGATGGGTTCAGGCAGCGCGTCCGTTTCTTTGACATCCGTGCGGGATGTGTAATCGAAATAAAGGCTGGGCGTGGAAACATACACAAGTCGTTTGACCTTATGTTCCTCGCATCCGTGAATGACATTGCGTGTGCCAATGACATTGGCTTGATAGAATTTTTCGAAACTCCCCCACGGCGACGGAAACGCCGCGCAATGAAACACGATCTCCTGATCCTTACAGGCGTCCGCCAGCGCGGTTTTATCCGTCAGATCAATTTGATACGTGCGAATACCTTCGCTTTCAAGTTGTTCCAGTTTCAAAGCGTTACGCCCAAGCGCGGTCACATCCCAGCCCATGTTGTGAAGTCTGCGGGCCAGCGCGCCGCCGAGAAAACCTGTTGCACCGGTTACCAAAGTTTTCATAAGCCGATTGTATCCGCAAAATTACAGCACTGACTTTTCAAAATCGATCATTAACCGCAATGATATAATCTTCGCATGGCAAGTATCAAAGACGTCGCCAAAGCCGCGGGGGTATCCACTGCCACCGTTTCACGTGTGTTAGCCAAGAACGCCCCCATCAAACCTGAAACACGGGACCGTGTGCTCAAAGCCGTGGCAGATTTGAACTACCGCCCGAATTTGATCGCCCGCAGTTTACGTGTGCAAAAAAGCGCCAAGATCGGCCTGGTCGTTTCGGACATTCGCAACCCGTTCTTCACTGCCATCGGTCGCGCCGTGGAAGATGCAGCTTATCAACAGGGCTATTCCGTGCTGATGTGCAATACCGATGAAGACCCCGATAAAGAAGAACTGTATTTGAATCTTTTATACGATGAAAATGTAGCGGGCGTCATCTTTTCCCCCACCCACCAATTCGACATCCACTCACAGACCTATAACCAGAAGATGCCTTTTGTGATCATAGACCGCGCGATCGAGTCAAACGATGTGGACATGGTCTTGCTGGATAATGTCGCTGCGGCATACGAACTGACCGAGCATCTAATCAGCAATGGGTATAAAAATCTGGCGGGCTTGTTCGGTGACGCCAGTACCACGGGTCAGGAACGCAGCCGCGGATTTCACAAGGCACTCAAAGATCATCATTTGAATCCTGCCGCGGCGCATTTCATTTCTCCGCGTATTCAGCAGGGATATGAAACCAGTATGGCATTGCTCAGTCAGCCCAACCGCCCCGATGCCATTTTCACCAGCAACAGTCTGCTCACGGCAGGCGCGTACAAAGCCGTGCGCGACAGCAAGTTGAAAGTCTCTACGGATGTGGCGATCGTCGGCTTCGATGACAGCACCTGGGGGGCACTGGTCGATCCACCCGTCACGGTTATCGAACAGCCCACTGAAGAGATCGGTCGCACAGCAACGGAACTGCTCTTCCAGCGCATTCAAGAACCAAGCCGCTCACCGAAGACAGTGATACTGAAAGGTTCGCTGATCGCAAGAGGGTCGAGCAAGGGAAAGTAATGTTTACGAAATACGTATTACGTAATGCGTGATATGTAACGAGAAGCAAGGATAGTCAATTTCTCACGGATGATCTTCGAGTTGTGACGGACATCCGTGGGAAATTTTTTTATAAAGAGGAAGTTTTGAATCCGCGAGGCTTGGGGGTGAGTGGCGGCAAGGGTTTTGAGTTCGGCGATGATCTTCTCTTTGCCTGTTTTCGCTCCCTTTTCCAATTCAACCCACAATACAGGTTCCCCCTCCACGCCGACGAGTGCGGTTCTGAAAACCTGCGGATGCGCGTTGAAAATATTTTCAATTTGCTCGGTGAATAAAACATCATCCTTTGTCTGCACACGGTGAGATTTCCGCCCGCAATACCACAGCCTGCCTTCATCATCGAAATAGCCTACGTCGCCCATGCGGTGAATGATTTCTCCGCGATAGTTGATCTTCGATATTCGATCCGCATCGGGTCTGTGGATGTAACCCCGCGTCGTGGCTTCGCTTTGAACTGTTATTTCCCCAACAGCATTTGGCTTCACGATAAGCGAATCCTGCCATTCTTCGATCGGCTCGTCCGTGATGGGAATAATCCGCACCGTCACGCCTTCGATGGGAGTGCCAAGGCAAATGCCTGCGCCGTGTTCGGTTTTTTCCTTCAACGAGAAAATTTCGCGGCTTTCTACTTTGGCAATCGGCAGCGACTCTGTCGCGCCGTAGATGCCGTAGAGGGAGGTGTGGTCGTCGAGCAGGTGACGGAAGCGTTTTTGTAGGTCTATCGTCGCTGGTGCGCCTGCGGTGATGATGCGTTTGAGGGAGGAAAGAAGGATGGGGTGAGATGAAGAATTGTTATTTTCTGCAAAAGAAGAAAGAAGGTCGAGCACTACGGGCGAGGCGAACATGTTGGTGACGTTGAATTTCTGAATCGCCCGAATCACCTTTTCAGGATTGGTTTTGCCGGGGACGGGGAAGGTGATGTCTGGAATCACAGAGGTGACGCCGAGCAGGAGGTCAATCAACGCGTAGAGAGGGAAGGCGGGCAGGTCAACTTCATCGGAGGTGATCTGGAAGGTGTTCTTCAATAGGTCGAGTTGGGCGGCGAGGTTGGATTGGGTGTAGATGGCGCCTTTGGGCAGACCTGTGGAGCCTGAGGTATAGATAATAGCGGCGGGAAAAGCGCTGGAAAGTGGAAATTGGGAAGTGAATAATGGCGGCGCTTTCCACTTTCCACTTTTTATTTTTACGATGCTCAAATTGTATTTCACTGAGTCTCTTCCCCACCCGAACAAAATACGCAACATGTGAGTCAGACTGTTGCCGACAAAAATATCGGGCTGGGATTCGTCGTAGACTTCGCGAATCTTTTTGATTCCCAGAGCAGGCTCAACCAAGATGGGGACAATGCCGAGTTTGAGCAAAGCAAGGGCGAATGGGAAGAAGTCCGCGCTGGGAGGAGTTAATAAGGCGGCGGTCATGCCTGGGATGAGCGGACCAGACCCAAGTCCAGAAATGAAGCGCTGAGTTTGGTCAAGAATATTCCCATAAGTGAGAGTCCTCCAATCGTTTTTATCGAAGTAGATAAATGCGGGTTTGTTGGGAAAATTTCGCGCATTGCTTTCGAAAAGATCGTAAATGTTCATGGTTGGGATTGTATCGCTTGTCAGGGATGTTTGTCAGGATTGTACGATTATCTTCGTTACTATTATTTACTACACGCCACACTATGATGAAATTGGGGGATGTCCATACATTATTACTGCGAATGGATGACTTCGGTCAGGCCGAGCAGCAACTGGTGTGGTTTGGTTGTAGCACGGAGGCATTATGCCCCAGATGACAGATGAACGAGTGCGCGCGGGAATGACGCGCGAAGAAGACCTCTCTCTTTTGAATGAAGTGAGTATGAAAACTGCGGGCGTTTCGCATTTGGAGATGTGCATCCAATGCGGGACCTGCGGCGGTTCCTGCCCTGTGGCGGCGGATATGGACCATACGCCGCGCATGTTGTTCGCGATGCTGCGGGCGGGGATGCGCGAGGAAGTGCTGCGCAGCAATACGCCGTGGTTGTGTGTGTCGTGCTATCACTGCGTGGTGCGGTGTCCGCAGGAGGTGCATATCGCGGATGTGATGTACACGCTCAAGGGGATGGCGATTAGCGCGAAGTTGTACACCGACTCAACCGCGCCGCATTTTTCGCAGACCTTTGTGGGCATGGTGGAAACCTTTGGCCGCGGCTATGAGCTTGGGCTGGCAACACGCCATTACCTGCGGCATTTTCCGCTGCGCCTGCCAGGCATGATGCCGATGGGCTTGGGCATGATCTCGAAGGGGCGCATGGCGATCGTGCCGAAAAAAATCAAACACATGGATCAATTGACGAAGATATTGGACCGCGCCAAGGAATTGGAGTTGACCTCATGAACAAGTATCTTTTGTACCCAGGTTGTTCGATGGACTCCAGCGCGAAGGCGTATATGGAGTCGCTCAATTCCATCGTCGAGCCGCTTGATCTGCATTTGGAAGAGATCGAGGATTGGAACTGCTGCGGCGCGACGGAGTATCTCGGCATTAACTTGATTCCTGCGTATTCGTTGATCGCGCGAAATCTTGCATTGGCTTCAAAGCAAATGGATAGTGGCACGCGCACCGTTGTTGCGCCGTGTTCGGCTTGTTATCTCAACCTTGCCAAAGCGGATTACTACATGCAGGAACGCCCGACCTTGGGCGCGAAAGTAAATGAGGCGCTTGCGGCTGGTGGATTGGAATACAAAGCGGGCACGCTGGATGTGCGTCACCTGATCGACGTTCTTGTCTACGACGTGGGGCTGGATGCCATCCGAAAGGCAGTGACCCACCCGTTGAGCGGACTCAAGGTCGTGCCGTACATGGGCTGCATGTTGCCGCGGCCTGATTATCAACACCGCTGGTCAGACCATGAACATCCCACGGAGTTGGATGACTTGCTGCGTGCGCTGGGCGCGGACGTGATCGATTATCCGCTCACGACCAGTTGCTGCGGCGGGCACATGACTCAGATCGGGCCTGAAACTGCTTTTGAACTCATCCACAGACTTGTGTCTGATGCGGACGAACGCGGCGCGCAGATGATGGTGACGGTCTGCCCGATGTGCCAGATGAATATCGATGCCTATCAAAATGAGATGAATCATTTCTTCGGCACGGACTTTCACATGCCGATCCTGTTCTTCACGCAGTTGATGGGGTTGGCTTTCGGCAAAGAACCTGGCGAAGTGGGCATTGGCGTGGAGTTGGTCAGCTCGCGCAACGCACTCGCGCACATTGGCGTGGAAGTGCCTGTGACGCAGGAACCCGCCGCGCCGAGAAAGAAGGATGAGGGGCTGCCCATGCCGCGTCGCTGGACCAAGCATGAGGGGAAGAAGGAGGCGGTGAAATGACAGAGCGAGTCGGAGTCTATGTCTGTCACTGCGGTTCGAATATCGCAGGCACTGTGGATGTGGTTGATGTCGCAAATTGGGCTGCTGAAAAGCTTGGGCGGCAGGGTGTGATCATTGCGCGTGAATATAAATTCATGTGCTCCAGCCTCGGGCAGGAGTTGATCGAAAAAGATATCAAAGAATTGGGATTGACGCGTGTGGTCGTGGCGGCTTGTTCACCGCACTTGCATGAAAAGACGTTCCGCACGGCGGCGAAGAACGCGGGATTGAATCCGTATTTGGTGGAGCTGGCTTCGATCCGCGAGCAGGTCTCGTGGGTGCATTCAGATAAAGCTGTAGCGACGGCAAAAGCCAAGGCTGTTGTATCAGGCGCGGTTTCGAGAGTGATCGAAAATGCTGCGCTGGAGGAGATCAAAGTTCCGATCAATCCAAATACGTTGGTGGTGGGCGGCGGCATTGCGGGAATCCAATCGGCGCTTGAAATTGCGAATGCGGGATTCCATGTGTATCTCGTGGAACGTGAACCGTCCATTGGCGGACACATGGCGCAGTTCGATAAAACTTTCCCGACGCTGGATTGCTCCGCGTGCATTCTCACACCGCGCATGGTGGAGGCGGGGACGCACCCGAACATCACCTTGCTGACGTGGAGCGAGGTGACGAATGTTGCGGGCTATGTGGGCAACTTCCATGTGACGATCAAGAAGAAGGCGCGTTTCGTCAACGAAGAACTTTGCACGGGCTGCGGGATTTGTCAGGAGAAGTGCCCGAAGAAAGTGATCGATGATGTGTACGAAGCGGGGCTTGGATATCGCAAGGCGGTGTACACGCCGTTCGCGCAAGCCGTGCCGAACTTCCCCGTGATGGACAAGGAGAATTGCACGTACTTCATCAAAGGGACATGCAAGGCTTGCGAGAAGTTCTGTCCGACGGGCGCGATTGATTTCAACCAGCAGGATGAAATGCTGCATATTGATGTGGGCAACATTGTGCTTGCCACTGGCTATGACCTGTTCGATGCGCGGCGTGTGAGCAATTACGGTTATGGACGTTTGCCGAATGTGTTCACGAGTTTGGAGTTCGAGCGTTTGTCCAATGCGGCGGGGCCGACTTCGGGCAATATCGTTTTGCGTGATGGAAAGACCACGCCGAAGAGCGTGGGCATTATCCATTGCGTGGGGTCGCGTGATAAGAATTTCAACAATTACTGCTCGGTGATCTGCTGCATGCAGGGATTGAAATTCGCGCACCTCGTTCACGAACGCACGGGCGCAACGGTCTATAACTTTTATATTGACATGCGCACGGCGTACAAAGCCTACGATGAGTTCTATCAACGTGTGCTGGAAGAAGGGACTCTCTTCGTGCGCGGCAAAGTGGCTGAGGTGACGAACGCGGCGCGCAATGAAAGAGAGAAAGGCAAGCTCGTTATTCAAGTGGAAGATACATTGGCGGGCAAGCAGCGCCGCATCCCCGTGGATATGGTCATCCTTTCCAGCGGATTGCAGCCGCGTGCAGATGCGAAAGAAGTTGGCAAGATGTTCGGCATCTCCTGTTCAATGGATGGCTGGTTCACCGAGAAACATCCCAAGCTTGATCCCGTTGCCACGATGACCGAAGGCATTTACATCGTGGGCTGTGCGCAAGGGCCCGAAGGATATTCCGTCCAGTGTGGCGCAGGGTGCGGCGGCTTCGGCGCGTGTGCTCGATAAGATCCTGCAAAAGGAAGTTGCGCTGGAACCGATCAAAGCCAGTGTGAATCAAGCGCTGTGTTCAGGCTGCAAAATTTGCAATGGATTATGTCCGTTCAATGCCATCACATTTATCGAAGATGACAAAGTGACCTCGATCAATCCCGCGTTGTGTCAGGGCTGCGGAACGTGCGTGGCGGCTTGTCCCGCGGGTGCGATCAGCGGCACGGGCTTTAGCAATGAGCAGATCATCGCGCAGATCGATGGGTTGATGATGCGCAATCTCGAACCCATTGTGGCGTGAGGAGTTGATTCTATGACCGATCAATTTGAACCCACCATCATCGGCTTCACCTGCAACTGGTGCAGTTATCGCGCATCGGACTTGGCAGGGACGGCGCGCATGAAGTATGCGCCGAACGTGAGACTCATCCGCTTGATGTGTTCAGGCCGCCTCGACCCTACCTTTGTGCTGCGTGCTCTTTCAGACGGAGCAGACGGCGTGATGATCACTGGCTGCCACCCTGGCGAATGTCATTACATTGAACAGAATTACAAGGCCTTGCGCCGTTATCTTTTGCTCAAGCGTGTGCTCGTGGGCTTGGGCATTGAACCCGAGCGCGTAAAACTCGTTTGGGCCAGCGCGGCAGAAGGGGCGAAGTTCGCGGCAGAGACAACTGCATTTGTGGAAGAGGTGCGGAAGTTGGGGCCATTGAACTTAAATGCAGAATGCAAAATGCAGAATGATGAATCTGAAAATTCATCATTCATCAATCCGCATTCATCATTTGAAAAGGAGGTGTCAGCATGACCACAAAACCCAAATTCGCCATGTACTGGGCTGCCTCCTGCGGTGGATGTGAAATTGCCGTGCTGAATACCCACGAAAAGATTCTGGATGTGGATGCGAACTTTGATGTCGTCTTCTGGCCTGTGGCGATGGACGCGAAATATAAAGATGTGGAAGCGATGGAAGACGGTTCGATCCTGCTGACCCTCTTCAATGGCGGAATCCGCAACGATGAGAATGAGCATATCGCCAAATTGCTCAGGCAGAAATCAAAGATACTCGTTGCGTTCGGGTCATGCGCTTGTGAGGGATGTATCCCTGGGCTGGCGAATCTCAGCCCTGTGGGAGATATTGTCCACACGGCGTTCAACACCATCACGACCGATAACCCGAATGAAATTTATCCGCGCACAAGTTATGACGTGCCCGAAGGTGAATTGCACATCCCAACCCTTTCACAGGGTGGTTCGTCCGCTCGAACAGGTTGTTGATGTGGATTACTTCATGCCAGGCTGCCCGCCTGAGAGTCACCAGATTGCGGCGGTGATCGATCTGGTGATCAAAGTTGTGAAGGGAGAAGCGGAACTGCCGCCGAAAGGATCGGTCATTGGCTGTGGAGATTCAACCGTGTGCGATGAATGTCCGCGGGCGAGGAATGTGAAATTCATCAAGGAATTCAAACGCATTCAGGATGTCGCTCCCGTTGACCCGACGTTGTGCCTGCTCGAACAGGGGATTCCATGCAACGGGCCCGCCACACGCAGCGGATGCAATGCACGCTGTCCGCAGGCAGGGGCGCAGTGTATTGGCTGTTACGGTCCCGCCGAGGGTGTGATGGATTATGGCGCGCGTCTCATCACCGCGTTTTCATCCGTCATTGACGCGAACACACCCGAAGAGATCGACCATATTCTGGATGGCATCCCTGACCCAACGGGGCAGGTGTATCGGTTTAATTTGGCGGGGTCGCTGCTTAAGGCAAATAGGGAAGTGTGGAAAGTGAAAGGATAAAAGAAGAAAGATGTAAGAAGCAAGTCTCGTTTATCTTTGATACTTTCCAAAAGGAGAACGACATGAATGCAAAACCTTCTGAACAAGCTGAACTCATGGAAGACCCTAACGCGTTGTTGGAGAATGCTCTTATTAAAGAATATCTCAAAGAGAAGGGTTATTCGCATGAAGACCTCAAAAAACTACCAGCGGATCTTGTTGAAAAACTAATGAAGGAAGCCACGCAATATGCTTCGCTCAAAATGGAAGAGGTACAGGCACGCGCGCACTTTATCAACGATTTGCACGAAGACGCTTCTTCATTGGAAAAGTAATTGGCAAGTCGTAATTGGCAATTACTTTTTACCAATCACGAAATGGAGTTCTTATGACCCAACGCATCACCATTGACCCCATCACCCGTCTCGAAGGACACGGCAAGATCGAGATATTTCTCGATGACAAAGGGAATGTCGCCAATTCCTATTTTCAGATTCCCGAGTTGCGCGGCTTTGAACGGTTCTGTGTCGGACGTCCCATTGAGGAAATGCCGCTGATCACGAATCGCATTTGCGGGGTCTGCCCCGAGGCGCATAATATGGCGGCATCCAAGGCGGGGGACATGGTCTATCAAGTGGACCCGCCGCGCACGGCGAAACTCTTGCGTGAGCTGCTGTACTCGGCATTTTATTGCACAGACCATACGACTCACTTCTATGCGCTCGGCGGACCCGATTTTGTGATGGGACCTGACGCGCCTGTTGCCGAAAGAAATATCCTTGGCGTGATTCACAAAGTGGGGTTGGAGATCGGCGGCAAGGTGATCCAGATGCGCAAGTATGGGCATACCGTGGTGGAGATGATCGGCGGGCGCAAGGTGCATCCGTGTACGTCCATCCCTGGCGGCATGACCAAGGGCATCACCGAAGAACAGCGCAAAGAGATCGAAGAGATGGGACGCTGGGCAATTGACTTCGCACAATTCAGCCTCAAGATTTTCAATGATATTGTGCTTGGCAACAAAGCCTATGTTGACCTGATCCTCGGTGATGTGTACACCCATCACACCTATTACATGGGCATGGTGGATGAGAACAACAAGATCAACTTTTATGATGGCAACGTCCGCGTGGTGGACCCGAATGGAAAGGAGTTCGTCAAATACGCGCCGAAGGATTATGCCGAGCATATCGCCGAGCATGTGGAACCGTGGACGTATCTCAAATTCCCATATCTGAAAAAGGTTGGCTGGAAAGGATTTGTAGATGGCATCGATTCGGGCGTATATATGGCAACTCCGCTTTCGCGCCTGAACGCATCCGATGGCATGGCAACGCCGCGCGCGCAGGAGGAGTACGAACGATTTTATGCCACGCTTGGCGGCAAGCCTGTGCATCAACGGCTTGCTACACATTGGGCGCGATTGGTTGAGTTGTTGTACGCCGCCGAACGCTGGGTGGAGTTGGTGACTGACCCCGAGATCACTTCTGCGGATATTCATACGAAGCCGACTCAAATTCCAACGGAGGGGATCGGCATTGTTGAAGCGCCGCGCGGTACGCTCACGCATCATTATTGGACCGATGAGCGGGGACTCGTGACCAAGGTGAATCTCATCGTTGGCACGACCAACAACTATGCGCCAATTCAGATGTCCACGCACAAAGCAGCGACGAGTCTTATCAAAGGACGGTGTGGTGAATGAAGGTTTGCTCAACATGGTGGAGATGGCTTTCCGTGCCTACGATCCGTGCTTTGGGTGTGCGACCCATTCGTTGCCGGGGCAGATGCCTTTGGAGATCACGGTTCGGGATGTGGATGGGAATCCTGTTCGGGTGTTGAGTCAATTTTGTTGAGCAGAATCAGGCAACGGTTAAGAAAGAAGCGGAATTTTATCCAATGAAAACTTTGGTGGTTGGTCTTGGTAATCCAATTCTCGGCGACGATGGTGTTGGCTGGAAGGTCGCTGAAGAAGTAAAAAAACAGTTGTCCACTGATTCACATGTGGATGTGGAATGTCTTTCGCTGGGCGGAATCAGTTTAATGGAGCACTTGATCGGCTACCCCAAAGCGATCCTGGTCGATGCGTTCGCACTGGATGAACCAGTCGGCTCAATCTTGATCTTGAAACTGGATGACCTGCCAAATTATTCGGCGTATCATACAACGAGCGCGCATGATACATCGCTGCAAAATGCGATCGAGTTGGGAAAATCAATGGGAGCGCCGCTGCCAGATGAAATAACAGTGGTAGGTATTGCGACAAAACGGGTATATCATTTCAGCGAAAAGCTGTCGCCACCCGTGAAAGAATCTGTCCCGCTTGCGGCGAAGTTTGTATTGGAATTGATCAAGCAAAAGACATTGGTGGAATCATAAAAGAAGAAGCCATCTTTCAAGATGGCTTCTTCTTTTATGCAACTTAGGCTAATAGATCTTGAAACTCAGGGTGGCGTTCGATATATCCACTTACGAACCAACAGAGTGAATTCACTTTCAGATTATGTTCTTTCGCATATTGCATGCCTGTTTTCACCAGCAGGCTTCCAATGCCGCGCCCTTCCAATTCGGGCGGCACGCCGGTATGCGTAAAAACGATGATGTTTCCATTCAGCAAATATGCCAGCACGGCGGTATAAGAATCGACTTGGATTTCAAATCGTTTCTTCTCTGCGTTATGAATTACATGAAGTTCACTGGTTTGCACTTTACATTCCCTTTTGTTTTTCACGCGCGATGACGGCGATATATTCCATGATGATCTTCAGGCCTGCGAATACGGTTGATTCGGAGGAATCAAGCGGAGGCGCAATTTCAACCACATCCAGCCCAACCAAGGGAAGTCCCTGCATGGATTTAAATAAAGTGAGGACATCACGCGAGGTCAGTCCGCCAAATTCAGGAATACCCGTACCGGGCGCAGCGGATGGGTCAAGACAATCTATATCCAGCGAGATGTGGATGGCATCACAGTCATTGAGAATGTTACGGACACTATCGGCTACTTTTCGGATGCCGCGGTCAGCGACATCGGCGGCAGTGTATACATGGACTCCCCCGCCTTCGACAATGTCGATCTCCTGTTCCTCCCATGAGCGCAGGCCGACCATGCAAATATCGTGAGGCTCGATCCCAAATTCGATGCCGCGCCGCAGCACACAGGCATGGGACAGTTTCGAACCATCGAAGGTGTCGCACAGGTCAGGGTGGGCGTCCACCCAGAGCACGCCGAGACGCCTGTCTTTGTAACGTTCGCGTTGACCTTGAAAGATGGGAATGGTGACGGAATGGTCGCCGCCAAGCAGGATCGGCATATTGGGCAGGGTCGCCACACATTGACGAACCATGTTGAAGTCAATTGCAGGGTTTGTGATCGGAATATCGCCAAGGTCACAGATGGTCATATCCTTCAGACGAGTGCGGTCTTCGCTAAAGGGAGTCAAATGCCGTGACCAGTATCGCAGGCGTTCGGGGGCCAGCGCCGCACCTTTGCGCGCACTGGCAAGGCCATCAAAGGGAATGCCTACCACGCTAAAGTCGGCCTGCCTGGGATCAAAGTCAGGGCGATGCAGATCGCCCCACAAGCCATGAGTTCCTTCAACTGTCATGTTCACTCTCCTTTTTATAATTTCAACAAAAAGTATCGGGCTTGCAACCCGACCTACTGGGATTCCATTTGTTGTTTTGATTCAAGCCAGATGATCGCAAGCAATCCAGATAATAGAATTATTCCAAAGGTGATGTTTGCCCACAACGGCGAAAGAGACAGTGCAAAGAATGCGAGGCAATCCAGCAGGATGGCGACCAGGTGAATTAACAAAACAGCGCGATGCGGGGTTGCACCCAGGTCGACAAGGCGGTGATAGGTATGATCGCGGTTGCCCATGTACACAGGCAATTTTCTGCGCATGCGTGAAAAGGTTACCAGCGTAGTGTCAAAAATAGGAACGCTAAAAAGCAAAATAGGAACAAACCATGAGGAAGCCTGGGGCAGGTGCGGCGGAGTGTAGACAATCGCAAGGGCTGCAAGGGTAAAGCCCAGCAACTGCGTGCCCGAGTCTCCCAGGAACAGACGCGAGAGCGAAAAGTTTAAATAGAAGACGCTGATACACGCGCCCAAAATGATCGCGCCGAATAAAGCCAGGGCGTTCTGTCCGGCGTAGAGCGCCCCGATCGTCAAAAAGCTGACCGTGATCCCTGCCAGCCCCACGGCGAGTCCGTCCATGCTATCGACGAGATTAATGGCGTTGGTAATGCCGATCACCCAGAAGATCGTGATGGCAATATTCAAAACAGGGTTTCCGGGGAAAAGCACGACAACGCCCTGCCAGATCAATATCAGCGTGGCTATGATTTGCCCAAGCAATTTCCAGATGGCGCGGATGTTATGGATGTCATCCCAGACGCCGAATGCAAAAACGATTAGCGAGGCAAGGATGATGGAGGTGAATGGACGAGTGGTGAGAACACCACTCAACGCCCCGCCTGCAAGAATCGCCAGAAAAATGATCGTGCCGCCCGCCCTTGGCATGGGATTCTTGTGTATCTTGCGGGCTTCACTGCCGGGCTTGTCGATCAGGTGAAATCGCCAGGCGAGTGAAATGCTCACGGGAGCCACAACGAAGGAAAATACAACCGTGAGAATTATCGAAACAGCAATTTGAAAAACCATCAGCCACCTTGCTTGCGGAACACACTTCTTAGGCGGCTTCTTCCGCAATCTTTGTCAGCACTTCCCCGAGGCGTGCAATTTCATCCAATGTGTTGTAATGGGCGGCGCCGACCCGCACCATGCCGCCGCTGCCCTCAAAGCCAAGCCGTTCGCTTACGTTGATGGCGTAGTAATTTCCATCCCATACGTAAATTCCGTTTTCGGCAAGCAGTTCCGCCACTTTGCGTGGATGAATATTCTTTAAACGGAATGAAAATGTCGCCACGCGTTCGTCGAGGCGGCGTTTGTCGGTGAGGCCAAAGATCGTTATACCGGGAACAGCTTCCAGCGTGGAAAGAAGCGCGCGGTTCATTTCATGTTCATAAGCGCGGATGGCGGTCATCGCTTTTTTCAGGGTCAATGTGCGTCCTGAATATCCGCTGCCGGAAAAGCTTTCGGCGTGTTCACTGCCGAATTCGCGCCCGACCCATTCGAAATACTCGATGGCACCGAGTACGCCTGCAATACCTTCGTGGTTTTGTGTGCCTGTTTCAAGTTTGCCGGGCAGGCTATTCGTTGCGGGCCGCACTTTATAGGCGAATAGTTTTTCGAGCAATTCATGTTTGCCGAAAAGGATTCCCGCATGCGGGCCGAAGAATTTATAGGCAGATGAGACCAGGAAATCGCAATCGAGTCTCTGCACGTCGATGGGACCGTGCGGCGCGTACTGAACGGCATCCACATAGACCTGTGTACCGGCGTCGTGCGCCATTTGGATGATCTTTTGAACAGGGTTGATCGTGCCAAGAGAATTCGAAGCATATCCCAGCGCCAGCAGACGCGGTTTTCGGTCCAGCACCTTTTGCATTTGTTCGAGATTCAATGTGCCGTCTTCCACATCAAAATCCACCCAATTGATCTTCACGCCGCGATCTTGAGCCGCTAGAACCCAAGGTGTGACATTGGCATCGTGGTCGAGGCGGGTGACCGCGATCTCCTCGCCTTCCTTCCAATCGCGCGAGATCGAGCGGCTGATATGCAGGGTGAGGGTGGTCATGTTATTCCCGAACACGATTTCTTCGGGGGAAGAGGCGTTATAAAAATCCGCCATGGCGCGATGGGCTTCGTCGAGCACGGCATCAGAGGCAATACTCGTGGCGAAGGCGCCTTCATGATTGGCATTGCTTTCTATTAAATACCTGGTGATGCGGTCGAGGGAAGGTTTCGCGATCTGGGTTCCGCCGGGGTTATCAAAAAATATCGCCGGGCGGTCAAGCGCGGGGAATTGTTTACGGATGGAAGAGATATCAATTGTCATGGGAGAACTCCAAAAAAGAGGTGGGGACTGGCAGTTATTATAGCCCATCAGCCGAGGCGGAAACCTTTTCAAGGATCACGCGTAGACCTGTTTGAAACGCGCAATTAAAAACCAACCTACCAGAATTGATAGTTATGTAAGGGAAATTAATATGCGGGCGATTTTTTGTTATGATAATAAAAACGGTTGATGGAAACATGATCACGAACCCCATTACCAGCGAAACCTCACTTAAAAGCCGCCCGGCTCTGCGCCGTGTGTTGCTTGCTGTTTGGGCCGTGATCGTTCTGTACACCGTATATGTTCTGGGGGAAGCCATTGCGCCGCATTTCAACAACACCATGAAGACATCCATGGCCCAGAACCTGCTGGGAATCTCCTCCCTGTTGCAGACCAGTTTCTATTACATCGTGGATATTCTGTTGGTGCTCGGTTTTTCAGTGATCGGGGTAATGATCGTCATGCACAGCTCCGACGACTGGTTCGCCATCTTTACATCGATCTTCCTGATCACATTCGGTGTGCGAGTCACCGACCTGGCAAACATGATCGCACTGCAACCGGGCACGGAATTCGCGGGTGGTTTGCTGCTGGCCATGGGAGATATCGGCATCGTCCTGTTCACCATGCTTTTCCCGGACGGAAAGTTCACGCCCCGCTGGCTTCGATTCGCGGTTCCGCCGCTGGTGATCATGATGCTGGGAATTTATCTCTTTCCCAACGCACCCTTCTTTTGGGATAAGCTCGGGCAAAGCTATTTGTTAATCACAACATCCTGGTATCTGGTCGGTTTTTTCACCCTCATCCACCGCTATTTTCGACGGGCAACACTGGCCCACAAACAGCAGATCCGCTGGGTGTTCATCGGAACCCTGGGACCTTTTCTCTGGTTCATCATCTTTCAGGTGGGCCTGTCCTTCTTGCCCGAACCCGCAGAATCCTCACTGGCAATGACAGCCGTCCTGCTCGTTTCCCGATTGCTGAGCATTTTCCTGTTTCTGATGCTTCCGCTCTCCATTTCCATTTCCATCGCGCAGACAAAATTATTCAACATTGACCTCATCATCAACCGTTCGCTGGTCTACGGCACCCTAACTCTCGCGCTGGGGCTTACTTTTGCGGTGATGCTGGCATTGATCTCGCTGGTCTTCAAAAACTTCAATCAGGGAGATCAATCTTTGGTTGCAGCGACCATCTTCTCTGTTTCTGCAGGTGCGTTATTCCAGCCAGCACGAAAAAAACTACAGCGATTTGTAGACCGCTTCTTCTATCACATCGAGATCGATTACCAGAAAACACCATCCGATGTTCTCATCGCCCCGGATGCATCCTCCACGGCTCCCAAGATATCTTCATACTATGATTTGAAGTTGATCGGGCGCGGCGGCATGGCGGAGGTCTACCGCGCGACCAGCCCATCAAGGAACAAGTCGGTGGCCATCAAGGTTTTACGCGCCGCCCTGGCCGATGATGATTCATTCCGCAAGCGCTTTATGCGTGAAGCGGAGATCATTTCGAGGCTTGAGCATCCGAACATTGTGAACATCATTGATTTTGGGGATGAAAACGGCATCTATCACATTGTCATGGAGCATCTCTCCGGTCCCGACCTGAACAACCTGATCAAACAGGAAAAGCAGATCACACTCCCCAAGACCATTTCCATTTTGCGGGGCGTGGCCGACGCTTTGGATTATGCCCACAAAAACGGGCTTGTCCACCGTGATATTAAACCGTCGAATGTCATGTTGGATTCGTCCACGATCCCGGCGCGGGTGGTGTTGACCGATTTCGGCATCGCCAAGATCATCGATTCGCAAACATTGATGACCAACACCAACATGCTCGGTACCCTCGATTACATCGCCCCCGAGCAGATCCAAGCCTCCGCCGAAGTGGATAGCCGCGCCGATATTTACGCCCTCGGGGTAATGACCTACCAAATGATCACCGGCACCCTGCCGTTCGAACATCCCAGCACAGGCGCGCTTCTGCTCGCCCATTTGAATGCGCCTCCGCCGGACGCCCGCGCACTGGTCCGCGATCTGCCTCGTAATGTGGCTCACAGCATTCAACAGGCCATGGCCAAAAAACCTGAAAACCGTCCTGCGACTGCGGGTGAGTTCATCGCAACATTGGAGAACACATAATCTATTTCACATCGTTGTGGGGATTTGTCGGCGGGCTTTCATTTCTGCGCAGTTTGCGCAGATTTTTTCTTTAATGAAAATCAGATACAAAGATTGTATACTGAATTTAACCCACAAATAAAGGAGACAACATGTTTGAAAAGATTCTTTTGGCGGCGGATGGATCAGATCACGCCCTGCATGCCACACAAATTGCCGCAGAACTGGCGCGCAACCCAAACGCAAAAGAACTTCGTGTTGTAGTCGCCTACGATATGATCCCGCCCTACTTTGGTGAGCCAAACATGCAGATCGCCATCGACGCCCGTATGGAAGAGGCAAAGGCGGTCTTGCAAAAAACCATCGAAGCCATCGGTAAAATCCCTTGTGAGATCCACACCGAGCTGATCGAGGGATCGGCCGCCGAAGCCATCATCGATGTGGCAAACACGCGCAAAAGCAATGTCATTGTGATGGGGTCACGTGGGTTGGGTAAACTGGCTGGTTTGCTGCTGGGAAGCACAAGTCAAAAAGTTGTTTCGCACGCACCGTGTCCGGTGTTAATCACCCGCTAGCGCGCTTCTCCGCTTCTGCAAATTCTTCCGGTGTATTCAGGTTCCAAAAACACAACCCGACAGGATCGAACACATTCACTTCCTGCGGAGTTAATTCACGCACTCTGACTTTTGAAAACCAGGAGATCACCTTCCATTGATCGGCTTCGATCGCCGCTTCAATGGCTGACTGGCAGGCTTCACGGCGATACAAGGCATGGAACGGTTCATAGCCTTCGTCCGTTTTTGCGATGACAACATCCGCATCCTCCTCGACCATGAGTCTGCGCGCGCCTTCGAAAAACATTTCACTGGCGAAGGGCATGTCACAAGCCACCACAGCCACATGCGAAGAAGTGGCAGATGCAATCGCAGTGTAGAGTCCGCCCAAGGCGCCGCGCCCCGGCTTGAGGTCCGCTACGAGGCGGAGATTAAGGAATGCATATTCATCCGGGCGATTCGTCGTTACAATCATTTCATCTGCGATCGGCGCAAGTCGGTCGATCACACGTTGAATGAGCGGGCGCCCCAAAAAGGGTTTAAGCGCCTTATCCTCACCCATGCGGGAAGACATTCCGCCTGCTTGAATAACGACAGTTAACATAGGCTGATTATAATGAGTTCACTGGCAAAACGGCTGGACAGTTTAACCATTGAAGGCACACTGTACGAATCGCTGGAAGGCGGCGATGTGCGTTGTTATGCCTGTGGACATCGATGTTTGATCCGCGAAGGCAAACGCGGAATTTGTCAGGTACGATTTAATAAGGGCGGAAAATTATTTGTGCCGCACGGATATGTGGCGGCATTGCAAAGCGACCCGATCGAAAAGAAACCTTTTTCACATGTGATGCCCGGTGCCCATGCACTTACCTTCGGCATGCTCGGCTGCGACTATCACTGCGGATACTGTCAAAACTGGCTGACTTCGCAAGCCATGCGTGACCCGGCTTCGGATGTTTCGGCGCAATTCATTAACGAGATATCCCCACAAAAAATTGTGGAGCATGCACGGCGCGCCAACGCTTCAGTAGTGGTCTCTTCATATAACGAGCCGCTTATTACCAGTGAATGGGCAGTTGATATTTTCAAAGCTGCCAAGGCAAACGGGCTGATGTGCGCCTATGTCTCCAATGGGAATAACACTCCCGAGGTGATGAAATACATCGCTCCGTATCTGGATGCATACAAGATCGACCTGAAATGCATGAGTGATAAAGGATATCGCAAACTTGGCGGCACATTGCAACATACCCTCGATGGAATCCAACGCGCGCGTGAAATGGGGTTGTGGGTCGAGGTGGTGACGCTGGTCATTCCGGGATTCAACGATTCAAATGAAGAGTTGTGGGAAGCGGCGCGTTTCCTCGCCGGGCTTTCCGTTGATATTCCCTGGCATGTGACCGCCTTCCACAAAGATTACAAAATGACCGAGCCAAACAACACAGATAGCAATACGCTTCTACGCGCCGCCGAGATCGGCCGCGAGGCAGGTTTGAGATACGTCTACGCGGGGAATTTGCCGGGCAATGTCGGGGAGTATGAAGATACCCATTGTCCGCAGTGCAATTATCGGCTTGTGAAAAGAAGCGGGTACGTCGTCCGCTCTTATGAGATCAGTGGGGATGGAAAATGCCCAAAATGCGGGGAAAAGATTGCCGGCATATGGCCGCAAGACCCTTCTACAGTAGGGTTGTATGGTGCGGGTCGCCCGTTTTCTGTCTTGTAAGTTACTTTTGTTGTATAATTTGCGCGTCAGGAGTATGTAATAGGAAATTGATTTCCTCTACTCCATAATCCACTTATTCTCTTAAGGAGGAGAAACGTGAAACGAAACCTTTCTGTTTTGCTTTCGCTTGTAGTGCTTGCGAGTTTGATGCTTGCGGCCTGCGGCGGCGGAGCGGCTACTGAAGCCCCCGCAACTGAAGCGCCTGCCACGGAAGCCCCTGCGGCAACCGAGGCGCCTGCTGCCACCGAAGCCCCTGCGGCTTACGAAGGCATGATGGTCGAATCCCCCGATTGTGATTACGGCGGCGAATTCAAGTCCATCGAAGCAGTTGACGAATTCACCGTCAAGGTCACCCTCTGCGTGCCCGATCCTGCTTTCCCATCCAAGATCGCCTTCACCTCATTCGCCATCCAGCCTGCTGAGTATCTCGAAGCCACTGGCGGCAATGGTGATTTGCTCGAGAAGCCCATCGGTACCGGTCCCTACATGGTTGAATCCTGGGAACGCGGCAACCAGTTGGTCTTCAAAGCCAACCCCAACTATTGGGGTGAATTCTCCGGCGCAGAAACCCTCGTCTTCAAGTGGGGTACTGAATCTGCCCAGCGCCTCCTGGAACTCCAGTCTGGCACCGTTGATGGCATCGACAATGTTGGTCCCGATGATTTCGCCGTAGTCGAGGGTGATTCCAACCTCGCGCTGTTCAATCGCCCGGCCCTCAACATCATGTACATCGGCTTCAACAACAATCCCCAGGTTGAAGGCTTCGACAACACTACAAACCCATTGGCCAACGAGAAAGTACGCCAGGCCATCGCCATGGGCATCGACCGCAACCGTATCGTAGATAATTTCTACCCTGCTGGTTCTGAAGTTGCCTCTCACTTCACCCCCTGCTCCATCCCGAATGGCTGCGTGGGTGATGAGTGGTACGGATTCGATGCCGCTGCCGCCAAGGCCCTTTTGGCCGAAGCTGGCTACCCGGATGGTTTCGAAACCGTCTTGAACTATCGTGACGTTGTCCGCGGTTACCTGCCTGACCCGAACGTTGTGGCTCAGGACCTTCAGGCTCAGTTGAAAGAAAACCTAAACATCACCCTCAACATCGAAGTGATGGAATCTGGTGCCTTCCTCGCCGCGGCTGACGCTGGTCAGCTGCAAGGCCTGTACATGCTGGGCTGGGGTGCTGACTATCCTGACCAGACCAACTTCCTTGGCTACCACTTCGGCGCTGGCGCTTCCAAGCAGTTCGGCGACAAGTTCGAAGATATCACCTCTGCGTTGGATAGCGGTGCCCAGCTCGCTTCTGATGCTGAACGCGCTCCGTTCTACGAAGCCGCCAACAACGCCATTCGCACCCACGTGCCGATGATCCCTGTTGCCCACGGTGGTTCCGCTTTGGCCTTCAAGGCCTCTGTTGAAGGCGCTTTCGCCAGCCCACTTGGCAACGAAGAATTCTCTGTCATGAACAATGGCACCGATACCTTCGTATGGATGCAGAATGCTGAACCGATCTCGCTTTACTGCGCTGATGAAACCGATGGTGAATCACTCCGCGCCTGTGAACAGGTCACCCAGTCGCTGCTTGCTTACGAAACCGGCGGCACCGCTGTTGAACCTGCTTTGGCTGAGTCCTACGATGTCAATGCCGACCTGACCGAGTGGACCTTCCACCTGCGCCAGGGCGTCATGTTCCACGATGGTTCCTCCCTCGATGCGAACGATGTTGTGGCCTCCCTCTCTGTTCAGTGGGATGCAGCCAATCCGCTGCACACCGGCAACACCGGTGCATTCTCCTACTGGAGCGGCCTCTTCGGATCCTTCCTGAACGCTCCCCCCGCTCAATAATTAGAACCTAGGTAAGTCTATTAGACCCCCGGCAGAAATGTCGGGGGTCTCCCAAAATTATCATGGTCACTTATATTCTTCGACGTCTTGTTCTCAGCATTCCGGTATTATTTGGCATTTTGTTCGCCACATTTGCATTGGCGCGCCTCATCCCTGGCGACCCATGTCGTGCAATGTTGGGAGAGAAAGCCACCAAAGTGGTCTGTGATGAATTCAATCACCGCCACGGCCTGGACAGGCCGATACCGATCCAGTTCGGGGTTTATATCAACGAAATTGCCCACGGTGATTTTGGAAATTCCTTCCGATATTCCAAACCTATTACCGAATTGTTGATAGAACGCCTGCCGATCACCTTTGAATTAAGTCTTGCGGCACTGTTATTCAGCGTCCTTGTCGGCATTCCGTTGGGTGTGATTGCGGCGGTTCGCCACAACTCTTGGGTGGATGTGGTAACCATGTTATGGGCCAATGTCGGCGTATCCATGCCGGTTTTTTGGCTGGGATTGATGCTCGCCTACATTTTCTCGCTCACTTTGAAGGGCACTATCTTTCAATTACCGCCCTCGGGGCGCTTAAGCGCAGGATTGATCACGGTCCCGTTCTATGAAATATGGGGGATGCAGGTCACTGAAGGCACTTTTTCCTACACACTTGCGGACTTTATCAGCCGCATGAACGTTTTCAACTCCATACTTTCTGCTAATTGGGAAGTTCTGAAAGACGCAGTCACGCACTTGATCCTCCCGGCTTTGCGCTGAGCACGATCCCCATGGCACTCATTGCCCGTATGACTCGCTCTGCCATGCTCGAAGTGCTCGGACAGGACTACATCCGCACAGCACGTGCAAAAGGCCTGTCGAGGCGTTCAGTGGTCTTAAAGCATGCCTTCCGCAACGCTTTGCTGCCACTGGCCACGGTCATCGGTCTGTCGCTCGGTGGTTTGCTGGGCGGCGCAGTGCTGACCGAAACCGTTTTCAATTTATCCGGCGTCGGCCGCATCCTTTACGATGGAATCACAGCTCGTGATTACGGCATCGTACAGGGATTTACCGTCGTTATTGCAATTTTCTTCGTTGTTTTGAATTTGATCGTGGATGTTTCGTATGCATATCTCGATCCCCGCATTCGCCTGGATTAGGAACTGACCATGACAACCCAAACCGTTTCCCCTAAAAAACTGGACGCTGAAGCACTCTCACTTGACTCGGTCAGTCTCTGGCAGATCACCCGCCGCAGATTGCTGCGTCGCAAGTCATCTGTTGTAGGCATGGTTATTCTCGCGATCCTGATCCTGATTGCGCTAACTGCGCAGTGGCTGGCCCCGTACAGCCCGACCCTTTCCATGCTGGATGCTGATCCGCCACAGAAGGTTGAAAAACGTTCCTCCCCGTGTATTTATGCTCTGGGCTGTCCCAAAGACCAGCCGCAACACATCATGGGCACGGACGGTAACCTGCGAGATGAATTCAGCCGCATGCTTTATGGCGCCCGTTTGAGCCTGATGATCGGTTTCTCCACAGTGACATTTGCGATCATCATCGGAACCGTTCTCGGCGCGCTGGGCGGCTACTTTGGCGGCTGGATCGATAACGTCATTATGCGCGTGATGGATGTGCTGCTGGCATTCCCATCGCTGTTGCTTGCCATTGCAATCGTAACCGTGATCGGTCCGGGCTTGATCAATGCCCTGCTCGCCATCGGCATTGTATCCATCCCTGCTTATGCGCGTGTTGTACGCGGAAGTGTACTCTCCGTCCGTGAAATGGACTATGTCTCAGCCACGCGCGCGCTTGGCGGGAACACCTTTGAAATCCTTTTCAAGCGGATTTTGCCGAACGCATTGACCCCGTTGATCGTGCAAGGCACATTGGGAATCGCCTCCGCGATTTTGGATGCCGCCGCTCTCTCCTTCCTCGGGCTTGGTGCTCAGCCCCCCACACCTGAATGGGGCTCCATGCTTGGAGCGGAACGTAATCAGGTATTTACCGCTCCGCACCTCGTGTTTTATCCTGGTCTGGCAATCATGTTGACCGTACTGGCCTTCAATCTGTTGGGCGATGGCCTGCGCGACGCACTTGACCCAAGATTGGCTCACACAAGCTAACAATACAGTTGAAAATTAAAACGCGGCCAGCATTTGGCCGCGTTTTTTGTTAATGGCAAAAGCCCTAAAACATTCCCCAAATTCCCAAAGCGCCGAAAATGAGGCACACCGCACTTGCCCCTAAAATGATCTCGCGCATCTCGCGCTGATCCTGCAAGCGAAGGTCCGGGGCCATTCCGGTCACCATCCAAAACGGGCCAGCGAACCAGGTGAAGATCGCACCGCCGAGAAGTCCGCCTACATGTCCCCAGTTATCGATTCCCGGCGTCAGGCCTATGAACAGATTCACTGCAATAATGAACACCGCATTGCTGATCGCCCGACGGGCCTGGCCGCCAAACAATTTACGGTTTTGGTAAAAGAAGATCACCTCGGCGGCGATCAATCCAAACACCGCAGTGGAGGCACCAACCGAATATCCGTTTTCACCGGTCAGCAAAAAGGAAAACACATTTCCCGCAAACGCTCCAAGGAAATACAACAAAGCAAACCTGCCGTGTCCAAAATGACGTTCCAAAAACGATCCAATGGACAGCAGTGCATACATATTAAAAAAAATGTGGGGTAATGAGCCGTGCAAAAATACAGGGGTGATAAAACGCCATAATTCGCCCATGCGGATCGCCTCATTAAACCTTGCTCCATACACTTCGAGCCAGTCAATTTGGTAAACCGCATATCCAAAAATGGCTACGCTCAACATTTGCAAAATATAAACGAACACAGTAAATCCGAGGATGACATACGTCACTGTTGGTGGGATTAAAGGCAAACGCACACTTACTGCCTGAGGTTGAGAATCAGGCACATCGGTCGGAGGCGATGCGGGGTTTTCGATCATAAAGTCACCTTGCGTTGTTGCACGCGTAAATGTTCGGCGGAGATCACAGCCCGCACCTTATCCACAGTATCATCCAGATGAAAATCTTCATTGACGATCACGTAATCAAAAGATCCAATACGCTGGAGTTCCTTGCGCGCCGTCGCAATGCGTAGGGAAAGTGAATCCGCTGTCTCGGTCTTTCGCTCCCGCAGGCGCCGTTCGAGTTCATCTTCGCCTTCGCAGGTGATAAAGATCAGCAATGCCTCGGGTGCAAGCTTCCGCACCGATTCGGCGCCCTGCACATCGATGCGCATTACCACGTCCTGTCCGCTGGCAAGTGCTTCGCGAACCTCCCATTTGGGAATGCCCTTGTAATCGCCATACACGATCGCATATTCGATCAATTCGTTCTCATCGATCATGCGCGCAAATTCATCCTTCGAAACAAACCAGTAGTCCTTGCCGTTCGTTTCGTTTTCACGTTTGTCGCGTGTTGTGGCTGTGACCACAAAATGAAATGGAAAGCCGCGCTCTTTCATGCGCTGCACGATGGAATCCTTGCCAACACCGGACGGGCGGAGATGACAATTAAAGTGGATTGGGTTTGCGGAGTTCGAAGGAAGTAGGCATGGGGGTATTGTACCAAAGAGACACCCGCCTCCCATCGGACCTTTGGCCTGATTCACAGTAAAATATATTCATGCCCACTTATGATTTTATCTGCAACAAATGCGAAGAACGTTTCGAAGTATTCCTAACCTTCAGCGAGTACGGGAAAAAAACCGTCCACTGCATACACTGCAACAGCGAAAACGTCCGCCGCCGTATAACGAAGGTGCGGATCGCCAAATCGGAGTCAAGCCGAATCGAGACCGCCACCGACGGACTGGCAGGCATGGAAGATGTCGGCGATGACCCCAAAGCCCTTGCACGTATGATGAAAAAAATGGGCAATGACATGGGTGAGGACATTCCAAACGAATTCAACGAAGTGGTGGATAGGCTGGAGGCGGGCCAGACCCCGGAAGAGATCGAATCTGCCCTGCCAGACCTTGGCGATCCAAGCAGCGAATAACAAGATGCCCTGTGAAAAATTCAACAGGGCATCTTTATTTTCATAAAACCAGTTGACAAAACCCAAATCCTTCGCTAAAATCTAATTAGATAGTTATCTAATTAGATTTACGGATGTAAAATATGGAAACCAACCCTGAAATGCTCGATTTTGTAAAAGCCATGTCCAACCCAAATCGGCTGAGAATCATCGGCCTGCTTTCGCAAACCTCACTTTCCCGCACAGAGATCGCATCTCGACTCGACCTCTCCCCCAAGGAAGCACTGAACCACCTCGCCTACCTTGAACACGTCGGTGCGATTCTGCAAAGCGGAGAATCCTACACCTTGAACGATGACAAGCTGGCAACCATGGCGCGCGATAAACTCGCGCAGGAAGTTCCATCCTTTAAAATTCCATCGGATTTTGACGATAAATCCAGGAAGTTGCTCAAGGCCTTTTTGACCCGCGATGGCGGCATCAGGCTGATCCCGCCCCAGCCAAATTTGCAAGTAGTGTTGAAGTACCTTGTCCAATTCTTTGAGTTCGATGCGAACTATACAGAGAAAGAAGTCAACACCATTATCAGACGTTTCAACGAAGATACAGCAAGCCTGCGCCGTGAACTGGTGGAAGCCGGTATGCTCGCCCGTAAAAGCGACGGTTCAAGATATTGGAGGGTGAAGTAAGTCTGAATTCATTTCGACTTACTCTGGAGAAAACCATGAGCGAAGAACTTGTCACCTTCTTCAAAGCCCTTGCCGATGCAAACCGCCTGAAGATTGTCGGCTTGTTGGCGCAGAAGCCCTACAGCGTGGAGGAACTCGCCGCCCTGTTGGAGATCAAACCATCTACGGTGTCGCATCACCTCGCCAAACTGGCACAGGTCGGCCTTGTCAGCGCAAAAGCGGATAGCTACTACAACGTCTATCAACTCGATGAAAAAGCGCTGGAAAACAAATCCAAAAGCCTGTTCTCACAGGAAAATCTCGCCGCTTCCGTCGCAAGCGTTGACGCCGATGCCTACGATAACAAAGTGGTCAAAGACTATGTCCGCAAAGACGGCAGTCTCAAGACCATCCCTGCCCAAAAGAAAAAGCTGGATGCCATCCTCCGTTACGTGGTCAAGGCTTTTGAATTAGATAAACGCTACAGTGAGAAAAAAGTGAACGAGATCCTCGTCCAATATCATGAAGACACGGCCAGCCTCAGGCGTGAACTCGTCGGCGCTGGTTTGATGAAACGCGAAGGCGGGGGAGGGGAATACTGGCGGGTTTAATTTCGGGAAACCCATTTCCCGAATTGAAGCGAGACAAGAATCAGTACGATAGCAGCAAATGGCGCAATCGCCAGCAAAACACAGAAAACGCCCCACGACATCGTCCCCACCTGCATGGCACGCTGAAAAAGGTAAACGGAAAAAGGGATATTCAAAAACAAAGCGGTAACAACACCGGGGTTGTATTTCTGAAAACGAAGAGAAGCAACAAGGTGCGGCACAATCGCATTCACCAACATAATCATCTGAATTTCAAGAACAGCCCATACACCGATGGGCTGTTTTGTTGTAGTAAGTCCAAAGTATGTAACGGCAAAACCTGCCGCGGTCAGCAAGGTCACAGCCCAAACGAATTGCTGTGTGGATACCGCAGGATGGATCGGTAACGGCAACTCCTTCGACCATTTCTCCATGAAAGGCGCTTCTTCAAAGTTGTGAATTGCCAGAAGAAAGGGCACAAACCAAAGCAATCGGGCAAACGAAATTTCATCCAGCGGATTCATGCTTGCGCGCGTTCAAGTGAATATTCTGACTCGCCGAAATTGGCAGGTTCAATGGAGCCGAATCCAATTTCATCACCTTGCTGTTGGCGAAGAAGCCGAAATCAAATTCAGTGGCATCCCCTGCCCGTTTACCGGGAACAGGCATCAGCCGCGCAGTGAGCGGCTTGTCCAATCGCAGCGCCAGCGCACACAGATCGAGCAACAGCGGCGACATTTCATCCGCCGTCACATCCCCGGGCAGCGGCACCGTATCGAGCCCCGTGCCGCACACCGCCGAGTAAAGCAGCGCATCTTTGATCGTCAGTGTGCCTTCCGCAGCGCGGCGGGCCAGCACGGAATCCTCCAGCACAGGCTGCATGAATCCGCTGAAACCCGTGTGCGGAAAATCTGCTCGTTCGATGGCTTCCGTGAGAATCGCTGCCGCCGCAAGTGAACCATGCAAACCAATTTTCGGCACGCCCATTTTTTCAACCGCATTGCCCAGCGAATGCGCGTCATCGGGAAACGGCGCAAGCGAAAAATCAATTCCGAGAAAACGAGTGCTCGAAAGTTCAGATTTCGCGATTCGGGCGATGGCCTGACCGTGCCTTTGAATCTCCGCAATAAGAGCGCTTCGCCCTTCGCCGAAATCTGATTGCCCCGCAAAAGCATCCACCGCCACATCGGCAGACTCCACCGCAATTGCGAACGCAGGCACGTCCGCATCGTGATACGCCGCAGGGAAAAACGGCGCCCCCGCGCGGACATTTGCCAGTGCGGCAAACCGCAAATTGGCAAATCCATTCGCCTCGATCGTCGCTGACCGTTGAATCACATCCGCACAGGCTTTGACTGCCTGCATCGAAATGCCGTTTTTCCGATCTGCCATCACGCCGCTGAAAAAGATATTTTCAGAAGCGGCGATTGCATCGGGGATCACAGCATAACTTTCAGGGAATTCGATCAATGCCGGGCCAAGCGAAGCATAAGCGATTCCAATTTGCGGCAGAAGATTGGCCAAGTTCTGCGCGATGACAGGCAATTCTCCTACCCTGCCATTCAGCAGATTCGGAAATGGCGTCGTCGCCAATCGCGTAGTCTGCACTTCATAGCCGCCCGCCTCGAAAGCAGATTTCGCCTTTGATAAAAAATCTCCTGCACTGCGCAGGATTTTTTCATCAAATGGATTTTGGGGATTGCAAAAATAAGTAATGGATCGAATTTTCATAGTCTCTCTGTTTTCCTCTGCCGTACCACCTCAAACATCAACACACTCCCTGCCACGCCGGCATTCAACGACTCCATCATCCCGGACATGGGAACACTAATTCGCTGGGTTGCCAGCTTTCTTGCGGCCTCGCTTGCGCCTTCGGCTTCACTACCGATGATCAATGCCAATGGCTGACGCAGGTCTGTTTCCCAGCATGAACTACCGCCCATGTCTGCGATCAACATCTGCAAACCCGAGGACTTCACAACCTGTTCAATTTCTTCCCAACTTTTAGAAACGATCGGCAGCCTGAAATGCGCCCCCATCCCCGAGCGGAGCACCTTCGGCGCAAATGCATCGGTCGTATCAGGTGGGATCAACACAGCCTGCACGCCCGCCGCAGCTGCGGTCCGCAAAAGGGTGCCAAGATTCCCCGGGTCACGGACCTGATCTGGAATGAGGATGAAATTCGGATTGTTTGGAATCGGCAGTTCAGATAAAGCAAGGACAGCCAGAATACCCTGCGGTGTTTCGGTTTCACTCAGAGATTTCATCACGCTGGCCGAAACCTCTTCCACATCCACTCCGCGTGATTTCAAGTTCTCAACCTGAACCCTGCCCCGCTCGTTTAACGTCTCATCATACAAGGCAAATTGAAATCCCCAATTACTATTTGCCGCCTCTTCCACCAGACGCACCCCTTCCACCACAAATGCGCCTGCATCGCGGCGTTCGCGGGCACGTCCCTGCAAGGCGCGGACAAATTTTATTCTGGGATTATGGTTGGATGTGATCATTGAAAAAATTATGAAAAGAGTTCGTCAATCCCGTCAATCCAATCAGCAAGTGTCGTTTTATTATTCTTTGATATATATTTCTGCCAGACCTTCACAAACACCTGCAAGCTTGATACATCGAACAAAACGATCCTGATTTGTCGAATGCCTGATTCTTGAACTTTAGCAAAATATTGATCAACTGAACTAAGAATGATTCCTGCCGCGCGATCTTTAGGAAACCCAAATATTCCAGTTGAAATGGCGGGCATGGATATGGATGAACACTTCAATTCATCTGCCACTCTTAATGAACCTGTCACTGCAGCAGATAATTTTTTATCCTCGTCGCCATCCCCCCAGACCGGGCCTACGGCGTGGATCACGTATTTCGCAGGCAGTGCCCCGCCCAAGGTCCAGGCTGGATGCGCGTGCGAAACGAGTCCGTGCTGCTTGATCCACTTGTCGCTTTCCTGCTGAATCACTTCCCCGCCGCGCCGCACGATCGCCCACGCCACGCCACCACCATGTGCAAGATGTTCATTCGCGGCATTAACAATGGCATCCACAGCTTCGAGCGTGATATCACCCTGAACGATCTGCAGGGTCTGGCCGGTGGGAAGTGTGCGCTCGATTAAAACGGTGTTCATGCAGATATTTTACCCCCGTTAAACATTGTAGGGACACAGCGCTGCTGTGTCCCTACATATAAAATTTACTTTGTTTTCGCTACAACAGATGCGAAGGCTTGCGGGTTGCGTACTGCGATGTCGGCCAGCATCTTGCGATTGAGTTCAATGTTCGCCTTCTTGAGTGCTGAAACCAACTTGCTGTATGTGGTTCCGTTCAAGCGGGCCGCGGCGTTGATACGGGCGATCCACAACTTGCGAAGATCGCGTTTGCGCACGCGGCGATCACGGGTGGCGTACCAAAGGCTCTTGAGCATGGCCTCGTTCGCACGCTTGAATAATGTGCTCTTCGAGCCACGCTGGCCCTTTGTGATCTTCAAAACTTTCTTGTGACGTAGATGCCCTTGCGGGCCTCCTTTTACGCGCATGTTACTTTTACCTCCTGCAAACTCGCGGGCGTCGGTGGGTTACACCAGTTGCATACACCCGAAAGCCGCAAATAAAAATTGACGACGACCCGGAATATTGATTATTCCATGTGAGGGGCAAGGCGTTTGATGCGCTTGATGAACTTGCGGCCTTTAACGACCACCATCTCGCTCAATAACGCCTTGGTGCGATCCGAAGTACGGCGGCGTAAATGGCTCTTACCGCCTTTGGTGCGCACAAGTATGCCGGAACCAGTCAAGCGAAATCTTTTAGATGTCGCTTTGTGGGTCTTCAGCTTGATTTTTCCAGACTGTTTTGCTTTGCGAGGCATTGCTGGGATACTCCTTTCAGACAAAATAAACCGCGGGACATTTTATCACGCCCGCGGACGATCAACATCTTAGGGGGACTTACAAGTCTCAGGCTTCCGCTTCTGTCTTGACTTCGGCCTGTTCGCTCTTTTCTTTTTTCTTCACGGCGCCTTTAGCGGGAGCCAAAACCACGAGCATCGTACGGCCTTCCATTTGCGGTGGAACCTCAACGACAGCCACGTCAACGAGGTCTTGAACGATCTCCCGCAAATCTTCGAGTGCGATCTCAGGATAATCCATTTCGCGGCCACGGAACTTGACGGTGACCCTCACCTTATGGCCTTGTCCAAGCCAGCGGCGGGCATCGTCCACTTTGAAGCCACGATGGGCTCCATTGGTCTTCGGGCGCAAACGAATTTCCTTAACCTCGATCTTGGTCTGAGATTTCTTTGCCTCACGTTCCTTCTTTGCCTTTTCGTAAATGAACTTTCCAAAATCCATTACGCGGCAAACAGGCGGTGTGGCACCGGGCGAGACCTCAACAAGGTCCATCTCGGCATCGCGGGCAATCTGCAAAGCCTGGCGAATCGGCACAACACCGACATTGCCGCCATCCGGCCCGATCAGGCGAACTTCCGCGACGCGGATGCCTTCGTTCACTCGAAATTCATTAGTACTGATATGCTACTCCTCATGATTCATCAAACAAATCCAGCCTTCTTGCGGCTGGTTTTTAGCGGGCGAATAATACCATGAAGATATACGAGTCGTCAATAAAATGTGCTGCCTTTATCGGAAACGCTTTCTTCATTAAGGGTTCCCGGTGAGTATTCTGCCTGCCAGCAAACTCTCGAGGGTCTCCTGGGCGAGGCGGAGTTTTCCCGGGGTGAGTAGGCTTGGGTCCACATCCGCAATTCCCAGCGGGGATTGAACGTTGATTCCTCCCTGCCCGGCGATCAAACTCGGCCAGGCGGTCTGAATCGCCTTGATGGTATCCGGACGAATGGTCATCACCCAGCCGCCAGGGCGTGTTTCGGGCATGGATGTGCCGATCAGCATCACGCCCTGTGTGCCGATGTAGGAGAGCAGGTCGGCATTTGCCAGAGTCGGGTAGATGTAGAGCGCGTAAACCTTTCGGTCATTGATGAGCACGTTTGCGTAGCCGCCATAGCGGGCAGGGTCTTCATCGGGAGGAACTTCGACATAAGTTGGATAGACAATCTCGGAAATATAAAATGTTTTACACAAACCGCAGTAGTAGGCCATGCCATTCTTGAAAGCAACTGCGGCACGCTGCGCATCGAGATCACCCTGCGGGATCACCATGCCAATGTGATATTCATCCGAGAGCATTGCACCAACATAGCCCGCCATGAAGGCTGGCAACTCCACCTGCGAATCCCCGGCGAGGACACTTAGATTGCCGCCTGCCGCAAGGTCGGGAATGTTTACTGCCAAAAACTGTACGTCCGGAGCAGAGGGAGCAAGGGTGGCAACTCCGGGGTCGGGCGGCAACGCGATGACCACTTTCAAGGTCGGGTCGGCAAGGTCAACGGGAGTAAGAGTGTTACGCACCTGAAAACGGAAACCAGATTGCTGCGCAAGATCGTAGACAGTTTTTTGATACAGGTCAGATGTAGTCTTATCCATGTCTGCGGGCAAAACCAGAATCGCCAGCGGTGTGGATGGAGTTGGAATCATTGTAGCCGTTGGCACCGGTGTGTGAGTCGGCACGGCTGTGGGGCCGGCAATCTCTGTTGCAGAACCTCCACAAGCGCTCAATATCACAACAATGAGGATCATAAAGAAGAAATTTTTAACACGCACGGGGTAACTCCAGAAATTAAGAATGCACGAATTATACTGGTTTATTTTATGAAAACAGGCTGGCAGAAACAGGCTTAAATGCAAAGAGACACGCATTTCAGCGCGTCTCTTTTTTCAAAATTGATCGATCTAATTGAGGGAAATGTTGATCTTCTTCGGTCGGGCAGTTTCAGCCTTTGGCAGGTTCAGGGTCAACACCCCATCGGCGATCTTCGCCTCGACCTTATCAGCTTCCACCTCTGTGGGTAATCGCAGTGCGCGACGGAAGGAACCGCTAGGAAGTTCATTCAGCAGGTATTCACCGTCTGCATCCTGATAACTCCCTTCGATGCTCACCACATTTTCGAGAATCTGAATGTTCAGGTCTTCCGCCTTCAGGCCGGGGACGAGCGCCGAAAGCACATAGGCATCGTCCTGCTCACGGATATTTACGCCAAGCGCACGCTGTTGGGGCTGTTCAGCCAGGCGGCGGGCCATACGACGGAATTGGTGGGGTTGAATATAGAATGTCATTTTTTATATCTCCTTTTACGAAACATTGAATTAGACTGATTTTAGCGACGGCATATAAAAAAAATATCGGTGAATGGTAGAAATTGTGTTAGAAATAAGTGAACTTTTTGTTTACGGAAATCGTCCTTAAAATAAATGGAGACAGCCTTGAAAATACAATTCGCCCTATTCATTACGTGCAGCCTTCTATTTCTTGCGGGGTGCCAATCCATGGCAAGCCCCGCAGAAAATACGGAAATACCCGCAACAGATTTCACACCAATCCCCACACTTGATCAGGAGGAAGGTATCGACATGTCTGACGAATCTCCAACTGTAAGTCCGCAAGCTCAAATAATGGTAAATCTGGCAAAGGAAAGCCTTGCACGAAAATTCAAGATCAGCGAAGACAAAATCCACCTCTTCTCAGTGGAACCCATGGTCTGGCTGGATGCCGGTCTGGGATGTCCGCAGGCAGGTATCGTTTATGCCGAGGTGGAAACCTGGCTTTCAAATCCTATTTGAAGCGGATGGAAAATCGTTCTCTTATCATACCGATAACGAAAAAACAGTTGTGTTGTGCCGCATCCACCCCCCAGATGAAATATTCCCCCCGCCCTCATAAAAAACTTCTGCCGCAGGATGTCTGCGGCAGAAGCATATCTAAAACTTCTTATCTTATATCAAGCAGAATTAAGGCGCTTTCACCTGTATCTGCATGAAGCCCAAGGCATTGACACCCTGAACGCGGATCTGGGTACCGGTCTGCGGGTTCATCACGCCAGCTAGCGGGGTGAGCCAATTCCAGTACTGAAGGTTGTCATTGAATATACGGACACCGGGCTGGCTTGGGATCGGGGATTCCACACCATTAACATGGAGGATGAAGCCATCTGTCCTGTTGGGGGTAAATGTGGAGTCGTAGGCGAACACGGGCAGTCCAGGGATTTCCACCGGGCGCATCAAAGCAGCCGGGTGTGAGTCGATCGGCGGATCAAACCGCCGCCTGGGTGTTCACTGGTATTATTATCATTGTAGGACGGATCCCAATAGCTGATCAACAAAACCATCCTGATATGGATAGTGTTCAACCCAATCAGGCGCCGAATCCAGGAAGCCGAAGTTGTGGGGACCAGTCTAAGACCAGCATCATAGGTTGATATTGGCGGTACTCTCCAACATAGGCATTGAAGTAGTAATTGGTTTCAGTGCCGGTGGTGATGCTGAATCCGTTAAAGGTCCAGCCAACAATACCTTCGGCATCGTCAAGAGGCTGTCCACTAATGGCGACATCATCGACCATGAAGCCGAGTTCGGCAACCGCGCCATCGGACCAATAGTTAAATCCAATGTTCACAGTCTGACCGGCGTAGTCGGAAAGGTCGGCAGTCAGGGTTACCCAATTTCCACCGCTATCACCAGTGATACCCTCGCCAAAATTCTGTCCATTCGGATTGTCATCTGTGGAGAGGTTTCTGGCAACGGGGGCGCCGTTCACGGTGAGGTAGGCATAATCCCAATCAAGTTCGATCTGATAGTTGACCTGGGCACTGAGGGATACAGATCCACCCGGCAATGTAACACTGCGAGTCATACTGTTATCCAGATTATCACCTGAACCAGAATTATTAGAAGTAAACGCCCGAGTATGGAGGAGCCAACTGAACGGTTACTTCCTTATCAGGCAATACAACAAAAAAGACCTTGGGGATGTTGGGTTGGTCGTTTCTGCCGGTCCGAGGACAATGGAGCTCTTCTTGCCTTCTTCGGCTATTGTAAAGTCGAGCCAGCCGAGTTGGAACTTCTCCCAGGCATTGAAATCCTGGGGTTGGAACCAATATCAGTCGTGCCATCACCAAAGGTAGGAACCACTGGACACGGTCGTCCAGGAAGCCGGGTGGAGTTGGCGCCGCCCGCTGTATCACATTCATCAGGCAAGCCAAGATCGTGAGCATATTCGTGAGCAAATACACCCAAACCGCCATTTTCCGGGTTGAATGGTGTAGTCACCAACCCATACCCAGCTGCGTTCGGGCCGCCTCGTTGCCGGAAGCGCCAAGCCGCCGAATTCCATTCCGCCTTGTTCAGCACCGGGAGGACCCCAAACGTCAAATACCCTGATAAGAGGTATACCAACGATGTGACCAGATGGCCTGTTCGCCCTGGGCGCCGCCGCCAGTTTCTTCGCCTACACCAGCATGGACAATTTGGAAATGATCGATATAGCCATCGGCTTCATCAAAATTGCCATCGCCGTCAATATCATAACGATCCCATCCATCGAATGTTGCAAGATAATCATAGATCTCTTGAATTGACATACCAGCTGCTTTTGATCAGCAACCCACTGATTGATGGCGTCGCGGATCAAATACCGGACTGTGGAGCATTGGTGGCTCCCAAAGGTTTGAACCATAACGGCCTCGTTATAAGGCACTTTCACCCAGTCAATGACATCGCCGTTGATCGTGTAGCGGCCTGAAGACTGTTTGGCATAGTAATCAACCATCTGGTTGAAGTACATGTCTTCGAAATGTTCTTTGTTGAAATCGGCCTGCCAAATGGTTGTATTATCGACTGCGCGGTTGGGTTCTGCAATCTCATTATGCAGAGGACCAGGTTCACCGCCATAAGTCGGATGAATACCCTCGCCAAATTCGGCAATAATTACAAAGACACGATCATTCTTTTCCAAAGCAAGTTCGGCAAATTGTCCACGCGCTACTTCGTGGGTTTTCCTGGGTCTTGCCTTGAATTTGGGCTTCCATCGCTTTGGCTTTCAAGCAGCCTGCGCATCCCCTTGGGATGGGACAGATTATCATCGCCCTTGCCTGCAAAAATAGGGCCGTCAGTCTTCAAACGCGGGTGCTGCACCAGCCGCAGGCACCAAGCTCATCACAAGCAGTGCCAAAATCAAAATCGAACTGAACCATTTTGCTTTCATAAATCATTCTCCTCACGAAAATTAGATGTGATCTTACTTGCAAACAGGTACTTTCA